>NZ_JXYC01000006.1:0-315891 GCF_000967665.1 Marinomonas sp. S3726 | reverse complement strand
AGGATGCAAACATCACTATCTCTTTCTAAAGACTAAGAGTCATTACACTTTAGTCTTAATCATTATTTTTATATTTAACCGATACTTAGGGTAAAACTTTAACTGATATTGCCTGTTCCTCATATTCGACATCAAGGGAGCGGTCTCTATAAATTTCACTAATAATAAAGAAAACCATCTAATTTCTTATATTTCAGGCACTCACATACAAAAAAAGAGGCCTTAGCCTCTTTTTTAACATAGATTAATTCCTTACAAAACCCGGCCCGCTTTTACAAAAAACGGGATAGTTACCTCACGTTTTTCCAAGGGCTCTTGCCATACTTTAATAATGGCATCCCAAGCATCAGCAAGTACCTGTGTTGCATCATCATGGTCTAATGCCCTGATAGCAGACCAAGTTTGCATATAATCAAAAAGGCGGTAAGCATTCCACTTAAAGGATAATTCAAACTCAGGTACATCCAACATTTCTAATGGAAAAGTCACATCATCATATTGGTTCCAAAGGGTTCTATTTTGCTCTGGCCAATGGGGCTTAAGCTTGCTCATGATTTTGCTGTTAATAATATCGTCTATTTCAGGGCAAACACTTAACCAGCTATAGCCCCAACAGGCAAAAATACCACCAGGCTTTAAGGTTCTTTTTACTTCAGGCCAAAATTTCTCTAAATCAAACCAGTGTAATGCTTGGCCAACACAAATAGCATCAAAGTGCTGATCTGGGTATTCGCACACTTCAGAAGGAGAAACTTTATAATTCACTTTTCGATGAGGGATAGCTTCAGCTATCTGTGATTCACTAATATCTGTCGCTTCGACTTGCTCGAAATAAGCCGCTAGATCGATGGATACCTGGCCCGTTCCACAAGCACAGTCCCATACACACTGTTGATTTTTGACTTGGTTGGATAGCCATAGATAGAGCTCCGGCGGATAGGTCGGTCGCCCCTTTGAATAGACATCTGACGAAAAGTCAAAATAAGATTGCATCAACTCATTCCCTTAATAAATTCTTTAGATTACAGATAATTAGCTTAAAACGTCTTACTGAAATTTGCTCCTAACATTCTTAAAAGACAACAAGTACAATTTTAGTTTATTAGATTATAGTCACTAAGTACTGCCTTAGCTTCTATCACGCCCTTAACTTTATGAGCCTGCATTCCTAGGCTATGAGCGGCATCAATATTTATTTGGTTATCATCGATAAAAAGTATCTCTTCTGGCCTCACATTTAACCTATCTAATACTCGCTGATATATAGCGATATCCGGCTTAGCAAAACCCAAATGATGAGAGGCAAAATAACTATCAAATTTATCAGCCAGTTTCATTTCTTGCATCAACCTTGGCCAATGGGCCGCATTTGTATTAGATAAAATCCCTTTATGTATATGAGGCTTTACCGAGTCGACTAATTCTAAAGCGCCATCAAATAACCCTTTAGGCCAAGCGATAAACTCATCACAAAAGTGTTTAATCCGAACAGAATCTGCTTTATCACCTGATACTTCTTTAACAAGACTAACTGCGAAGTCCGTTAAAGTAATTTTGCCCGTATCAAAAGCTTTTACGCTAGGCGATGCTAACCATTTTAACCAAGCTTCCTTTTCATTATCATGACTCGCTAACATGGCATTTAATTTAGTGGTTTCGCCCAAATTAACGAGCACATTCCCCAAATCAAAAAGAACCACCTTCACCATAAAATTTACTCACTAAACTTGCGTTATTTCAATCAGTAAAAGACGCTGACACATGGTAAATCATCTTAATAAAACTGATACTTTTTTCGTTTTCATTCACTCACTTTAACAAATTAATTGGCACCACATTATAAAAACCTTGTTTGAATATGGTTAAAATTTGTTTGAAAAAGCAGCTTTTTGTCGACAATTTCTATAAGCCATTTTTTGCCTACGCTTAATCGTGCAACTATCATAAAACATTAAAATTTGCCTTTAGCCCTTGTTACACATGGCATTCATGGCATAAGCAATTTTTTGCCTAAGGAATAATTATTGCTATCAGCTATTTTTTGCTCAATTGAGATGGGATTCACTTTCTTAATTACAAAAAAATAATTTATTTCTTACAAATCAAGTAGTTATGATTTTGGCATGGATATTGATATAAGTTAAATCGAGTTTACTCTCAGTGTTCCCCCAATTAGGAGAAAAATAAAATGAAACTGGGCCTTAAAAAAATCAGCAAAAGCCTTCTAGGTTTAGCAAGCGCAACTGCCATCACACTATCTGCTACCCACACAGTGGCAGCTGATAGCGACTATATTCTTGCAACAGCATCCACTGGTGGTACTTACTACCCTGTCGGTGTTGCTATTGCAACTTTAAGTAAAATCAAATTAGAGCCAAAACACGGCATTTCTTTATCTGCTATTAGTTCAGCAGGGTCAGGTGAGAACGTTAAATTATTACGTGAAAACCAAGCTCAGTTTGCCATCCTTCAAGGTCTATATGGCGCTTGGGCATGGAACGGTGAAGGTCGAGTAGCAAATTCAGGCAAACAAGAAGGCCTACGTTCTATTTCAATGCTTTGGCAAAACGTTGAGCATTTTGTCCTAAAATCTGATTTGGTAAAAAGCGGAACTGTTGCCGATTTAACCCAGTTAGAAAAAGGTAATAACAAATTCTCAATCGGTAAAAAGAACTCAGGCACAGAAGGTTCTGGTCGCCAATTGCTATCAGGCCTTGGTATTGATGCCGATAAATTTAGCCTAGCTCACATGGGTTACGGCGGTAGTGCAGACGCTCTACAGAACGGCACAATCGATGGCATGAATATTCCAGCGGGTGTACCAGTAAGCGCGATTACACGAGCTTATGCTGCTATGGGCGATAAAGTTCAAGTGCTTGACTTTACCGATGAGCAAATGAAAGAAGCTAATGGTGACTACACTCTTTGGACTCGTTATGTAATCCCTGCAAATACTTATCCAGGTCAAACTAAAGCCATCAATACAATTGCACAACCAAACTTCCTAGCATCTCGTGCTGATTTGCCAGAAGAAGATGTGTACCTATTGACTAAAAGTCTTTACGACAACCTAACCTACCTAAGTGCTATCCACAAAGCGACAGCAGTTATGTCTATCGAAAAAGCAATTGCAGGTCTGCCTGTACCACTTCACCCAGGTGCTGCTCGTTACTACCGCGAACAAGGTATCAGCATCCCAGCTCATCTAGTGGCAAACTAGTAAAAAGCAAAAACACGTACAGCAATGCCTGAGAAATCTTGATAGATTTCTCAGTCTCTCTAGGGGGTAGAACTAGCCCCTAGAGAGACTATTCTCTATTTTAAAACAAGTATTAAGCACTGTTCCTTATCTGATTAAACAGTCGCACCATAAGGTAAGTTGTTATGAGCTCAACCCAACCCCACATGGATGAAGAGACCCAAGCTAAATTAAAAGAATTTGAAAGTACCCACAGAAGTGGTACTGGCATCAATAGGGCAATTTACCTTATTGGTATTCTTATGGCTTTCTCCCATATCTACATTAATACCTTAGGCACCTTCCCTGAACTCTGGGTATCTGCATTCCATTTTGCTGGTTTTGGCATCATGTGTACCCTGCTTACTCCAGCAAGCTCAAAGTTAACAAAATCAAAACTTGCCTTAGGCGTGGATCTGGTTTTAGTGGCGGCTCTTATCTGCTTACCTATCTACATAATGCTATTTGAAGATGCCCTCTATGATAGAGGTGTTACCTTTGTCACAGGCGATTGGATAGCATCAGCTGTTGCAGTTCTTTTAGCACTAGAGCTCATTCGTCGAACCGCTGGTTGGTTTATCCCTGCTTTAATTTTTGTTGCACTCACCTATGTCGTACTCTGGGGAAGCCTAATTTCAGGGCCTTTCTCCTTCCCAGGGCTAAGCTTAGAGACCTTGTTATACCGAAGCTTCTTTAGTACAGACGGCATGTTTGGCTCTATTTCTCGAATTTCATGGAGCTTTGTCTTCATGTTTATTCTGTTTGGCGCTTTCCTTGTTAAATCAGGCGCGGGCGATTTCATCATTGAATTATCAAGAGCAGCAGCTAGCAAAATGGTTGGTGGTCCAGGTTTTGTGGCTGTACTAGGTTCAGGTTTAATGGGATCAGTATCTGGTTCATCAGTCGCGAACACAGTGTCTACTGGTGTAATTACAATACCTTTAATGCAAAAAGCAGGCTTTCCAGCACGTTTTGCCGCAGGTATTGAAGCCGCAGCATCTACTGGTGGACAGTTAATGCCACCCGTAATGGGCGCAGGGGCTTTCATCATGGCCTCTTATACGCAAGTTTCTTATGTCACCATTATCAGTGTGGCTGCAGTTCCTGCCCTTCTTTACTTTTTATCCGTTGCCTTCTTTGTTCGTGTAGAAGCAAAACGTAGCAATGTAGTACAAACCATGGATGATGGCGTCTCAGCCATGTCTGTCCTAAAACAAGGCTGGCACCACATCCTACCATTAGGCGGCCTAGTAACCATGTTAATTCAAGGTTTTACGCCAACCTATGCAGCAGGTTTTGCCATCTTGATAGTCATTGCATCCTCTTGGTTATCTAAGACTCATCGTATGGGTGTGATCGAAATATTAGATGCCATGGTGCAAGGCGCGAAAAATATGTCGACCACAGCAGTGCTTCTAGTCGGCATCGGGCTGGTGGTCAATGTCATCAGCACCACAGGTGTTGGTAATACATTCTCCTTGATGATCACAAGCTGGGCTGGTGGAAGCTTATTCTTTACCATTATTTTAGTCGCACTGGCTTCTTTGATCTTAGGTATGGGTTTACCTGTAACAGCCTCTTATATTGTTCTAGGTACCTTATCAGCCCCTGCGCTTTACAACCTAATTGCTGAAAGCCAAATGCTAGACATGCTCGCATCAGGCCAGTTACCTGAAACAGCACATGCTATCTTTATGCTGGTTGATCCAACTGTGATTAGTCAATTAGGGCAAAGCATGCCAATCGAGCAAGCCACTCAGCTGCTAAGCCAGGTACCAAGTGATTTCAAAGGCATGCTTTATGAGCAAGCACTGGGTGCAGAAGCAATTGCTATGTTCTTAGTCACTGCTCACATGATTATCTTTTGGTTATCACAAGACAGTAATGTCACACCGCCTGTCTGCTTAACCGCATTTGCCGCAGCGGCTATTGCTAAAACACCGCCAATGCGCACAGGTGTAACCGCATGGAAACTGGCTAAAGGCCTTTATATTATTCCATTATTAATGGCTTATACCCCATTAATCGGTGGTGATGCAGAAACACTTATTCGCCTGACTATATTTGGTATTTTCGGTTTATATGCGTTTGTTGCCGTGATGGAAGGTTACTTAGAAGATAAGTTGAACCTAGCAAGCAGAGGCTTATTACTTTTTGCTGCTATTGCTATGTTATGGCCAAGCTTACACATAGGAATTCAATTTGCAGGCCTAATCGTTTTCCTAGTGGTCTTTATTCTAGGTAAGCGTAGTTTTATGTCGAATCAAGCAAGCCAACAAGCTTAAGTTAAACATAAGGCCACCTTAGTAAGGTGGCCTTATGTTTCTAATATTGAGCTAATTCTCATTAAATAAAGACTCATATGGAAACAATTCATTTCCACCAGCCTAATTTATTCATAAATAAAGCTTAATTAAACTACTAAGACAGCTAACCAATAGGAATACAGCATGTCTTACTCAAGTTCTCACACTCACACCAATACTCAAAGCATGCCCTTTTGGGGATTCGTTTGCCTCATGGCGATGATCTTCTCACTGTCTCCTCTTGCGATAGATATGTACCTACCGGCATTACCTCAAATGGCTCATTTTTTCGATACTCGAATTGATGCTATGGAGGCAAGTGTTGCCATTTACCTATTAAGTTTTGCTTTAGGCCAACTTGTCTTTGGTACTTTGGCAGACAAATTAAATAAAACCAGCTTACTAAGCTGGGGTTTAATCGGTTTTGCCATCGCAAGTTTTATTGTCGCATTTAGTACTAACCTAACCTGGCTTTTCATTGGACGTGGTGTGCAAGGCTTCTTAGGTGGCACTTCTGTGGTGGTATTCGCTCTCATTCAACAAAGCTATGGTAAAGAAAAAAGCAGCCAAATTATTTCTTATATTATGGCGGTCGTCGTTATCGCACCTATGGTAGCCCCTATGCTAGGAAGCCAAATACTTATTCACCTTGGCTGGCAATGGATATTCTTCTGCTTAGGTTTTTTTGCTTTTATCACCTTCTTTACTCAACTCTTTATCAATAGCCAAGCCAGCACTAATAAAGAAGCAGAGACGCACACCTCATCCACCAATAAGTCAGATAACAAGTCTCGTAATAAAGTAAAACTATCTGAGATATTCAAAGGTTACAGGTTCGTTTTGACTAACCCACTTACCTTAAGCTATATGTTTGCAGGCTCGGCTTCATTTGCAGGCTTGTTTGCTTTCATATCAGGTTCGCCTTTCGTTTATATGAGCTTGCATCAGGTCAGTCCACAAGATTACAGCTTATTAATCGGGCTTAATGCCGTTGCCATGATAAGTACAAATCTACTCAATGCGAGACGGCTTGGTCATATAGATCCAAATATCAAACTTATTTGGGCAGGGATAGGCTTAGGGGTTATTGGTCTCTACTTATTTCTTGTGGCAAGTCTCGCTTTGTCTTTGCCCTATATCGTTCTAGGAGTTGTTCTCTATATGGCTATGCTGGGCTTTACTTCAGCAAATGCTATTGCGGGTGTGCTTTCAAGCTCGGGTCAATATGCAGGCTTAGCATCAGGTCTTAATGGTGTTATGCAATTTGGTTTAGGCGCTTTGGCCAGTGCTGTTATTAGCTTAAGCGAGAGTATAAACAGCATGCCTATGGCTTTTTCTATGACAGTATCAGGTTTATTAACTTGTGCTTTTGCTTTCGCTCTTATTAAACAAACTAAAAAGGAGGCTTGATATGCGAGCCTTGTCTCAAATCATTGAACCTAAAACGAATCACCCAGCCTATATTAATCACAGAATTAGACACCTACTCGCGCCTTTTGTGCTCTTTGATGCTGGTAGAGTAAAAGGTAAAAATAGCTTAATGATAGATTGGCATCCCCACTCAGGTGTTGCCACTGTCACCATGCCTTATGATGCTAAGCTCATTCATCAAGACTCAATGGGGCATACAGGCACAATCGAAGATCAAGGCTTACAATGGATGGCGTCCGGTAAAGGCATTTGGCACAAAGAAAGGTATGAAGCGAACCAAAAGAAAAATGATATAGGCATAATGCAACTTTGGGTACTTTTACCGCCTGATGAAGAAGTCGCTTGCAGCCGCTATTTCAATCTAAAAAATAGCGACATTATTCAGGTAGGCAATACACGTATTCTGTTAGGAGCCTATAAAGACAAACAAGCTTGCCATAAAATCAGCCAGGACATCAGCTATTTAGACATCAACCTAAAGGCTGGTGAGTCTTGGTACTTTCAACATAAAACTCAAAGCCGTGGTTTTGTCTACCCTAGAACAGGCTCGCTTAACATAGGTGGAATTCAATTAAACACCGAACATTTAGGATTATTAGAAGAAAATACCCAGGAGTTAAAAGTGACAGCTATCACAGATAGCCAATTCGTACTCGCAGCAAGCGCTCCTTGGCCTCACAAAATAGTGCATCAATACGGACAAATGCACACTAACCTTCTTGCCTTAGAAATAGCGAGTGATGAAATACGCCACCAAGCAAAGCAACTCCAAAAAAGTGGGGAGTTAATCAGTAACTAATCTATCAGAGTTTAAAAACTAAAATAGAATTAAGATCACAAGAAATATACTAACTAGCAAATAACGTCTTGGCCTTATTTCAATAATTAAAGGCACTACTCTACTTTTTCACGCCTCCTTATCAGCCTAGAACCTCAACGGATCACCTGTATTTAATCTCGTATTAGACTAAGGCTTATCGCCTTTGCACTAATATTAGGCATAATCGTCCACCAAGCTTTTGATTACTCGTAAAAGGTGAAGTTAAGGTGAAAAAGCTTATTTTTCACAGGATATACTCCGCCCTAACAGCATATAAGTAATCAGATACATCTAAATAAAAAAGATCTAAAAGGTAATAGGATGCTTGCACTCCTGATTGAAGACAACCGACAACTTGCCAGTAATATTATCGAATATTTAGCCTTCGATAATATTGAGTGTGACTATGCTGAAAGGGGCGATCAAGGTTTGACACTTGCCCAAGAAACATCCTTCGACATTATTTTACTAGACTTAAATCTACCTAGATTAAACGGGCTAACCATAGCCAAAACATTAAGAGATCAGGGAAATAACACGCCAATTTTGATGCTGACCGCAAGAGATAGTTTAGATAATAAGCTTGAGGGCTTTGCACAAGGCGCGGATGATTACCTTGTCAAACCTTTTGCCTTACCCGAATTAGTTGCCAGAATAAAAGCCCTAGTGAGTCGCTCTCTGCCTCAGAAAAATACACTTAAGGTTGATGACCTCGTTCTCAACATAGACACCAGAGAAGCCACAAGGCAAAACAGAAGCCTTACCTTAAACCCTGTTGCTTGGGACCTCTTGGTGGCATTAGCCAAAGCAAGCCCAGCACCGTTAAGTAGAGAGAAATTGGAAGAGGTGGTCTGGCAAGGAAAACCACCAAATTCTGACGCGCTGAAATCTCACTTATACCAACTAAGAAAAACCATTAATAAACCTTTCAATCAACCTATTCTTCACACTCTACGTGGCGTTGGTGTGGTATTGCGCTGCCAAGAAGGAGAAGACAATGACGTCTAATTCTCCGACAAAAAATAAAGCTCAAAGTAGCCATACTCGACAAGGTTTACGTTTTTTCATACAAGAAAAGCTTATCATTCTAACGTTTGCTGTAATTCTTTGTACCTCTGGCTTAATTTACTATATCTACAATCAAGGTTTAGATATTTCAGCTCGTATGAGCCTAACCAAAATTGGTTATCACTACGCTCAATTAGATAAGGCAGATACACTCACTCAAACACACTATGACATGGGTGAGTTTAGCGTTTATATTGGCGAGCAGAACTTGCCTTCTTGGTTAACTAAAGCACTTGGTTCAAAACAGGTTGCGAATTATGAACTAGTCAAAGTCTTTATTAAAAGAGGCAAAAAGAAGACAGAAACCGATACAACTCAAACTATGGAGCAAAGCTCAACACCTCCTAATTTTCTCTTACTCACCGCTATACCAGGGAAAAACGAAAGACAAATTTTTGTTGCCTATTTATTTAGTAGAGCATTTAAAATTAAAGAAGTCCCTACTCCCAATATTTTTGCAACGGTCACGCTAGCGACCTTAACCGTTCTTATTCTTCTATTAGTTTTAGTCCTTTGGATTGCCTACCGCTTCCATCAAAAAGTACTCACCCCGATGGAATCTCTCGCTCAAATCGCCAGTGACCTAGATTGCTATCAATCACTCGATGATCACCCTTTACTGAAAAACCAATCAGAAATTGGGCACATCGCAAAAGTGTTAAATCAAAGTATTAAACGTATAAAGCAAACCCAAGAAAGGGAAAAGACCTTCCTACAAAATGCTAGCCATGAGCTGCGTACACCAATTGCTGTCATTAGCAGCGCGTTAGACTTAATTGATCGTCGCCAAGAAACAGGGTCGAATGACTTTAAAGACCCTCTCATACATATACGCCAATCCAGCAATAACATGAAAGGTTTGACCGAATCACTGCTTTGGCTCTCCCAAGCCGACAAAGAAGAGAACAACCAAGGTGAGCCTAAAAAGCAAAAACTGAGCACCCATGAACTGGCAACACTTGTGTCTGAAGTGAAGCATCAACTTAGCTATCTAATCGAAGGTCGTGAGCTCAAAATCCAACTCAATATCATTGATGATGGCTCAGTCTATATCGAAAAAAACCTGCTGCTCATTGTCATTTCTAACCTAATCAGAAACGCCTTCGAGCACTCTTTTGAAGGCTGCATCATCATTAATGTTTCGAGCAAGTTTATTTCAATTCAAGATTCAGGCTGTGGCATCAAGGATACAGAGCACCTAATGCAAAGAGGCAAATCTAACCGAGAGAGCTTTGGACTAGGGCTGGATATTGTCACTCAGATAGCACAACAGAAGGGCTGGCACTTCACCTTAAAAAACACCGTAGAAAACAATTTAGAAACAGGCTGCACAGCCACGCTTAAGTGGCATGAGCATCCACAATAATTCACATCAAGCACGATAGGTAAGTAATACAATGAAAGATACCCAAGCAAAGTTCAGCAAGATCACCGTTAGCCTACATTGGTTGGTTGCGATTCTCTTTATCGGACTCATGGCAATAGGCCTATATATGACAGAGTTTAAGGACTATGCCTTATTCCCTATTCATAAATCTTTTGGTTTTATATTACTGCTTATCGCACTGCTTCGTGTAATCTGGCGCTACATGAATGGTTGGCCAAAACCTGCGGGGAAATACACCTCAGTTGAACACCTACTGGCAAAAGTGATGCATTGGACGCTAATCATTGGCATGCTGCTGATGCCAATATCAGGCATGATAATGACATTGTCAGAAGGAAGAGGTTTATACGTTTTTGGTTTAGAGCTAGTAGCAAGCTTCCCAGACCCTGAGAATGCGCGCAGGATGCTAGTTCAAAATGAATTTTTAGCAGGCGTAGGTGAAAGTATCCATGGCATAGGTGCTAATGTGATGATTTTTGCGATTGGCTTACACCTTGTTGGCGCGCTTAAACATCACATCATAGATAAAGATGGCACTTTACGCCGCATGCTTGGCCAAAGTATTTAATCCACCTTTGTCTATTCCATTATGTCTCTTCTTGCGCTAACAACACCTGCCAAGAAGAGATGATAATGTCGTAATCCATGAAGCAGGTATTTACCCACTCTTCATCAAAGTCATGTTCAGTAATGAGATATTGGTAAGCTTTCTCATCACTGGCATATAAATGACAAAGGCTCATATAAAATCTTTGTATTGGCAAACTATGGGAGTCAGATAACATAACAGAGGCGAAAGGTTCTGGATCTAAACTTTCAAGATAAAATAAATCTGCTCCATCTTTGAGTAATCTAGGGCCATCTTCCATCATGGTAATCAAAACATAAGATGCAAAAGAGTCTGCTGCATCTTCCTCACGACCCAGTACAGGCAAATTTAAATAATCCACCAAAACATGGGCATACTCGTGGAACAAGGTATGCACAACACCTGAGATAACAAAGCTTTGCTGGGCAGCTAGATCGGCATTGGGGTTAGCAGCAATAAATCTTTGCGCTATTTCATCGGCGAAATAATAGGAGAAATAAATCGTACTGGTTTCAGGGTCATGATAAGGATCTTCCTCACCGCCTATACGCAGTAAAATGTCATCTTCTAATTGCCAGTTGTTATTAATCAGATCGATACTGGTTTGCAACACTTCTGAGGATTCAAGTAATTGCTTGATCGCTTGATTTTCAGGTTCTGGTGCTAACCATTTAAGATTTAAATTTGCCTGTGCAGCAAGAGAGAAAGCGCTAAACAAAACAATAATAAAGAATCTCACATGTTCACCTATTTAAAATTATTAATTAGCTTTAGCTTAACGATTAACTCAGCATTAAACACATTAAAATTTGGTAATAAAAAAGGCCAATAATGAGCTTATTGGCCTTAAGGAACACTAAAAATATCGGTTTAGGCAGCCGACGGCATGCTTAAGCCACATCCCCCTAAAATAGTTTTACTAATAGTATCACCGATGCGAGTCATATCGCTTTCTGCGTATTCGTCTTGATCTAGCAAGGTAAGTATCTGAGATTCAAAGTCAGCATAGTGCTGTGTTGTCGCCCAAATCATAAAAATAAGGCTGGTAGGGTCAACCGCTTTCATCTTGCCTTTAGCTATCCAAGATTCAATCAGATTGATCCTATCTTGCAGCCAAGGTCGTAACTCTTCTCTTAGATATTCACTAATATGCGCTGCCCCTTGAATCACTTCCATCGCAAAAATACGAGAACTACGAGGTTTAGCAATACTCTGGGCTAACTTAGTACGAATAAAGTTATCAAGAACAACAGCAGGATCATCATCAATCGTGGCTTTATCGAACACATCATTCCAGCTACTGGCGATTTGATTCAATACCACTTTATAAAGGTTTTCTTTAGAAACAAAATAATAAACGATATTTGCTTTAGGCAGCCCAGCCCTTTTAGCAATATTTTGTAGGCTAGCGCCCTTATATCCATACAGGCCAAATTCATGCTCAGCAGCGTGTAAAATGCGCGAGCTAACTTCTTCTCTATTAATTTTACGCTTACTCATTAAATTTTATACTCCTACACTTTATGCTCAAGCGGATACAAATACGCTTGGCTAAAGGTTTAATATGCTTTATCTCTTATTATTTTGTGATATGAGTGAGTTCATCAACAAGTGACCCTGGGTTAATTTCATAGGCTCGCCCAAAACCTTTTACAAAACGTCCTTCGATTGGTGATAAGCGGAACAGAACAAAGTCCCCCAACTGGCTCAATAAATCTATCCTATCGCCCAGTTTATCCTTTAATAAGGCAATACCTTGTGGCCAGAAGCCATCCTCTCGATCAACTGCTTCGACTTTAACTTGGTAACTTAATCGAGTTCTTGCGAAAACATCTTGGCTTAAACTTTCATCTTCAATCATCAATACGCCTGCTTTTGGCGTCATTAATAAATGTTGGGTATGAGCGGCAAGCTGGCTAATAAAAATAAGTAATTCGTTTTCATGGATAGCAAAGGGGGCATAAGAAGCATGAGGAAGCCCCGCTTCGTTTGAGGTCGATAACATTAAACTTTTTTGAGTTGTTAAAAATGCATCAATCTCTTCTATTAGCTGATTCTGCAATCTTTTATTTTTCATTGAGTTATCTGTTTCCCTATAAGTAAAAAGCTGTCCGATAAGACATGTTTAGCCCTATATCCTTCGATGCTAACACAGTTTTTCGTTAAATTTTTGTTTCTAATAAGAAATTATCATGCTTTCAAACAAAAAAGCCCGATCAGTTACGATCAGGCTTAATAAATAAATTTATTCGTTTTCCAATACTACTTTTTATCTAGACCTAAAACCCTATCTAATGAGAATCTACCTGGCCCACTGACTAAAATAGCCGCGCCGACAGCAACCCACCAAGAAGCAGGATTAACCCAATGAGACCACTCAGGGAATACGGCCAACTGAATAAAGGCAGTCATACCAATTAACGCTAATGCGGAGAAGCGTGAAAACAACCCTACAAATAGCAAGAGCGGCAATATAATCTCCATAACACCGGCCATTAAGGCGGCATTTTCAATTAGGCTAACCGCTAGAGAGCCTTCTTGATATTCCAATGTTTGCGGGTCACATAATAGTAATGCACCAGGACGAATTTCTTCTGGGCAGAAGAATTCATACAAAAACAGGTCATAGTTATCAGGGTTTGGCACCAAAAAACCATTCCATTTAGCTAGGCCTGACGAGAAAAACACATTCGCTAACTGAAATCTCAAGCCTAATAAAACAATGTCTTTTAACCAAGTTTCTACAAAGCCGATTGCTGAAATGTACAATGCTTTGATTTTTCCAATCATTATTTAAACCTCTAATTTTAAAAGAGATGCATTTAATAAGTCCGCAAATAAAACAGAGATATCTAAGCTAGCATCCTGTTGAGCAGCACTTTCTAAGGCATCGCCTATTGAGCCTGTCACTAAAAACGTTTGATAAAAATGCGCTTCAGCTGATGTTAATAATTTTGCTTGAACCTCTCCTTCATATTGCCAGAAAAGAATGTTTTGCCCTGCTCGCTGTAACCTATCTATTCCTTCACCTTGGAATCTAAGCCCTTGCCATTGAGAAAAAATAGCAAACTCAGTATTCACCAAAGAAACGGATTCAATCAAAAGAAAAGGAATAAGTGATAAATCCTCTCCTTGCTCTAGCATAGACTGTACTTGCGCTAAGCTGACAAGGTTTGTATTCTGCTTATTTAAGGTACCAATCCAAGCCTGATCTAATAAAGCGAGATCAGATAACACCTGCCAAGGAAGCGCTAATTCTGGTCCCTGACCTTCTAATTGCTGTAAAAACACAGGAAGGCTAGGAATATTAGCCTCTTTAGTATTAGACATGTTCGGCGCCATGCCATAAGCAACTAACGTGGCTTGGCTTGGTGGGTAAAGATTAATATAAGCCGTCGCTATTTGCTTGAAATCAGCATCATCGAGAGCATAAGTTAAGCAAGTAAAATTTGCGCTTAATGCGCTTAAACACGCTTTATAAAAACCATTTCGATAAATACTAAGAAATTCAGCACTTTGCCCATTCGTTAAGAATTCACTTAAACGGCTAGCATCACCACTTCGCATAAAGTGGCTGAAGGCTTGAATATAATTCTCATGATCATTCAAGGTGCACCCCATTAGGTGCTGAATTAGCAGCCAATTTGGACAGTGGTGTCATCGAATCAAGATAAGATTGAGCCTGATTTCTTTCTAACATCAGCTCATTAAAAGTTGGAATATTATCGTCTCGTTCCAGCAAAACAGGCTTAGGTCCAAAACGAGAAAGCACTCGCTCTAATAATTGCCAAACACCATCGGCAACTGGCGCACCATGGCTATCTATCAGCAAGCGCTCTGGAAAGTTTTCATCTATCGCAAAGCCTGCGATATGTATTTCACCAATAAGATCACCCTCTAAACCATCGAGATATGCATTAACATCCATGCCAGTGTTTTTACTACTTAGATAGAGGTTATTCACATCTAATAATAAACCCGACCCAGTTCGCTTAACGGCTTCCATAAGAAAGTCAGCTTCGTCCATATCAGCAACAAAGTCTAAATAGTTGGTAGGGTTTTCAATTAAAATAGGTCGACCTATCGCTGTTTGATATTTTTCTATCCCATCGCACAAGCTAGTAAGGGCGCTTTGCGTTCTAGGTAGAGGTAATAAATCTGCAAAGTAGGCATTTTGGCTACTAGACCAAGTTGCGTGTTCAGACACTAAAAAAGGATCAAACCTTTCTACGAGTTCTGCAACCTGCTTAAGATGAGGTTCAGTTAACAAGGAAGGATTACCTAAGGAAGCACCAACCCCATGTAAACTAAGTGAGTATAATTCCCTGATTTTTTGCAGATATGCCAACCTAGGCCCACCCGCTACAAAATAGTTCTCAGTATGTACTTCAAACCAAAGTGATTTATCCGCTGTATCAGGAAGAGCTAAGGCAATGGCCTCATCATAGTGCTGGGGTTTCAAATTGATCCCAGCACCAGAGAAGTCCATCTTTTTTTTAGTCAAAAGATGAGAGTTTTGCATAAAAGTCTAGCTTCTCGAACTAGGCTTTTATTTCACTTTTAGAGGCATTGCCATTAGGTGTCATAATAAATTCACAGCTGCCTTTAGGTGCATAAGTCCACGCGTTACCTTGGAAGTCAGTTGTAGAAGTACCTGCACAACTTGTTCCCGCACCTGCTTTACAATCATTTTCACCAGCAAGAGCAATACCGTAACAACGATCTTTACGACCTTTTAGACGATCACCTGCAACCCAAGAATCAAACTTCTCTTTCACACTTGAAGATGCTTCAGCAGAAATTGTAAGTTGATCATTTGGCTTAGCTTCAACAGCACTTGTCATAACAGCTAAAGCGGCACCAGCAAGAAGGGCTTTATTCAATGTATTTTTCATAATGGCTATCTCTTTTGTCAGTTTATTGTCAGTAATTGATACGTATCTAGTAAAGATAGACAGAGATATCCTGACTTGGTTCCAGCATGTTGCAAAAAAAATTTATTTTTTTAACTCACTGATTTGATAAAGGATAATGATAGTCATAGAAATGGTGTTTAGAAATTAACCTGCTAAAAAAATTAGCAGGTTAACTTTTTAGGCTTTAAGCGCTTCTGCAAGCTCATTCGCTTTAATAAGTTTGCCTTCGTCTTCAATATTTGGGAATACGGCAATATCAATCTTATCGGCTTCTAAACTCGGCAACCAATTAGCCTTGAATTCCGCTAATGGTACAGAGACAGGTTCACAATCGTCCCAATCATCAACAGCCCATTGTGCGGCAAAATCAGCATCAGGCCAAACCATGACACAATCGCCTTCATCTGTTTCTACCATGACGAACCCTTCTTCATTACTCAAGCTCCACACCTGTTCAGATGTTATAACTTGCTTAACAAAATACGCCATACGCTCATCATCAGCAGAAGCCAATAAATGCACTCTTTGCTCAACACTTAATTCTTCAGACATACTTCACTCTCAATTTAAGTTAATTTGATCATCCTATGATCAGGAAATTCATAGTCAACTTTTAGGCTAATAGAGCGGCTTGCTCTTGGCTTAATTCTTGAAACTCTCCCAAAGGCAAGGCTTCAGGTAATACAAGCGCTCCAATTTGGCTTCTATGCAGTGCTTCTACTTTATTACCAACTGCAGCTAGCATACGCTTCACTTGATGATATTTACCTTCGCTAATTGTCAGGCTAATTTGCTTATCAGAGTGAACCACTACTTTGGCAGGTTTTGTTAAATCTATCTCACCATTTAATAGCACGCCTTGCTCTAAGGCGTTCACTGCATCTTGCTCTATCTTATCTGCCAAATCGACCAAATACGTTTTTGGACAATCGTGTTTAGGCGAAGTGATTTTATGCAGCCACTGGCCATCTGTTGTCAAAAGCAATAAACCGGTTGTGTCTTTATCAAGGCGACCAACTACTTTCAGCTCTTTCTTAATCTCGTTTGGCAATAAATCTAGCACCACTGAGTGCTCATCATCTTGCAGCGCACACACCACACCTTCTGGTTTATGCATCATATAATATCGGTTCTGCTGAAAAGATAATGACTTCTTATCTAATATCACATCACAACTATCCGTCACGCTGGTATTTGCTTTTAATTTGCTTTCACCATTTACAAGAACACGGCCTTTAGCAATGGCAATTTTGGCCTCTTTTCTTGATAAGTTAGCCGCATGGGCTAGGTAATAATCTAAACGCAAGTGAGTTACTCTAAAATGAATCGTTTAATGCTTTGATCCTAAGACCAAACCTTATGAAGAACAGCCTATGTATACAACAAAAAAATCACCCTTTGCTGCCGCACGTCTGTTCACTTTTCGCTGATAGAAAGCAGCTTTAGTAATTAGTTCGATTTGTAATTAGGTTATTTTATCAAAGAGACAAGATGATAAATACCTAAGAAAAAGCTAACTCGGCATTATCGAGAAGATGAAGAAAGAAATAGAAAGAATGATTTGTTTAGAAAATGCCCACCATAGCCTCTGGTGGGCAATTCAATAGTCTTAACTAGAAAAGCGAATGCTTAGATAATCAGCCCTTAAAAGCCACTGTAACGGCCAGGCTTGTGATTCACAGCCAAAATAAGATTCAGTGCAATTGCACCTAATACGGATAATAAAATAGCGTCTAGATCAACAACAAAAATAGCCATGAATACAATAATACAGTCCACTATCATCTGGAACTTGCCAATAGAGTAACCGCGGGTCTGTGCTAAGTAACGCGCTAGGATATTAAGTCCACCTAAGCTGGCATTGTGGCGGAATAACATAAGGAAACCAGCTCCCATCAAGAAACCACCAACAAGACTCGCATAAATAGGGTTCAGACCATCAAAACTGATAAACATAGGGGTGATATCAGCAAAGAAGGAAACCAGTAATACACTGGCAAATGTTTTTAAGGTGAACTCCCAGCCAATCTGAGTAACAGCAAGGTAATAAAAAGGTAAATTGATAACGAAAAATACTTCACCGAAAGTAAACGGGAAGGCATATTGAGCAAGAAAGGCCAAACCAGCCGTACCACCAGACAATAAACTTGCAGAGGTATAAAGGTTAACGCCTAAAGCAGCGAGAATAGTACCTATGATGATGGCTTGGGCATCTTCTAGTCTGGTATGTTTAAAAGGGGTTGCTGTCATTGTGGTCATTTCATGTCTCCTACTCACTGAAAACCTGAACTTTGCTCAGGCAAGCGAATTTTAGTGAATTCATGTAATTTCACAATCTTTTAAACATTGGCTTTTTTTGTAAAAACAAAACAAGTGTATAAAAATCTGTACACTTTTTCGCACTAATATAAGGCATTTTTATCTACTTAAAAATACTAAGATAATAAGCCCCTAGGCTAGACAGAAAGTATTTTTCCCCTCAGCTTTTGCTTGATACATAGCTTGATCCGCAGCCTTAAACAAAGAGGCTATTGAATCTGACTCATTT
Organism: Marinomonas sp. S3726; assembly: GCF_000967665.1. NCBI lineage: Bacteria > Pseudomonadati > Pseudomonadota > Gammaproteobacteria > Oceanospirillales > Oceanospirillaceae > Marinomonas > Marinomonas sp. S3726. The sequence continues at coordinate 297,588 of NZ_JXYC01000006.1, read as the reverse complement.
TTAAAACAAGCAACCCCCACACTCACAGAAGTATGAATAGGTTTGGCTAAATCCCCTTTAAAGGTGCTACTTGAATAGCGCTTTACTAAATGATCAATAAGGTTAATAAAGCCGAGATCATTTCTACCATAACTTAACAAAACGAACTCTTCCCCACCCCATCTAGCTAATATCATTTCACCTTCAATATAGTTTTGCACAAAGTCAGTAAAATGTTGGAGCAAAGCATCTCCAACAAGATGACCATACTGATCATTCACACGCTTAAAATCATCAATATCTAACACAGCAATCTGGAATAAAGCAGGTCGCCCATCTCTTAAGGACTGTTGGGCTTTCATTAAATATTCGTGGAAAAATTCATAACCCTTTTTACGATTATAAACTTTCGTCAAAGCATCATGCTGAGAATGCCACAAAAGGTTTTGAGCGGTTGATTCGGACTCCGTAATATCGATAACAGAACCTAAAATTCGAGTTGGGTTACCATCTTCATCACGCTCAACTGTCGCCCCACGTCCTTGAACCCAGATGTATTCGCCACTCTTTTGTCTTAAACGATATTTGAGTTTAAAGCGCTCTGTTCTCCCTCTGACATGATTATCAATTGTTTGAAAGGCTGCTTTTTTGTCCTGAGGATGAATCACGCTTAACCATTGCTCTAATACAGAGCAACTAACTTCATCTTGGTTAATACGCATAAGATGAAAACAATGTGGGCTCAAATAAAGACTGTTTTCAACCAGATCCCAATCCCAGTAACCATCTTGAGCTTCGTGAAGCGTAAAAGTGCGTAACACTTTATCGTCTAATACTTTATTTTCGTATATATGACGAGCGGACACATCTCGTACCGTCATGAGAATAGATTCGACCTCTTGAAAGCGAATCCAATTGGCTCTAATTTCGACCGAGAGTTCAGAGTTATCATGACGAGACAAACAGGTGTAATGGGCATGCGCGTTATCAATTTGAACCTGGCTCACATAAGCCTGCCATTGATTAAAGTTATTAAGCTCTTGATCAATTTCAAACAAAGTTTTTTCTTGTAGGCTTACAGCACAAGATTGAAGGTATTTACACGCTAAAGGTGAAGCATATAAGCACTGAGCATCCTCTGCTTTTATGATTAATATGGCTTCATTCACATAAGCAGACAAGGCTTGTATAAGCTGATTATCTGGATTAATTTCTGACATAAAGAGGTTATCCCTAAACCTTAACAGGGCATTTTTTACCATTAGCTCAAGGGAAAGTAAAAAGATTATTTTACCATTAGGGAAAAGTAAAATTGACAATTGAAGTTAAAGGCTTAGCTTTAGAGTTAATTATTCGAACTCAGCTAGAGAATCTATTTGCTTTTAAGATCAACAAAAACAAGTCTATGATCGGAGGCTAGCTTGACACTTCTCGCCATAGGACTACTGGCTTCAGGCCAGAAAACACCTTGTTTTTGTACAAAGTATTTTCTATCTAGTGTTCTTGGGTAAAGTACATAATCAGCATTCAATCTCCAACTCGCCGTATGCCACTTAGCCCAAGGAAGATTAGGTGAATGCTCTACTGCACCTTCACTGATGGGTAACTGAGTTTGTTTAATAGCTAAAGTGTCTAACAATTGCTGCAAACTTTGGGTCATGGCATCCCCTTCTTTCAAGCTGGCATTTAAATCACCTAATACTAAAAACTCATCCCCTTGTGTTAGCCCTCCAATTACGCCCTTGTCATCTATCATATAGTGCTCACCTTGCACATAATCTCGCCAGAAACGTATTTCATCATGATTTCTACAAGCATTGCGTTTTTCATCACCATCAAAAACAGGGGGTGTCGGATGAGAGCAAAGTAGGTGTAAAACCCCTTCGTCAAGTTGAACGGGCAAATCCCAGTGAGACTTTGATGACAAAGGCAACTTAGCTAAATCTTCTTGGTCAAACCAACTACCGCCACCTTGTTTCTCGCTCTTTTGTGGTAATTTTGCATTTGGCATCTGCGTCCATAAAAAGTGTTGAAAGCTTCTAAAAGACGCCTTCAAAACTGGGTATTGAGATAAAACCAACATGCCGTACTGGCCAGGAAAGGCTCCAAAACCTAAAGCATCAGCGCCTTTATCGGATGCAACGCCATCTTTGTCGAAGTCACGCCCTGAAGGCAGACCAGTGTTTACGGGAGCAGAAAAACGTTCGGGGTAATAAATGGGCGGCGCTAATTTAGCTTGAGGTAGATTTGGATTTTCTAAATAGTGTTCACAGAAAGCAGCTAGAGATTCGCCACTTTCATCATAATCAAATTCGTTCAGTAATAATATATCGGGTCTCACATGACGGATGACTAATGCAACCGCCATAGCCTGCTTATCCCAAGTATGAGGATTAAGCTTATCAAAGCAGGTTAATACCTGCTTAAGCGCCCCAGCATAGGGGCGATTTAAAGCAGCATTATAGGTCGCTACTCGAACTACCACTCAATGCCCACTTGTGCTTTAACACCTGCTTTAAAAGCATGTTTTTCATCCGCTATCTTACTATGTGTATCCACACTGTCTAACAAAGCTCTTGGCGCTGTTCGCCCAGTCATCATGACATTCTGGTGAGCGGGACGATTAGCCAAAGCTTCAACTAAATCATCGACATTCAGATAGCCATATTTATACATATAAGTAATTTCATCTAATAGTACAAAATGAATAGAAGGGTCTGATAGCTTTTCACTAGCTAACTGCCAAGCTTGCTCTGCCGCTTTTTGCTCTAATTCTGGATCACGAGTTTCCCAGGTAAAGCCATGCCCCATCACACTAAAAGATACTTGTGGATGTTCAGAGAAAAATAGCTGTTCGCCCGTTTCTTTACGGCCTTTAATAAACTGAATTACGGCGGCTTTGTGACCATGGCCAAGCGCTCTTGCCATAGTACCGAATGCACTAGAGCTTTTACCTTTACCATTGCCGGTTAATAAAATTGTTACGCCACGCTCTTCGGTTGCAGCCGCAATACGACCATCCACCACTGCTTTTTTCTTTAATAAACGCGCTTCTCTTTTATCTGCATCTTCTTGCTGAATTGCCATCTTATCTATCCTAGTCGATTGTTTTTTTATACAGCAGCCATTTCGGGTAATAAAGCCCCTTATGTATCGCCAATATTCTAAGTATAAAAATAAAGGCAGCGCTGTAAATCGCATTAAATTCATGTCCAGGTGCAATTTTTGACAGTGCAACCACCATTGCCGCCCCTAAAAATGCAGGTGTCGCATAAAATTCTCGCCCTAAAACCAAAGGAGGACGATGAGAAATGACATCGCGGATAATCCCCCCAGCTACCCCAGTAATGACACCCATGACAATGGCTATCGTATCCGGGAATTGATATAACAAGACTCTTTCAGTCGCAACCACAGTAAAAAGCGCTAACCCAAAAGCATCCGCATAATTAAATAGGGTTTCACGGTTAGCAATGTAACGAATACTGAAAAAAGCAAAGCAGGAAGATCCAACCGCCACCCAAAGATAAGAAGTATCTTTTACCCAATAAACCGTTTCCATGGATAAAATGACATCTCGAATCGTACCGCCACCTAACGAGGCCACCATACCTAACAAAATAATACTAAAGAGATCCATGTCCCGCTTACCAGAGGAAATAACCCCAGTAATGGCAAAGGCAGCAATGCCGAACATGCCCAAATAATACAACATAAACTACTTCCTAAAATCGAAAGCAAGACAATGACTAATTAAGCCAATCCCCTGCACCTAAACGGTTTAATTGGACAAAATCACCACTAAGGTAGAGCTCAGTGACACTCATCATACCGGGATTAATAAGGTGACTTTGTGCCAAGGGCCAACCACATAGCTGGCTTACCAATACTTTAATAACGCCAGAGTGTGCAACTAATATCACGTTATCAGGTGTCTCTTCTGCATGTCGAAGCGCTTGATATTTTTGCAGCCACCAGCCCATCACTCTTTGTCTCACCTGATCTAGCGACTCTCCCTGATAAGGCGCACTATGAACAATGTCTTGTGACCAAGCATCTATCTCTTCCCTGTCTATTTGATGCCACAAACGCCCTTCCCATAAACCAAAATCAAGTTCTTTCAACGCATCCACGCTTTCAGATTCAGGGTCCAAAAAGTCAGCTAATTTGGCAGCCCTTTGCAATGGGCTATGAAAACTCACACTTGTCCCTTTTATTCGAGAAAAAAGCCAGCTTGTAAGCAACTCTGCGTCTTCCTCCCATGCAGGCGCAAGGTCAAGGTCCATCGCCCCATAACACAGACCTTTTTCAATATCAGGTTGGGGGTGTCGTATTAAAAAGAGTTTCACAATGGCCTCACATCAATCAAGCAGGAATATAAAAAGATCGGTAAACACGATTAAGGAACCTGCGATTAAGTCACCTCTTCTCAGTCGGGAGGACTTATTCGCGGGTTCCTTAACTAAAATAAATAAGAATCGAAAATAGTAGGGCTAACTCAGAAATCTGTTCAGAAGCCCCTAGTGTATCCCCATTAAAGCCAGAAATTTTATGTTTTAAATAACGACCAAAAAGAGTAGCAATAATGCCCACTAATACACATAAAAAGGTACCTATGTGCCAAGCAAACATAAAGCTTGAAAGTAATGCGATGGGGGCACCTACATAAACCCATTCATGAGCTGAAAGCTTACCTATCATAGAAACGGCTTTAGATTTTCCCAATGAAACATAAGGTAATTTATGCATGATAAGAATAGGCGTAACACGCGCTAAAGCATGGACAAATAGCCAAATGAGCACGCCTATCAAAACACTTTGAGTCAAGGCAAGTATCTGAGTGAGTAGCAACCACTTGAGACTAAGCACGCACCAAATACCAATGGCGGCGTAACTCCCAAGCCTTGAATCCTTCATAATTTCTAATCTTTGCTCTTGAGTCCAACCACCAATCAAGCCATCAAGACTATCCATCATTCCATCTTCATGAAAAGCCCCCGTGAGAACCACACTGGAGATGATGATTAACAAAGCAGAAAGAGAATCAGAGAAATCAAACAACAGGGGCCAAGTGCTGATTAAAGCAATAATGGCGCCGACTAGCGGTAAAAAGGTAACCGCTTGAACATGAGGGATATCATCTTGCCACTCATGTTTAAGTGGCAAGCGACTATAGGTGATAACAGAACGTTTAAAGCCTTCAATTAACATGGCTTTTGTCGGCCAAGGTTGCTCTATTAAACTAAGTAACCATGCTTTCATCTTGTTACCACCCTAGCAGTACTAAGTTTTTTCTTGGCTCACTTCAGCACTTTCAAAGCTCGCCATGTTTTTCAAAAATAAGGTCGCACTTTCAATCAGTGGCAAGGCCAAAATTGCCCCCGAACCTTCCCCTAACCTTAATGACATAGATAATAAAGGCGTTACTTCAAGATAGCGTAATAAGGCGGCATGCGCTGTTTCTTGAGATTCATGAGCAAAGATAGCAAAGCCTTTTACATTTTCATCCAGCTTGTAAGCCAGTAAATAAGCCACACTGCAAATAAAGCCATCCACTACAAACGCGATTTTGCGCTCTGCAGCACGTATCATAGCGCCTGTCATAGCAATGATTTCAAAACCACCACATTCTTGAGCAATAAGCTGTGCATCTAATTCTGAAATAGACTTTCGATACAATTCCCTTGGATAGTCATCTTTCATTCTTTGCTGTGTTTGCTCGATCACTTTTGCTTTACGTGCAATACCCTCTTCACTTGCACCCGTTCCTGGTCCAACACAGCTCTCTGCGGATAACCCAGTCAAAGAGGCCATCAAACAAGAGGCCGTTGTGGTATTCCCTATCCCCATCTCACCAAACATAACTAGGTTAGAACCTGCTGTTTTTGCTCTGTCTACCTCGTCAAAGCCAACTTGAAGAGCGGCTTTAAATTCATACTCTGTCATGGCTGATTTTTCAGTAAAATCTTTAGTGCCATTAGCAACCTTACGTTTTGATAATAAGTTATGATCATCAAAAACAGATTTAACGCCCACATCAACAATACGTAAAGGCACTTTATGTTGGGCACAAAACACATTTACAGCAGCACCACCGGACAAAAAGTTAAGCACCATTTGGTAAGTCACTTCTTGCGGGAAAGGGCTAACATTTTGCGCCACAACCCCATGGTCAGCTGCAAACACTATCATATGAGGTTTATTGATTTCAGGCTCAAGGCTTTGTTGAATTTGGCCCAATTGCTTAGCTAAAGACTCAAGCTGTCCTAACGCACCTAACGGCTTAGTCTTGTTATTAATCTTATCTTCTAGCGCTGCGTCCATCTCTGTACTGACAGGCGCAATATTAAAGCGAGCATTAGCCATTCTATTTCCCTAACAATTAGGCTTTTTTCACAGCACGTTGACGTACTGCCTCATATAAACAAATACCTGTAGCAACAGATACATTTAAACTTGAAACCACACCAGCCATAGGCAATTTCACAAGATAATCACATTGCTCACGAGTAAGGCGACGCATACCGTCTCCCTCTGCTCCCATCACAATCGCTGATGGAATCGTCAGATCTTGCTCATAGACTGTTTGTGTTGCTTCACCCGCTGTACCAAATATCCAAACACCCTTGTCTTGTAGCTTTTTCATAGTACGAGCAAGGTTAGTCACAGCGTAAACAGGAATACTTTCAGCAGCACCACACGCCACTTTACTAACCGTCGCATTTAGAGGTGCAGACTTATCTTTTGGCATAACAAGCGCATGAGCACCGGCCGCATCGGCACTTCGCAAACAAGCACCCAAATTATGTGGGTCTGTAATACCGTCCAAAATAATGATTAGCGGTGGCTCATCTAGATTCTCAACTAGCTGATATAGATCAGCTTCATCTTGAGAGCGTGTCATTTTCGCAAATGCAGCCACTCCCTGATGAACAACACGTTCTTGATTGCTTTTGAAAAGCTGGTCAATTTCGCGTCTTGCTACCACATTTACTTTTATGCCTTTTTCACGACACAAGACCTGTAAACGCTTAATCTTTTTATCATCACGGCCTTCTTGAAAACGTATCTCTTTTATTCTTTCAGCTTGCTGAAGCAATAAATTTTCAACCGCATGAATACCATAAACCCATTCTAAATCTGACATAGTGATATTTTTCAACTCAACATTATTAGTTATCAAGCCTACTGAAATAAAAGCTTCAGCAGGCATCAAGCAGAAATGACGGCTCTGCTTTAGTCTTGTGAGCGTGCCTTAGCATTGCTCTTTTTACCTTTCTTTTTTGCTTTCTTAATCGCGCTTATTTTTTTCGCCGCTGCACTTTTAGGCTTCTTCGCAGGCTTGGCACCTTTGTTAGCTGTATCCGTTTTTTTCTGACGGATACGCTTACCTTTTGATACGCTTTTTTTCTTATGTCGCTTTTTCTTATTGGCTTTATCTGTGCCACCTTCTGCTGAATCACCTTCTTGCTTAGATTCTTTATCAGCCGGTTTTTCAGAAGATTTAGCTGGACGACTCGGTGCACCTAATTCCATTGGCGGTAATTGAGCTAGCTGCATTTCAAGCTCTGATAAATTCGATTGTTTTTCTTTTATTACACGTGGTGCTTTTTTCTCAGATACGATTGCCAAATCGATCTTACGTTGATCAAGATTCACTTGAGCCACAGTGACTTTAAGCTTATCGCCAAGACGGAAAACCTTAGCAGTACGCTCACCAACAATGACCTGCATTTCAGGGTCATGATGGAAATAGTCATTACCTAAAGCAGAAATATGCACTAGGCCATCAACAAAGAGATTTTGTAATTCAACAAAGATACCAAAAGGTGTCACTGCCGTGATCACACCATCAAACTCTTCACCTAAATGTTGCTCTACATATTGGCATTTTAGCCAGGCTTCAACATCACGGGTTGCTTCATCAGCACGACGTTCTGTGATAGAACATGAATCACCAAAGCCATCCATGTCAGCATCATCATAGCCATAGATCTTTTTCGCTTTCAGCTCTTCACTACCTGCAACACGAATGGCTTGGCGTAGCTTAGGACGCCCTTCCCCACGAATTAGATAGCGAATCGCCCTGTGCACCAATAGATCAGGATAACGACGGATTGGCGAGGTAAAGTGCGTATAAGCTTCATAGTTCAAACCAAAATGGCCAAGATTATCTGGCGAGTAAATGGCTTGGCTCATAGAGCGTAGAATCATGGTTTGAATACTACGGGCATCCGAGCGCCCTTGTATATCTGCAGATAAGGCCGCGTAATCATCTGGTGTTGGTTTTAATCCACCACCAATAGACAAACCTAAAACAGATAAATAATCACGTAAGGCAATTAGTTTTTCTTCTTTTGGCCCTTCGTGAATACGGAACAAAGCAGGTAAGCCAGACTTTAATAAGAACTCAGCTGTCGCTACGTTTGCACACAACATACATTCTTCAATGAGTTTATGGGCATCATTACGTTCTACTGGCACAATTTGATCAATTTTTGAAAACTGATCGAATACCATACGAGTTTCAACAGTATCAAACTCAAGCGCACCACGTTCATCACGCGCTTGACGCAGTACTTGATAAAGTCCCGCAAGATCATCAATGTGAGAAACGATATCAGCATACCTTTCTCTTAATGCTTGGGCTTGAGGTTCACGTTCGCCATCAACAGGCTCAGCGATCATGTGCGCAACCTTGGTATAGGTTAAACGGGCATGAGAACGAATCAAACCTTCATAAAATTTATAACCGCGCATTTTACCGCGAGAAGTCAAAGAGATTTCCGCGACCATTGCCAGACGATCAACATCAGGGTTTAGAGAACAAAGACCATTTGATAGCGCTTCTGGCAACATGGGAATAACACGACCAGGGAAGTAAACCGAGTTCCCCCTAACAATCGCTTCTGCATCTAATGCGCTGCCTTTTTTAACATAATGAGATACATCGGCAATGGCCACATAAAGCTTCCATCCACCCGGTGTTTTCTCACACATGACCGCATCATCAAAGTCACGCGCATCTTCACCATCAATAGTGACGAAAGGTCGCTCTCTTAAATCAACGCGGTTAACTTTATCTTCTTCTGCGACTTCTGCGCCGATATTCTTAACTTGTTTGATAACCGCATCTGGCCATTCATGCGGTACTTCATATCTGTGTAATGCCACATCTATTTCAAGACCAGGTGCCATAAAGTCACCCAGTATTTGCGTGATAACACCTTTAGCAGCATTACGCTTATCCGCATACTCAGTAATTTCGATTACCACATACTGGCCATGCTCAGGATGCAAACCCGTATCTTTCGCTAACAAGATGTCTTGTGACAATCGTGGGTTTTCTGGGGTCACAAACTCAGCTTGGCTTTCTTTATAATAACGGCCAACTAAACGAGCATGCTTATGTTCTAATACTTCAACGATAACACCGTCGAGACGACCACGTACGGTACGGCCAGAAGGACGTACACGCACCTTATCGCCATCCATCACCAATTGCATTTGGCGGGCAGAAATGAAGATATCGTCTTCATCTTCACGTAATAAGAAACCATGCCCTTCTTTATTACCTTGAATATAACCTTCGTGAAAATCGTCTTGAGCTAAAGGAGAGTATTCATTATTGATACAACTTGCTTGATGATCACGCGCCATCGCAATCAAACGACGACGTAATGCTTCAATTTCGTCTTCACCTGTCAAGTTAAAGGCTTCACATAAAGCAGGATGAGAAAAAGCTTTATTTTCTGACGCTAAGAATTCGAGTATGTATTCACGACTGGGGACAGGATTTTCGTATTTAGACGCTTCACGCGCTTGAAAGGGATCGATAGTTTTTTGCTCTTTGTTGGTTTTTTTAGACAACGTTGGTATTCCTTGATTTGATCAATTTGATGGCATCTAGATAGAAGAGCCTTGCACATCACATTGTCAAACAACCCGATGTTCAGCATTTACTATTCTTTTAGCTTCTGATTAAGCGATAGTAAACGCGCATATTATAGAGCAGTGAGACAAACACAGATAGAATTTTTTACCTTATAGAAGCGTATTCCATCTCTTTATAAGGTCTAACCTCATATTCTATAGATGCTTAATGACACTTTTGGGTCTTAGCTAAAAAAAGCAGTGTATTTATAGATCGATTTATTCGTTGGATTGGTAATTCCACAACAAAACATGATTTGAAAGGGTGAAATTCACCAAGATATGAAAAGAAAAATGCAAAAAAGAGCTAAAAAAGCACATATTTATAATTAAATTCACAAAAAAAACAGTCATAAACACCAACCCATCTAAAAATTAGATAGGTTGATGTTTGTTTTGTTAGGCTCTATGACGCTCTAATTCCATATCTTGCATCACTTTGGTGGAAATTTCTTCCACAGATAAATGCGTTGAATCCACGTATAAAATACGTTCTTGTCGGTAAATTGCCTCAACCTCAGCAACCTCATAACGACATTGTTTTAACGATGCATATTTACTCTGGGCCATACGGCCAGTTCTAATTTCATGTAATCGATTCGCTTCAATAGTTAAGCCATAAAGACGTTTCTTATGAGGTTTCAATACCTTAGGCAAACCATTGGACTCAAAATCATCTTCATTCAAGGGATAGTTAGCCGCTTTAATTCCGTACTGCATCGCTAGGTATAAACTGGTTGGTGTTTTACCCGAACGAGATACCCCAAGTAAGATAATATGCGCTTCTTCTAAGTTCTTCACAGAGCAGCCATCATCATTCGCTAAAGCATAGTTAATCGCATCTATACGGCCATCGTAGACCCCTTCCTTAATACCATGAGCCTTCTGAGCGGTCGGTCTAGCTGGTACTCCAAGCGCTTTTTCAATAGGTGAAAGTAGATCGCCAAATAGATTGTAACAATGACCGCAAGAAGCCTGAATTTTGTCTCGAATAATATGATCTGAGATGGTGTAAAACACTAAAGGCACTTCACCAGATTTAGCGTCTTCTTCCAATTGCTGACAAAAGCCCATTGCCTTATCTACCGTAGTAAGGAATGGCACACTCTTGGTATCTATCTTCACATCAAAAAAAGACAGCATGGCAGAACCAAACACTTCTGCGGTAATTGCTGTCCCATCAGATACAAAATACACCTTCATCTTTATCTCCAAGTCGTTGTTAAATTGTCACATTTTTATAGGTCAAACTGGCAATTATGTTGTTATGTAACGACATAGCATTTTCCGTTTGAAATAAAACCACATCGAATATTCAATTTTGTTGATTACCCATTCGCTACATACAATGAGCTCAATGAGTAAAGGTGGCAAGCCCAAATGCAAATCAGCAAATGGCGCACAAGAATACAGATAAGCATGTAATCACACTTTGAAAATCAAAGCTCAAGACGCAAGCACGAGAGAAACCGTTCGTAAGAACACATAAAAAATAACGAATACAAAATCGCACGTAGGAGTGATACAGGTGAGCAATTTCATTAAGTGGTTTAAAGATTTAGGTATTGACGATGTCGGTACTGTGGGCGGTAAAAACGCCTCTCTAGGCGAAATGATTTCTAATCTAACTGAACTTGGCATTCAAGTTCCAAACGGCTTCGCAACCACTTCTTATGCTTATCAAACTTTCCTAGAGCAAAGTGGCCTTAACAAACGTATCCATGATTTATTAGATACTTTGGACGTTGATGATGTTCATGCCTTAGCAGAAGCAGGTAAAGTCATCCGTGAGTGGGTAGAAACAGAAGACTTCTCTGACGAATTCAACAAAGAAATCGAAGACGCTTACGCCGTACTTGCTCAAAACAATGCAGAAGCATCTTTCGCTGTACGTTCATCAGCGACGGCTGAAGACTTACCTGACGCGTCTTTTGCAGGCCAACAAGAAACTTACCTAAACGTTATTGGCCTTGAAGACATCAAACTTTCTATCAAGCGTGTTTTTGCCTCTTTATACAATGACCGTGCTATCTCATACCGTGTTCACCAAGGCTTTGAACACAAAGGTGTGGCTATCTCTGCGGGTATCCAAAAAATGGTACGCAGTGACATAGGCGCTTCTGGTGTTCTTTTCACACTAGATACTGAGTCTGGTTTTGATGATGTTGTTTTCATCACCTCAGCTTATGGCCTAGGTGAAATGGTTGTACAAGGTACCGTTAACCCAGATGAGTTCTTTGTACACAAGCAAACCTTGGCTGCTAACCGCCCAAGTGTTGTACGTAAAGCATTGGGTAGCAAAGCACAAAAAATGGAATACGCAGATGCCGACAGCGATGACGAATTCGTTAAGATTGTTCCTGTTGCGCTTGATAAGCAAAGAGAGTTCTCATTAAGCGATCAAGAAGTTGAAGATCTAGCTCGCCAAGCTTGCATCATCGAAAAGCATTACCAACGTCCAATGGACATTGAGTGGGCTAAAGACGGTATCGATGGCAAACTTTACATAGTACAAGCACGTCCTGAGACAGTACGTAGCCAAGAAAATACACAAAGCATGGAAAGATTCCGCCTTAAACATGAAGGTGAAATCATCACTGATGGCCGCGCAATCGGTCACAAGATAGGCTCTGGTACAGTGAAAGTGCTTTCATCTATCACTGAAATGGACCGTATCGAAGAAGGTGATGTACTCGTTACTGACATCACAGACCCAGATTGGGAACCTATCATGAAACGTGCTTCTGCGATTGTCACTAACCGTGGTGGTCGTACCTGTCACGCAGCAATCATAGCCCGTGAGCTTGGTATTCCTGCCGTAGTTGGTTGTAACGATGCGACTAGCGTACTTAAAGATGGACAAGAAGTGACTGTTTCTTGTGCACAAGGTGACCTAGGTGTCGTTTACGAAGGTCTCATCGACTTTGATGTAATCACATCTGAAGTTGGCGAAATGCCAGAAATTCCAGTTAAAGTCATGATGAACGTAGGTAACCCTAACCGTGCATTCGACTTTGCTATGTTACCAAACGAAGGGATCGGCTTAGCCCGTCTAGAATTCATCATCAACCGTATGATTGGTATTCACCCGAAAGCGCTTCTTAACTTTGATAGCCTAGACGCTAGCTTGAAAGAAGAAATTTCAGAGCGCATTGCTGGCTACGCATCACCAGTTGATTTCTACATCGACAAATTAGTCGAAGGTGTTGCCACGCTTGCTTGTTCTTTCGCTGACAAGCCAGTCATTGTTCGTTTATCTGACTTTAAATCGAATGAGTACCACAACCTTGTTGGTGGACCTTTGTTCGAGCCAGATGAAGAAAACCCAATGCTAGGCTTCCGTGGTGCAGCACGCTACATAGATGACTCTTTCCGCGACTGTTTTGCACTTGAGTGTGAAGCAATGAAACGTGTTCGTAACGAAATGGGCTTCACTAATGTACAACTGATGATTCCATTTGTTCGTAACCTAGACGAAGCACGCCTAGTTACCGAACTACTGGCTGAACAAGGCCTAGTACGTGGCGAGAATGGTCTGAAGCTTATTATGATGTGCGAACTGCCTTCAAATGCACTATTAGCAGATCAGTTCTTAGAATACTTCGACGGTTTCTCAATCGGTTCTAACGACTTAACTCAGTTAACACTTGGTCTTGACCGTGACTCAGGCCTGATTGCTGATAAGTTTGATGAAAGAAACGACGCTGTGAAGATTCTGCTTAAAATGGCAATCAAAGCATGTCGCGAGAAAGGTAAATACGTGGGTATCTGTGGTCAAGGACCATCAGATCACCCAGATTTCGCTGACTGGTTAGTGGCGCAAGGCATTGAAAGTGTGTCCTTGAACCCAGATACCGTTGTCGAAACTTGGCTGCACCTTAATGAAGTCATTGAAAGCGCTTCATTAAGTCAGAAAGCCGTTTAATCGCGGCCCCCAGTAAAGTGATCTAATCATTATTTAGATCGCGTTACTCTCTAGTTTTTAGCCCTGCAATGCTCATTGCGGGGCTTTTTTTTGCTTATAGAATACTGCATGCTAGCAGTTAAATAACCAGACCCAACAAGCCAAACTCTACCCACTAATTCAACGCTTGATCCCAATATGGATTATCACCAAACCTTGCAATGACAAAGTCCATCAAGGCCCGCACCCTTTGTGGTAAAAAACGATTCTGCGGATAAACAAAATAGATATTTAAACTAGGTAAGGTATAAGGCCTTAAAATCTGAACAAGATCCCCTGTCGCCAATGCTTGCCAGGCTAAAAAACTCGGCAAAAAAGTAACCCCATGACCCGCCTTTACCATTTGCAGTAAAAAGTCCCCGTTATTGGCTGTCATTTTGGCATTAAGATTGACCTTGTGAGCGAGCCCTTTTTGATCAAATAAAGAAAAGTGACTCTGATTCCCCGAGCCATACTTTAGATAATCAAAATAACGCAAATCTGCTGGTTTTTTAGGTTCGCCCTTTTGCGCTAAATAATCAGGACTTGCCACCAGCACATGATGAGAAGGACAAATTTTGCGAGCTTGGATGCTAGAGTCTTGTAAATCCGCAATACGCAACGCCAAATCAAACCCTTCTTCAACAAGATCCACCTGCCGATCAGAAAAGTCTAGCTGAACTGATATGCCTGGATGCTGCTTAATAAATAAATCAATCGCCGAGCTTAAATGCAATAAGCCGAAGGAAAGAGGAACCGCTAAGCGAATGCTGCCACTTAAGGCTTTCGACTCATTCACCATATCAAGGTGTACTTCATCCACCTGATCAATAAGTTTCTGCGCCTGTGCATAGTAACGCTGGCCAATATCAGTCAAACTGGATGTACGTGTCGTACGCTGAATCAAGCGACACCCTAGCCTAGCTTCTAACTCACTCAGACGTCGACTCACCGCAGACTTTGCAATCCCGAGTTGCTCAGCGGCTCGCCCAATACCTCCCGCATCAACCACTCGAATGAAAAGCTGCATATCTTCTAATTGGCCCATGGACTCTATCCTAATTCCAATTTTTATTTCACATTGTTCTCTTTAAAAGAACTATCATTTGATTTTACGCTTGTTTATTCAAATTTAAAGTAGGAATAAGCTAACTCCATATTCATTCAACTTAAGCCTCCACAAGACATTTAGAGGCGAGGAGACAAGATGACAAGCTTAAACAGCAAAGAAGTAATAGAGATACATAGCGGACAAGCAGCAATGGATGGTGACGGCGTTAAACTCACTCGCATCATAGGCACACAAACACTAAATATGTTTGACCCGTTTCTACTGCTAGATGCATTTGAATCTGACCAAGCGCAAGACTATATTGGCGGTTTTCCTAGTCACCCACACAGAGGCTTTGAAACCGTTACCTACTTATTAGCAGGCCAAATGAGACATAAAGATAGCGCAGGCAATGAAGGCCTTATTGAGCCAGGCGGCGTCCAGTGGATGACAGCAGGCAAAGGCATAGTGCACTCTGAGATGCCAGAACAAATAGATGGTTTGTTAATGGGCTTTCAGCTTTGGGTCAATCTTCCGGCCAAAGACAAATTTTCTGAGCCGGCTTATCAGGAATTCCCCGTTGATAAAATTGCCCTAGAAAAACGAGCCACAGGCACCCAAATTCGAGTCATTTCTGGGCAAACAGACCAAGGCACTCTAGGCCCAGTGGTTAATGAAGCCGTTAAACCAAGCTATTTAGATGTGTCCTTAAAAGCGGGAGATGAGTTTAAACAAACACTCGCAAAAACGGATAACACCTTTATCTATTCAATCGAAGGGCAAATCACGATAGGCAAAGATGCCACAAGAATAGAGGCAGGCAAGCTCGCTATCTTAAGCCTAGGAGAAAAAGTAATCATTAATACAGAAGTAGATAGCCGCTTTCTCTTGGTATCAGGTCAACCTATTGGTGAACCTGTTGCCCGAGGAGGTCCATTTGTGATGAATACCAAAGCTGAGGTCATGCAGGCGTTTGCAGACTTTCAAGCAAACCGCTTTTAACAACAAAAATGGATGAGAAGCCATTAAAAACAAGCACTGGATGTAAAAACACCAGTGCTTGTTAAATTAAGGAACCTGCGAATAAGTCCTCCCGCCTCAGCGTGTGGATAAAAGCAACTAGATTTATGGCGAGGAGCGCAACTTAATAATTATTCTATTGATAAGATCCTCAACTTAAAGATAGGGCTTTTAGACCACGCCCTGCGGGTCTTTGAAGAATACCTAAACGGCATTTCAGAAAAAAGTATCACCCTGTATTGTCCCTTCTCGAAAGGCACCTACACTGGCTTTCTATTAGTAAACGCAAAGTAACGCCTTGTATGATACTTTTTCCTATATACCTTAGACGAGCAGACTGAGAAGAGGTGACTTAATCGCAGGTTCCTTAATCGTCTTTACTAAAAGGATGTTTTAACAGCTTTTCTTTCAAATCGTCTGACAAAGGCTTAGATGCTTTTTCTTCATGGTCAAAATGAACATGAACAGCGGTGCCTGATGCGCACTTTCGCCCATCTTGCCAAGCTTCCTGATACACATCGAAAGAGCTTGAACCAATACGCGATATACCGCTTCTTAGCTCGATATCTTCACCATAAAAAAGCTCCCCGTGAAACTCCACATCAAACTTAGCGAGAATTAATTGCCATTTTTTTAAAGATAAATCTGGTGTAAAAATCTGAAAAATAGGGTTTCTAGCCCCTTCAAACCAAACCGGCAACATGGTGTTATTGATATGGCCTAAGCCATCTGTATCTGAGAAGCGCGTTACTATCTTTTCTACCAACATAACCGATCCAATATTGTGTTAAAAAACCAAGCATGCCAACAACTTAGCGTAAGATCAAGTTTACAAAATCATCACAGATATGAATGATATTTATAGATACAAATGATGATATCGATTCTCATTTATTTGTAAAAATCAGTAACAAAAACCAGATCACTTAATGAGCCTAATTCACACAAGAAAACTAAGTTGAATTAAAAGAAGCGAACCAGAATAAAAACTTTCATTTCTTAGCACACGAGTAAACACCTTGGCTGACCTACTAGTATCGATTTACTCATCACCAAAAAAGCTTAAATTTCACGCCATATACAGGCTTTTATTTATGACACTCCACAATTAGCTCCCTTGGCAAATATGAATCAGACTCAGTAGTTTTTAACCATTTTCTCTTATAGATTGAGCCCCTCGGTAAATTATTTGTAATTTTTTCGAAAGGAGTTCGATGTGAAATATTCAATAATTGGAGCAAGCTTAATTAGCTTAAGTATGCTAACAGGCTGTAACCTCAATGACTTATCCAATGCAGAAGCGGTCAAGTCTGATGTCACTTTCAGCGCGGTCAGTCTAGATAAAAAACACGGATTAGTTGGTAACCTAATCATCACCAAAGAAGGAAACCACTGGGTTAAATCCCAGCCACTTCCTGCAAACAACTCAGGTTGGAGTGGTGAGACAGTCAATATCAATAAAAACCATGCCATTATTGCTGATGCCCACAATCAAAGCGCAAAAATCTTTTCTTTAAACACCTATACACAAGAATGGGAACTGGGTGCTGATTTATATGAACCTAACCTTTATGGCTTTGGTGAGTCTGTTTATATCGATAATCATATTGCTCTTGTTGGTGTTCCATTCAGTAACCAAGTCATTAGCTACAAAAATATGAATGGCTACTGGGAAGAAAATGAAAGAGTCACACCGAATCTAGCAGACGATGCCTACTTCGGTGGCTCAATCGACTTCCAAAACGGCTATCTTTTTGTGGGTGCCAAAACCATAGATAAAGTCTTTATTTATAAGCAAGAAATAGAAGGCTTTGAGCTTATACAAACAATCGATCACTTTGATGCGGCCGCTCTTGGTGGTAAGCAGTTTGGATGGTCATTAGACGCCCAAGGAGATCAACTTGCCATCGCGGCCTACCGTGACTGGTCTACCCCTGATCAAAGCGCACGAGGAGGTAAAGTACACCTCTATAATAAAGAAGGAACGTCTTGGGTTTTAAAACAAGCCGTCACGGCTTTTGAAGTCAATGAACAAAGCGGTGAAGCCGTTAATATTGATGGCTATAACTTTGGTCATAATCTCGCACTTAACGATACTAACCTTCTCGTTGGAGATGATGGCTTGAAGCAAATTTTCCAATTTAAACTCTCTGAAAGTGATGTATGGCAAGCAACAAGAGTCATCACACCAGCATTAGATAGGACAGATAATTTTGGTTACTTCATCGATATCAATAATAACTACTTATTAACGGGCGGCTCTTCGCCCACTTTGTTTGGACCACAAGTTCCTAAAGCAACAGTAGAAGGCAGAGTACTCGATGCTAATGGCTTCCCTATTTATCGAGCAAGCGTTTCTGGTTTTCTAGATAACCTAATAACGGATGAAACAGGGACGTTTACAACCCAACAAGCCATCAGCTGGCAAGGTAGCCTTGAAGTCACATCGGGAGCCGCATCCCAAACTGTCGAGCTATCTCCTCTTTTAGAAGACAAAACTCTTGCTGATATCCAACTAGATGTTATCCCACAACATATGATTATCGGTGGTATTAGTGGTATTCCAAGGTCTGTTAACATCGATCTTTTAGTGTCAGGAGAAGATGAGCCTATCACAACTCGATCTGGTCGATTTAGAACTAACTTGCCAAATGGTTGGCAAGGGGAAATACGCCCGACCAGTGATATTTATACCTTTGTGCCAGAAAGTTTTAGCTCCAACGGCTTAACCAGCACTCAATCAATTAGTTTTCAAGCGACACTGAAAAACTAAACAACAAGTATGAACCAGTCAATTAAACTGGTTCATACTCTATTTAGAAATATGACTAAAAACCAAACTATTTTTATAAAAGCTATAGGTTATAAGGTGTCACTATATTGATTTTACTTTCGGGTAAACTGGCTTTAGGGATCACTTTTTGAAACATGAGTATGTGGCTAAAAGCCCGTCTCACATCCTCTTCTAAATCATGATCTATGATTAAGTCCAACTTATGTGACATCAACAAAGCCCTATTTTCTTGGTCAAGATCGTGGCCAATAAAAACGTCAATTGGGCGAGATAAGGCATCAAACGCATCTAAAATAGCCTGGTTACCACCACCGACACTGTAAACACAATTTATGTCGCTATCTTGCTCGAGCTGGGATATCACCTTGTCATAGGTTGCTTGATATAAACCTTGCCCACCCGGGATCTCGACAATATTAATCCAAGGAAAAGACTCTCGAATCAAGCTACGAAAACCCATTTCTCGCTCTTCTTCCCCTCGAAATTCCTGACGGCTCAATACTACGGCCACTCTCGCTTGTTGCTGCTTCAATAACCTGCTCAGCATATAAGCTGCGGTGCGACCTGCAGCACGATTATCTATCCCGATATAGGCAAGTCGTTTGCTATAAGGCAGGTCTGTCACCAAGGTCACCACAGGTATATTTATATCAAATAAGTGATCAATACCTTGCTTGATAAGGCTTTGATCTGGTGCTTTTAAAAGCACACCATTTGATCCACTTGCCTCACACCCCAGTAAGCATCTATTCAACTCAGACAGAGAAATAGACTCAAAAAAATGAAACCTTGGATGAATACGACAGCCAGGTAGCGTTGCTAGATTAGCCAAGATAGCCTGCTTTACTGCATCAGAAAAACGCTTAGGTGCTTGTATAATAATATCGACATACAAGGTTCGCCCAAATGTATTCTGTAAGCCTTCTTGCTCTTCTAACTCCTCAAGCGCTTTATTCACTCTTGATCTCGTTTGAAAACGCACTCCTTTTCGGCCGTTAAGCACCCTGTCCACTGTGGCTGTACTTAAACCTGCTTGGGCTGCAATTTGTTTAATCGAAAACTTATCATGCATTTTTTGATGTCTTTTTGATGTTTTTTAGAGGCATTGATGATTTCTTGTCATGCTAGCATTTCTCTCATCAAAATAAAAAAACGCTGGAGCAAACCAGATGCGCAAGATGAAATCAGCCCAAACACACACCTCTTTTAACAACAAAAATGACATTAGCATTGATGACTTCAAACTGACCTGTGAACAGCAAACACAGGCATCTCACTACCCGTTAGCATCAGACGTCGTCAAGAACATCCCTATTTATCAAGGGAAACATCTTCGCCTTTTTTGTGAAAATGATGCTCAATCACTGGCATGCAAAACAGAACTTTTGAAAGCACTAAAAGATGGACCTGGGGTAGTTGTGATTAAAGAGGCCTATTCAAACCTAGCCTATCTCGATGCAATGAGTCAGGTATTTGACCAGCTACTTATGGAAGAAAGGGAAAGTAATCTAGGAGGAGATCACTTTGCAAAAGAGGGTAGCAATAGCCGTATTTGGAATGCCTTTGAAAAAAGCGCACTCAAACAAGCCGACACTTTTATGCATTATTATAAAAACCCAATTCTACAGCTTGTTAGTGAGAGCTGGCTGGGCCCTCATTATCAGATTACTAGCCAAGTAAACACAGTCCATCCAGGAGGAGGCGCTCAGTCTCCTCATAGGGATTATCACCTAGGTTTTCAGACAGAAGCAGAAGTAAGCCGCTTCCCTTTACATCTACAAACAAACTCAAGCTTTCTCACCCTCCAAGGCGCTATTGCCCATACAGATATGCCAATTGAGACAGGTCCAACACTTGTTCTGCCCTACTCGCAACATTACCCATTAGGCTACCTTGCTTGGCGCGATGAAGCATTTAAAGATTACTTTGAACAAAAAGCCGTACAACTTCCATTAGAAAAAGGCGACGGAATCTTCTTTAGCCCCGCGCTCTTTCATGCTGCTGGTAGCAATCATACAAAGAGCCAATCTAGAGTCGCCAACTTACTGCAAATATCCTCTTGCTTTGCAAAGCCTATGGAAACCGTCGATCAATATGCCATTAGCCAAGCACTCTACCCCACACTCAAAGAACACTGGCAATCAAGCTTGACCGAGAGTGAAAAAACAGCCCTTTTAAATGCCGTTTGCGATGGTTACGCCTTCCCAACGAATCTAGATAAAGATGCCCCTATTGCTGGCATGGCACCTATGACCTTGGCCCAACTGACCGAACAAGCGCTGAATGATAATTTAGCCTTTATAGATTATCTAGCTCGCTTAAATTCACATAAAAACCGAAGAAAGACATAAACGCCTAAAAACAGAAAAGGTGGTTCTTATTAAAGAAACCACCTTTATATTTTCTCTTTTTAACCAAGCAAAGTGCTTGATCAAAAGAAACTTTCGATCAAAATTACCGACTGACTAAAATAAGCTTTTAAGCTTTTTCTTTAAATCTTCTTTTTGCTTATCAAGTTCAGCTTTGGCTTTCGCTTTCGCCTCACCCTTAAGCTGATCTTGATAGCTAGAGAGCTCGCGTTTTGCTAAATCAGATACCTTATCAGACAGGGAATCTAAATCCGTTTGCATGAGATCAAGCTGCTTTACTTCATCTTTATAATCACCCGCATACAGAGATAATTTATCATTCAACTTACGCTTAAGATCCTGCTCTACTTTTGCTTGTCTTTGCTTAAGCCTTTGTTTGAAAGCACGGCTTAGCTTCTTATCTAAGTCACTCTTAATACCCACACTGGGTGACTTAAGGCTCCCCTTAACATCACCACTAAAATTAAAAGTATCAATTGTTGCAAGCGCTAAAGACATTTCTTTGGCAAAACCATTACTTGTACTAGCACTAAACTGGGCTTGGCTAAAATCCCCTTGAGCGTCAGCTAAAATCGATGTTTGATCAAGCTTAGCTTGGCCTGTGATATCTAAACTCGCCGCCTTTAAATCTAAACCATCTAACCCTAATGCTAGATCTTGGATTTGCCAGTTTTGGATCACTAAATCAAATTGGTTATCCACCTTTTGATAACGATAATCCAACACGCCATCTAGCTCAAAAGCGGCCATATGAGTCAACTTATTACCGCTGGCTTTTAGCTTAATAGGTTTATTAATCACATCAGGTTGCTGGCTAATATCCTCAACAAGCACCTTAACATCACCACCGGCTAGTTTGAGACTGAAAGAGAGAGACTTAATCCAGAAATCAGGCAAAGGCCTATTTGTCGCGAATGGCACAAAGCGCCCTTCTTTCTCAGCCACCTTATCAGCTTCTTTTTTGTCTGAAGCGAGAAGTGGCGACAAGGTGTCATAATAACCAAGGCCTTGCTGGAGATAGCCATTGATCTTATCACCTAAAATTAAAGCAGAGAGGTTCTGGGCACCAACTGCATCCAAGGTATATTTGCTTTGAATATTACGAATGTCTTGCCCAGGTGCACTTTGTAGTTCAGGCCATTGCTGACGTATGTCTTTATTCGCGTTCGACAAGGCTTGTTTCGCCGCTTTTATTGCCGCTTGATCAGCCTTAAACTTAGCCTTTAGCTGATCAAAGGCCTTCTTACGAGCCTTAAAATCATCAAGCGATTTAAACTTACCCGACAGTAATTGCTTTATCTCAGCCTCATAACTTTTCAGGTCAGCCTTATTGGGTAATGCTTGATTCGCTTGATCAATTTTAAGCTTATGCGCATCAATCGAAGCCTGCATTGCTTCACCTCGCGTTACGGTTAGTAAAGGCTCACGGGCTAATAACTCATCGGCTGTTGGCAATGCGTCTACGGCTCTTTCAGACAAGTCATTTGCTTTGTTTGACGTACCTTTATCTTGTGTCGAAGCAGCCTGAGAACTATCGCTTGAACTTGGTTGTTTGGTAACAGTTTGGTCAGAGGCGTTTAATGCCCCCGAAGTCTGCCTATCCGTATCAAATGCAACACCCTCTACTGACACATTCTCAATAATGGTTTTACCCATTAATAAAGGTAAGAATAAAAGATCAGCCTCTGCCCTATCAAAGCTAACAAGGTTTTTCATAGGGTGCTTTTTATCGGTCGCCTCAACCTTATTTAATACCAGCTTCACAGGGTTAAGCTCAAGATCAACAGAGGCCACATCCAATTTAGCGCCTAAAGCCTTTGAGCCGATAGTTTCAATACTGAGCTTGATTAAAGGCCCCGCAGCAAAATACCAGAACGCCAATATCAAAAGTAAAATAACACTAAAGCCAGCCAGCCCTGACCAACGAATCCACTTAGTCATTTAGGCCTCCTAACTTGTCATAAACTTGATAAAACTTGCTTGCCTTTATCATACGGCTAATTTTAAGCGTCTTAATCCAAGCCATAAAACGCTTACGATAAACCCGGATAAAAATCAGCGAGCTCATAAAAATAGGAAGAAACAGAATAAGAGACAGACTTAATCCACCTAGAACCAAGGTTTGATTAAATTGCATAAGTCGCCAGAAATCACTTTGATAAAGCGCAGTCCAAAATGCGTTTAGTTCGGACGATGTTAAAAGCGCCTCACCCAAACTAATCGAAACAGAATTAAGCCCGAATGCCGTTAAGCTAAAGAGCGCTAAGCCTAGCAAAAATGCCGTTAAATTGACTCTCACCATTAATACAATAAAAATGAGTATGAGATTATGAAAACTCATAAGAGGGGTTAAACCTAAGAAAAGAGAGAAGGCAAACCCTAACGAAATCTGACTTGGTGAAGCATCACTGTTTAGCAACTTCAAAAAATTGGCGAGCATTTCCAGCATGGAGAATATATCCGATAATTTTAAACGGCACAGATGATAAAGAGGATTGTCTTCAAAAGATATATACTCCACTTAATAGCGTAATTTAACTTGAGGCTTTGCAATGACATATACATTTAGTTCATCAAGACTCACTGTCTTAGAGGCCAATAACCTATTAAGTTCACCAGACCAAACTAACCTTGACCAAAAACAGTTTGATAAAGTGCTATTAAATAAAAAGCAGATTGATAAAAAAGAACTTTATCAAAGCATTATCAAGATTCTCACCCCAGAAGTCGTTTCTCAATTACCGCCATATTTTTCAGGCATAGATTCACGAGAGAGTGCCCAAGCTTGGTTAGAGCGCATGTTAGATGAGAGCCTGTTATTTTTAGTTTATCAAACTGAATTACAGCAACTTATCGGCTTTAGTTTTATCTACCTTGAGCAGACAGATGAAGGGCAAAAGAATGCACACCTAGGTTATCTACTAGCGCAAGCGTCTTGGGGAAAAGGCTTTGCAAGCGAACTCGTCAACCATTTAATTGAACATATTAAAACAAGAGACCTTGCAGACACACTCATTGCAGGTGTTGATGAAAGCAATCTCGCCTCCATTGCCCTACTCAAAAAATTAGGCTTTACCCAAGATGAAAGTGATGTAGCTGCAAACCTCTTTTTTCATCTTAAATTAAACGACTAAACCCTTAACTAAACACCTAGCTTTAAACTAGGAACATAAAGAAAAGGACTTTTATGTACACCCCGAAAAACCTCACCATGGAAGACACAGCACAGATCCACGCTTTTATGAAAGCGTTTAGCTTTGCTGTTTTGGTATCGAACACGAACAACACAACAGACGATAAAAACGAAATAAAAAGCCATCAACACCATGAAGTAAACAACTTAAATGGCACTCACTTACCTTTCCTACTGAATGAGCAAGAAGGCGTTTTATATAGCCATATGGCCAGAGCTAATCCTCATTGGAAAAGCTTAGAGGGCGCAGAAGTTCTGATCATTTTCTCAGGCCCTCATGCTTATATCTCACCCACCTGGTACGCTAAAAGCCCTGCTGTTCCCACTTGGAATTACGCCGCAGTCCATGCCTATGGCAAAGTGAGCTTATTAAATGATGATGACACCCTAAATGTTATCGACGACACATTAAAAACTTACGAACCTTCATTACTCGAAACAAATGAAGAAGGGATAAAAGAGCCCGTCACAGACGAATTCAAACACAAGCTACTTAGCGCCATCGTCGGGTTTAAAGTCGAAATCACA
The DNA here is from genome assembly GCF_000967665.1 of Marinomonas sp. S3726. Lineage (NCBI taxonomy): Bacteria > Pseudomonadati > Pseudomonadota > Gammaproteobacteria > Oceanospirillales > Oceanospirillaceae > Marinomonas > Marinomonas sp. S3726. The sequence goes on along the minus strand of NZ_JXYC01000006.1, from coordinate 272,778 downwards.
AAACTCGAAGGCAAATTAAAGCTTGGGCAACATCGGCCTAAAGCCGACCAAGAAGGGGTTTTCAAAGCGCTCTCAGAATCACCAAGGTTAGATGATCAAGCCTTAGCACAATATATGAACAAGATGGATATAGGTTGCGGAAGTTAGACGCTCAGAAGACAAAATAAGAAAGCAATGAATGGAAGAAAAAGGGGGAAATCCTCCATTCATTACATTTAGTCATTTAGACAAGGTCAACTGAACACGCCTCGATAACGGATAGAGGGCCGAAGGAGTCATGTATCATTTTGATTTTAAAACCAGCACTTGATAACAACTCATGCCACTGAGTTAAGGTTCTTTCTTTACCGTTTAAAGTCAGCATCATATGAAGGTCGAACATTTTACTTAAATGCGGCTCATCAGTTTCAGGTACAGGGCCAAATTCAGCAATAAACACGCGACTGCTAGGCTTCATAACACGCTTAATATTACCTAATATTTTTAAACAAAGCGCATCATCCCAATCATGCAATATATGCTTTAAGAAATAGCCATCTTGATTTTCAGGTACTTGTTTAAAGAAGTTTCCAGCCTGTTTTGTCATTCTATCAAGAGGTAATGCATTATCTATCACGGCAGCTTGATCAAATAAAATCCCTTCTAAATTTGGATAACGCTGCAATAAAGAAACAAGTAAATCACCATAAGCACCGCCTAAATCAACCAGAGTATCTAACTCAGATAAATCTAATGACGACATAGACTCAATCATGGCAATTTCATCTTGGCAATAACTTCCCATCGCCTTGGCAAATACATCTAAATGCTTTGGTCTCTTTTCAAACAAACCAAAGTAGTTATCTAACTCGAAAATGGCTTTAGGCGCTGGCGTTGAGTTCACCATGTAATCTGATAAATGCGTCCATAAAAGAACATGCTCATAACCGGCTTCAAGCAACACTTTATCTGTAAGAGACATAGGATGCTCAGTAGTTAGAAACTCACCAAGCTCAGTGAGGCTAAATTGATCATCGTCTTGTTTTAAAATACCTAATGGCGCAAGAGCTCTAAGAAGGCGGAAACAATTATCTTCATTCACACCAGTACGCTCGGCTATTTGAGTAGCTGTCGCGGCTTGCTGCTGAAACGCGTCACCCATATTGTGCTTAACAAATGTAAAAACCATTTGTGAAACCCAATGCCCTGTCGCGTATTGTGCTATTTGTTCAACTGGATTCATCTTCTACCCTTACAGTCTGCTTCATAAAAAACAACGTTATTATGACAAAGCAAACTTAAGGGATTCTTAAGGGAGCAGGGAAAATGATGTTGGGAGTGGATTATAAGGAGAGGGATAATGAAAGAGACATTTTTTCTAACCAAAAACTATGTTCATAGCCTTGGAGGACAAACTTAATTTCACCGCATAAAAAATGATAAATAGAACAGAAAGGAGTAGCATAAAAATATAATACTAAGTTTTTACCTATCAATAAAAAGTGAGTAAATAAAAAGCATCTTCAGAAGAACTCTTATTTGAACCATCTATCGTTTTATTTATTTTTTGTTGGCCATTTTCGTTATAAAAACTTAGCTATATGAGTGATCTCTTCGTACTCCATTTGGGAGAAGGGCTATTACAAAATCATCAACTTTAGAGCATGAACCGACACTTAAAAACCAATATTCTCAATACTCTAAAGATCTGTGATTATCTAAAGTTAACTTTTAATTCAGTTACGATGGGCCTATTTGCAATACATGCTGTTCTATAGACTTTATATTGCACATCTAAATTTGCTGCACCGCTAGCTAAGGCTATAGATAAAATTGATTGCCCAACTCTATTTGCACCATCAGTACTAAGCATATAGAAATCTTGTTTACTGCAGTTACGAGGATTTGAAAAGCCCTCTTCTGAAAATGTTATCGATAGTGAGTCAGTGCTAGCTTCAGAATAACCAGCGATGCTAGTTACCTTTGTTGGAGCACTCCATTCAGTATCAAATGAATTTAAAGCAAAAACATTATTTGAAAATGTAACTATTAAAACCAAAAATATCTTTTTCACAAAAAATCCTTTTTATATATTAAAATATTATTTAAAGTCTTTTTTAAATTAAAGAAAATATATTATTTCACCTCCATTTCAAAAAACTCTTAAAAACTGTAATTTTTTTAATATCAAAAATATCACATCAAAAAAATCAAGGTTACTTTAATATTTAAGAAGAAAGCTCATTGAAAACCTATTATATTTCCCCTTAAAACTTTTAATTAGAAACCATTTCTATACCATGAAGATTCAGGCCATATACTGGATGACATGACTTATCTAGTAAAAAATATACCTTCTTATTTTGAGCGTTAGCAGTCGCTGCAACAGAGAACATACTATCAGCAAAAGCATGAGCATTTGGGTCTCCCCAATAAGTTGCTTTTTTCTGATTTTTGTTTATATCACATGGTATGTCCGTAGGCGTTTCAGCAAAATGCACAGTGGCTCGGCCGCCCCCATCCCAGTACCTTGCAACTTTAGTAATAGTATAGGGACCATACCATTTCTGCCCTGGAGAGGCATTAGTTGCTGCATGTAGATCTAATGTTACTAAAGAGCTTAAAATAAATAACAAAATTTTTTTCATATAACACCTTTGCATAGTAATTAAGAAGTATTAAAAACAATTAGCTTATTTTGTAATCATTAATCTAGTACTATTAATAGTAAATTCACCACTTCCAGGTTGTGGACCAAACACTGTAACAGTGTCGCCAACAGTCCTAGCGGTTAATATCATACTAAGCCAAGATTTGAGAACATTTGGGCTTGAAGCAGTCAATTTTACTTGATAAACGCTAGTAGACTTATCTGATTCATGGCTGTTTACTCTAGTCGCTCCCTTTCCAAATGGTACTGCAAGCCAAAGCTCATTATCATTAGCAACTTCAAGCCTTGGGAAAGTATCCATAGAAATATTCCACCAATGATCCGCTTTAGCATTAGGCGCTGTAGAAACTAATAGCATTATTAAAATTAATATTTTTATCATTTTATTTAACACTTAGGTTAAAGATTTTATATTATGTCCACATTAAATACATGACATACTTTTCAACATTATTATCTGGACGGGATTACTTTTATTCTTAATGATTTTAATTATTCGTATCATTTTTTTGTATTCAAAAAAATAGTAGAAAATTTTTTATTCTACATAACCACAAAAACCTTCCGCTTCTATGATATTTAAAAGGAGGGTTAGAAAATATAGCTAATAATCTTCACTGGCTTTAGAGTAATCTGAAACCATTCAACTTAACCAAAACAAACGTTATAATCAATAATATATTTAAAAATAAAAATTATAGCGCATTTCTATTAATTCCAATTGAATAAATACGACAATAATTAGAAAGACTAGTAAAGTTTGGCTTTCTACCTCGTTCAAAAGCAACACTGACTGTCTTATTTGTCGTTAAGGCTGTCAATAAAATAGAAAGTGTTGTTTGGTAATCACCGGATTTTTCTATATAAAAGCTTGAGCCACTAGGGCATGCCGCATCTAAGATAACCGGCATATCTAAACCTCCGAGACCACCAGCAGCATAGTTTCGAACCAGATTAACTTTAGTATTCACCTCTTCTACGGCAAGTGCCATGGTGGATAAAAAAACACTTAATATAAATATTATTTTTTTCAATTTAAATATCCTTATAAAATACTTTTTTAAACAGTTTCAATATTGATAAAACTAATAGAAGTATTTAATAACACCTTTCAAAACCCTAAAAAGTCTAATTTTATAGTCCCTAATAGACTTTAAACTTTAATAAATTAATTTGATATACCTACTCGATCAGCGACTGGTCTATCTGTACAACTTGAGATTCGAACGTATATTTTTTTATTTCCCATCATTGCAGCAAGCAATACACTTAATGTCTCATCATGAAAACTTCCACCTTGAACAATAAAGATACCTGGGTTTGCACATCCAGTACCGGTTAAATTCTCAGTCAAATGCACTGTATATCCATGCGATGCATTTGGAGGACTTGGAAACATTTCGATATCTTTAATAGTGAGATTATAATGAAATGCAGCCAAGCTTAAGCTTGTCCAAGATGAAATCACCAATACAATAAAATATTTTATATACTTTGCCATTATATTATTCCTTAGAATAGGTATTTTAATCGTTATTTATTGCTATGCCATCTGCTCTATTAAAAGGACCAATACATCCTCCTCTATTACCATAAACAAACACTTTTTTCCCACTCGCATTTGCACTTAAGGCAATAGAAACAAAAGCATCATGGTTTGGGTGGCTAGTTTCAATTGCAAAATGATCATTATATCTAGCGTCACATACTCCACCGCCATGATAGGTTCCGCCTTCTAATACAACTGCAGTATACGGGCCTCTATTACAGCAGTTATGTGTATAAACAGATTTTACTTTTGCATCATTCACTTGTTTTGCAAAAGTCGATGTGGTTGGTAAAGCAAGCATTAATGCTATGAATAATATCTTTTTCATAAAAATTCCTTGTAAGAAATAAATCTATTTTTAATTACTATTAAAATATCTGTATAAGTAAAATTAAAACTATCGACTAGTAAAAATCAAAAGGTAAAGTAAGAATCAATACTCGGTACATCAACTACTCCAACATTACTAGAAACTTCCATATAAGTATGATTTCCATTCTTATATTTTTCTGCATACTCAAATAAATCTTTAGATGCATCTCCAACACCCTGATAATAATCTTTAAAGATATATGCTATCGCTTTAATTGCTTCAGTCGTATCAGATAAACCTACGCTTAAACCAGTTTTCACTTCTATTTCAGTGGCTTTATCAATTAATAACTGATTTACAAGAACCATGTTGTTATTTTTTAAAGCATTACCCAATTCAATACTCCAAGCCTCCTCCTTATAGATAGGCAATGAGTTTTCATAAGAAACAAGAACAGACATTAATCTAAGCCATAATTCAATACCCGATAAGCTTGATGGTGTATTTTCATTTGAAACATCATGGCTAGTAATTGACGAGTAAAATGCCAGTGAAGACGAAGCTTTTAAAATATCAACATTATGTGCTTTCAAGTTTGCATATACCTCTTCAGCTTTTTGACTTAACTGGCTATTTGATAAATCACCAGTTAATAAAGGCTTACCATCCTGATCAAAAAAGTGATTTTTAGCAACATCAGCATAGGCTGTTGCAGTCTCATACTCAGGTATAGTTGAGTAATCAGCAGCAAAATAAGGATCAAGAATTGGAGGTGAAGTGTGAAGAACACTATCAACAAGATAAGCTGATGCTAAATATTTACCGTAATTCACAGCCAGATACTCAATATCTAAACCTAAACTTTTTAAGTTCTCTGTATTAATAAAAAAGTAATCTGAATTATAACTCGTATTAGTAGCAACTAAAGTAGATTGATAGTAATCATGTAAATTAAAAGCAATATTCCCAGCAAGACTAACGGAAAAATTTGTCAAGAAAAACCCTGTATCACTAGTTCCTTCAGGGTTTTTAAAAGCAAAGGTTGTTGCCCCAGATACTAAAGCGCTTTGAAGATAAACCCATGATTGATCTAGAGCTGTATCAAGTGATGTATCAGCAAAAGAGTAATCAGAATCACTTACCCCCACACTCTGATCAAACCCCTTTGTTATAGCAGCAGTTAACATTGCCTGAGCAATTTCTGTAAAAGCTTCATCATTCAATACATCATCGGCCATAACGGATATATTCCAATCGTTATTTATTCCTGATATTGATGCTTTTGATAGCAGCGAAGCCATACCTGCTTTTATCATAGAATTCTGAACAACTTGTTGAGCAGTAAGAGCAGCCCCCTCCACTAATAGACCTGTAAAAGATGATGCACCTGGAGCAGCGATTGTCGCAACAATAGTAACAAATATTTGCCCAGCTTCTGTTAAGCCTGAATTGTGAACATTCCACTTTTCTAAATTATATGAAAGAGCTTGCCAATCAACATTATTAGGATTTTCATGGTAAACTTTTGATATCCACTCAAATTCAGGATATTTACTTAGGTTATTCACCACTCTTTCAATACAAGTGACAGAATTGCAGTTGTCTCCTTGGTCAACATATTCCACAAGCACGCCGTGAGTGGCATTTAAAGAAATAACGCCTTGAGTACTTAACTGATTATAAATACCTGTTTCAATATAGTGTCCTTTATTACTCTCTCTGAAGTACAAAGCATCATCACTTTTACTTTCAAGAGAATAATATGAGGTATCTTTAGCAAGTAGCATTTTTATCTCGCCACCTGCATCAACTTGGAGTATATCGTTAGAATTAAAGTCAACACCTCTTAAAATGACATCACCCATGAAGGTTTCTAACATTAAATTTTTATCGGCCGTAATTAGAGTTTCAACTACTTTTGAGGTATATGCCTTTTCTTCACGACTTTCACTAGAGCCAAACAAACCACCCGATGAAGCTTTAAAAGTTTGGTTATAAGAATTTTTATCGTTCACATTGCTAATATAAATACCCATACCCGCTAACAACTGAATATTACCAGGGCTTTCAATTACAGCACCTTGAACAACTATTTGATTACTAGCTAATAACGCAATATTCGCACCACTTAAGTATGATCTGATATTTCGAGTTGATTGCTCACTATCACTCCAAAATCCACCAGATTCATCTCGTTCATATTCCTCTACTTGAGTAATAATTTGGATATTGTTACCTGCTTTTACTGAAAGATCTCCATCAGCAGATATCTGTGAACCTTGAAGTACAACATTACCAGTGGCATCTAAACTTATATCTCCTAGAGCTGATATTACACCTATATTTTCAGATGTAACTGAATAGCCAAAACCAAAATCATAACGAGTTACTAAAGTACTACTCTCAATTTTTTCTGATACAAGAGATACATCATTAGCACTCATTACGCCTGAATAGTTCGCAATACTTTGCCCTGCACTTATTGTTAAATCACCACCTAATTTTACTGTCCCTTTTGTATTTTCAAACGTTTTTGATAATGTAATCACAGCATCTCGTTGTCCAACAACACTTGCCGTATCTATTTCAAAACTTGCATAAGTTAGGTCTGCAGAACCAAATGCCAAAGTATTTCCAGATGTTTTTTCATTTCTAATAGTACTATTAGATAGATAAACAATAGGTACAATCACTGATTCACCCGAAATATTTCTTCTTTCTGGCCAAATCACATCATATGGAATATTAGATAAAAAATATTCACTCAAGCTTTGACCATAAATCAGTTCTTTTTCGAGCGCTAAATTTAATCCGTTTAAATAAAGTTGCTGTATTAGATTATCAGCTGAGCCATAGCCGCTAATAGAGCTATTACCGAGGGATTTAATTAGCTGCTTCTTTATCAAGCCTCGTTCTAAAAAAGGACTAGCAATAAATTTTGAATCAAGAACAGGAACCTTTAAGAAAAATATGATATCTCCCACTATAGGTACCCAAGTAAAGTCAGGAAATGCCTCTATACGCTGTTTTTGAAGTTCTGTTTTGAAGTATTTCATACCATCAAAGAGACCACTATTACGTTCAGTATCTTCAACATCATATAAATAGTCGTTATTATTTACTTTTATACTTAAGGCAGAACCTTCTAAATAGCTCTCTATATTAGTATCAGATACAAACTTTGATTCGATAACTGTATTAGCAAACACATTAAAAGATAAAGATAAAATACAGAATATCGTTAAGTCTTTAACTATTGATTTAAACATCATAAAAAGAAATCCTTTCCTTAAAGCACAGTTGTATTCAGCACAAAATCACCACTACCAGCACCTTGTAGAAAGCCTTCTACAAGAAAAAGAGCGGGTAAAACCCCAGTTTCCACAAGGTGATATGAAGGTGCGTTAGTTACCCAATACCTTGTCTTCTTTCTAAGACACTTACCAAACACACTTCGAGCACAATAGCGTCTTGAATGTGTTGTTGATACATTTAGAGAAACTTCAGCCTGAAGTGATAAACCAGTCTGTAAAACATTATCAACTTCAACGTTAAAATCTCCAAAAATCTCAATAAAGCTCATGTCATTTACGAAGCTACTGCGTGGTATTTCATCATCAGACGGAATAGCAGAAGTTGAGGGTGATAAGATAGCATCAGAGCCTGAATAGATTCTCCCTGCAGGAGAATAGTAAGAAATAAATTTTTCTAAAGTATCGTCTGATAAGGTTTGATTAGCAGCAGTTGTACAAGCATTTGTCGTCAAACATAAACCTGTATTAAAAACGCTTCCTGGTTTTTCAATTATTTGAATATGGTATCTTTCGTTAATTAAATGGGGAGTAAAAAATGCTATTTTTCCAGAATTTGTTTCGAGAACAGCAGAAGAATTTAGTATTGCTTCATCAGAAAGAATTGTTAAAGTATCTTCAGCATAGATAGTTACTCTATCTATTTCCAACTCAATTTCTTCATCATATAAACTCATTTCTGGTGAGTTTATAGTCATCATTTGATGTAGAGGATTAATGTTTTTGAAGCTTCCTGCCTTAATTTCAATTTTATCAGCAATTATATATGCTTTAAGAGAATCAACCTCTTCACGCATATAGCCTTCTGGATCTACATCAAAGTCTATATAAGTGCCCACATCAATTATTACAGCTCTTTTGGCCATAAAAAGTTCAGGCTCTTTTACTAGCCTATACGCCCTTTCAGAACCATTTATAAAAGTAGTACCCGCTTGCATCAAAACTTCACTGGCATCAATAAAGCCACCAAACCTGTTTCTTATCGATTTGACTGCTCGTATGTAAGCGGTATTACTTGAAGAAATTAAACCTTCATTCTCAACATTATTTGCAGATATATTAATTTCATCGGCATCTAATTCGATATAGTTATTAAAATTTCCAACTGTTGCTATTGATATAGAGCCTGAAGTTACAGTATAAACTTGATTAGAACTGTAACTCGAAAAATTAACGTCAGCCCCTGACTCAAAAACAACCTCACCTTTAGATGTTATATTTGACTCTAAAAAAATATTTCCAGCAGTACGAAGCAACACACTCTCATCCGGAATAATATTTTTTCCCTGATACATGGATGCCATCGTCATATCTGACGTAGTTATAAAGTTTTGATTTAATAGCAGATCACTATTAGAAAGTAATTCAACTCTTATACTTCCAGAATAGATATCAATAGGGCCATTATTACCGGAAAAATTGACATTTTGTCCTAAATCAAAGGATGTCACCTCTCCTTCAAGATATTTATAATTAAATGCACCTAAAGTAACCCGAGTATTACCAGTTGCAATTGATAAGTTTCCAGTTTCACTAGGTGTTATCTTTCCACCTAAATTTAAAGCTTTAAGGTTTGTTGAGATATCAGCATTAGTTTTCACACTTCCTGCTAAAAGATCTAAGAAAACAACACCAGGCGCTTTTAGCCCTTCAGTTCCAGAAACTATAATTTCTTTGTTATTTACAAGAATCTCATCAATTTCAAAACCCGTTAAAGTCTTTTTTATTTCACCTGTTACAAGAGTTACTCTTGAGAAATTTTTAAATTCACAATTAGTACAATTTATAGAGCCATTCTTTGTGGCTATTACAAGTTCAGCAGGCCTGCCAACTAACTCAATCACACCAGAGAGGTTAATGTCGTTATTTGATTCTATTGAAACTACATCTGCCTCTGCTCCATTTCTAAGAGATTTATTTAATGACGCATGGTTTATTATTTGAACAAGATCTTGATTATATATAGAAAAAACATCAAATGAGTTAAACGAAAATCCATCAGGAGAGGAAGAGGATATTTGAAGTAATTTAGAATCCACACCAGAAACAACATTAATAAGGCTATTGTTTGGTTGTATTTCTGTGGTTGAAGCTAGACTTACATTTATGAATGAAACACTTAAAAGTAACATATATAAAGTATTTCTAATTATGTTTCTTAAAATTTTGAATTTTATTAAATGCATAAAACATCCGTATTTTAAATGTATGAGAAATCATAAACAGAAGCAAACCCACATAAAACTGTAAGTTTCGTAAGATCCTTCTACTTTTTCGGTAAAATACATAAAAAACACGATAAAAACAATCAAAAAATTGACATTTGGTGCAAGAATATCAATCATTTATAACTCACTGTAAGCCTATAAACACCATCAACGTAAGAAATATCTTACATTATTTACCTTTAGGTTAATTTTATTTTTAATAAAAGCGCTATTACCCTAAATACTATTATTTTCAACCTCAGATTATAAATATCCCAAATTATTTAAATAGATGATAAGTAAAGCCCCAAAAATATCAAAATATTCTTATGTGGCATTACGTATTATTCTTAAAGTTTCGTTTAAAATAAAGAGAATTCATAAAAATGAATTTATAAACAATAAAACCAAAGCTTATTAGGCTCTGGCTTTTTATTTTCTGATATCCGAATCAAGTTTTAATTAATATATTTAGGGAAAATCATTCCAACCTTCCATAAAACGTCATGCGGGCTGCTTCTGAGAGTGAGATATCAGGTTTAGAGTTATAGGCGAGTACCACTAGCATACGTGTGGTGTCACCTTGGGTTGGGGTGACTCTGTGTATGGCGTTTCGGCCGCGGAATAACACAAGTGCACCAGGATCTATGGCGAGTTGCTTTACTTGTGCTTTACCAGAAAGCACATCACTGACACCTTCATAGTTCATTTCGCCTGCATCGGCATCTCGCATATTTTCTATGTATTCAAACACACCGCCTGCTTCTGGCTTTTGGATCAACAAGGTGATCGCGAAAGAGGAGTTATCAAAATGCCAACCTAGCTCTTGCCCTTCACTGGCATAATGCAAGTTAATTGAAGACAGGTTATCACCATATTCGTAAAGCCCTTCTTCTTCTAACACACTCGCTAGAAACTCTCTTAAAAGGCTTGAATCATAAAGGCTTCTTAATACTGAATCTTGATCTATTTGATCATCTGTAATGCAACCTTTTGAGGAGTTTACTTGCTGGTTTCTAGCATGTTCTAGGGGGAAGCTTGGATCTATTTCATTCAAATAAACATTATGACTTGATTGAGTATAATAGGCTGAATCCTTTTTTAGATTGCCCTCATCTACAATGGCTTGAATCACATGCTCTTGAAGAAAGTTAGGTAAAACCAAAGCACCTTCTTGCTGCAAAGATTGCTTACAAGCTTGTCTAAAGCTTTTGTTTTCAATTGGGTATTGAGCTTGATTGATATAATCCAATAACGGCATTTGACCTTCCTTATTGTTATTTTCTGACACTCGGTTAACAAATCATCTTAAGTCTGTACAAACAGGTTAAGGTCATTTCAGCTGTATGAAAATCAATCATTTTTTCAGTCATTGTTAAATTTTTCTTAACACCTCATTTATTAAATAAGGCTTAACAAGAAGCGTGTTTTAACATTTAATAATGGCAGAGCAATCACCACTATCCTATTAATATTAAGGCAAACTATGTTAAAGCTCCCCAGTACAAACAGCTTACTGACATTTATAAATGCTGCACAAACAGCTAGTTTTGCCAAAACAGCCAAGCTACTTTGCCTTACTCCAGCCGCGGTGAGTCAACAAATTAAGCAGCTTGAAGAGCAATTAGATGTGTCACTATTTCAGCGTTCTAAACAAGGAGTTGAGTTAACCCAAGCAGGTCAGCAGTATCTGTATTTTGCTGAGCAAGCGGTTGAGAAACTCAAACAAGGCCAGGCTAGTCTTAGGCAATTAAAGCAGCATGATATCTTTACGCTTCACGCCTTTCCTTCGGTGGCGACTAAATGGTTAATGCCTAAGGTATTAGATGCCATGCAGGTGAACCCTGAGTTAGAAATACGGGTGGAAGCCAGTCACTCTCACATAGATTTTAACTTAAGTAATTGTGATGCTTGCATCAGCTTTGGAGAGCAAGAAGAATCATTAAATCATCAACTCATTTTTCATGATAATGTCAGTCTGGTTGCAAGCCCCGCTCTTGTTAATGGGCAGCTAGAAAAGGGTTTAAATACTTTACTGACACTTCCCATGATTAATATTGATTGGGGAGATGATAATCAATTTTTGCCCGGCTGGAAGGAATGGTTGAGTGCAGCCGGTTTTCAAGATAATGAGCCTAACAAAGGGCCACAATTTAACTTATCTAGCATGGCGATAGAGGCGGCAATACAAGGCAAAGGCCTCTTATTAGGGCAGGATTTATTAATACAAAATGAGGTGAAATCAGGCCAACTGATCAAGTTAAGCCCTATCACACTACCGCTCAAAAAGGCTTACTACCTTATCTATCCTGATCGCACTAAAGACAAGCTCGCTGCTATGCAGTTTATAAAGCAGCTTAGCTCTGAAAATAAATGACTTGAAAGAAAATGCTCTGAAAATTAATTCCCTAAAATTAAGGTGCTATAAACTAATCCTCTGTAAGTTAGTACTGAGCCTTTTATAGCACTTTGCTTTTATTCTTCGTGAGGCTTTTTATATTTATAAACAAGTGCTTTCAGGTTCCTATCATTATCCTTTTCAGGAAAACCTTGGCTGTTTTCCAACCTGTGATCGAAGATAAAATCATTTCCAGCATGTTCAGCAATCAACGCAATAAACGCCTTTTCAGATAAGTCTGGGCTATTGGCACATAACAACAGTTGAGCATCGTGATTCACTATCTCAGGTAAACGTCTTAGAATTTTTTGATAATCTTTTGTTAGCTCAAAACTGCCTTTTTGAAAGCTTGGAGGGTCGATAATTACTAGGTCAAAAGGTCCTGTTTTTTTCAATTTACCAAAGGACTTTAAAATATCATGAGGGTAAAAGCTTACCTCTTTCACAAAGCCATTTAACTTATGATTAATTTTGCCTTGTTTTAATACGCCATTGTTCATATCCATATTCACAACAGAAGTAGCACCACCTTGCATCGCAGCTAAAGAAAAGCCACAAGTATAAGAAAAGAGATTAAGCACCTTCTTCGCTTTTGCATTTTCCATCACAAAAGCACGACCGTTATACATATCAGGGAAGATTCCTGTATTTTGATGCTTTAGCAAATCGACCTGATACTGAATCCCTTGCTCTTTAATGATATGAGGTTGAGGAAGCTCACCATAAAACACTTGGTTTTTGGTATCTCGCCCTGCTCTTTGTTGAAAGACTAACCCTTCAACCTTGCCTTCTACCTCTGGTACTTTTTGCCAAATAGCATCCGCTAAGGCTGCAAGCTCAGTTTCATCAATCACTTGATAAGACACTAAGAAGAGAAACGGCGGATAAAAATCTAAGTTAATATGCTCTAACCCTTCATAGCAGTGCCCTCTCCCATGAAAAATACGGGCAAGCTCATTCTGCACTAGATTTGCTTGCTCAAGTGCATTTAATAGTGCGTTGTAGGGAGTTAAAACAGACATGAAAGCTCCAAAAATAAATTTGTCGCGCATTATAGGTCAAAAGGCTTAAAAGGGCACCAAGGGAACCTGCGAATAAGTCCTCTCGCCCCAGCGTGTGAACATAAGCAACTAGATTTATAGCGAGGCGCGCAACTTAAAGATGAAGCCTTTAGACCACGCCCTTCGGGTCTTGCAGAAACAGTAACACCCTGTGTTGTCACTTCTCGAAAGGTACCTACATTACATCAAAGTGACGCCTTGCTTGATACTTTTTCTGGCAAGACTGAGAAGAGATGACTTAACCGCAGGCTCCCAAGCTTACTCATTGATCTATTTACAGAATTAAAAACTGTTCAATAAACACTCAATTATGTCTTATAATTTAAGGTGAAAACTTGGTAAGAAGGCCCTATAAAGCGATCAATAGCATGTTGATCAATCTACTCTTTGCCTAAACAATCTTTAACAGGACGGTTATCTAGATTCTTAGCACAGATCATTGGTACAGACCCATGTTTCAAGATAATTTAGAAAATTCGGCAACTATTTTCAAATTAACCATCCCCATCATGCAACAACAAAATATACCAATAACCCCGCACTACTATAACCTTTGGTATACCTATATGAAGCAGAGTAACCTGCTGTTAAATGAACAAGTTGATGCCATATTATTAAGAAAATCAGCCCTATCACTCGAAGACTGCGACGCCCTCATCCATACCTTTTGTAGCCAATCTGCAGAACACAAATTAAATAAACTACAACATCAATTAGGTAATATTAGTAAACAGAGCCAAGATGAGAATAGCGAACTCTCTGATCAAGGGCTTATTGAACAAGCCAGTCAGTTAGAGGATCAGTTTAACCGTGGCGAAATAGATTTTGAGCATCTAAATAAGGATAGCCATGAGCATAATCAGGATTTGAGCTACATAGTTAATACCATTCGAGACTTAGTCAGTTATTGTACTCAAATCAAAAAAATCTCCTTACAGCTCCATGAAAAACTCGCTCAGCAAACTAAAGAGATTCAAGATTTAAAACAGCTTTTAGCTGAGTTTGAAATGGAACATAACATTGATGAGCTGACAGGCATTTCCAATAGAACAGCCTTTGATGAGGTGATAACGGCGTTAATTAAGCAGAAATGTTATTTTTCTCTTATTCTGATCGACATCGATCACTTCAAAGCCTTCAACCAAACCTATGGTACGAAAACTGGTGATAAAGTATTGCAACTTATTGCTCAAAAAGTTCGTAACGAGTGTTCTAGCATAGGTGAAATCTATCGTTTTAGCGGAGGAAAATTTGCCTTGGTATTACCTCAAATCAACCTTGATAATGCCTCAAGTCTCGCCGAAGCGATCCGCATCAATATAGGAGATCTTATTCTCACAAATAAGCAAACTGGGCAATCAGTTAACAACCTCACCATATCCTTAGGTGCATCTGAATACCTCGACAATGACACCAAGGACTATATTTTAAAACGGGCTGAACATGCGCTGTTTCAAGCTAAGCAATCAGGTCGTAACAAAGTCATGGCAATTTAGCTCTTTTATACTGCAACACACCATCCATAAAAAAAGCCCTAAGAGCATCACTCTCAGGGCTTTTTAATGATTAGATCAAGTGGGCACTTAAGGCCGAACTTTACACTAATACTTACTTGTTTTTCTCTTCCCAGAAATCAGCATTTTTGATGCCTAGTTTCTTAGGATCGAAAGTATACTTTTCAACTTTCGCTTTACGTTGTTCTTCATAGTCTTTCAAAGCTTTAATCGCAGGACGACCCAAGAAGAAGATGGCAAGAATACCAACAATGTTCAACCATGCCATTAGACCTACACCCACATCACCCATAGCCCAAGCTAGGTTAGCGGCTTTCAATGTACCGTAGAAAGTTGCAAACATAAGCGCAACTTTCAACAAGAAAGTCAGGCCAGGCACTCTAACTGTACGATGGATATAAGCAACGTTTGTTTCAGCAATATAGTAGTAAGCTAAAATCGTTGTGAAAGAGAAGAAGAACAAAGCTAATGCAATGAAAGGTTTACCCACGCCAGGCAAGACACTTTCAACCGCCATCTGAGTATAAGCTGGGCTGTTTGCCGCAATATCAGATGCAATGTTCTGAACCAACATGATGTCACCCACACCGTGCACGTTATAAGCACCTGTGATAAGAATCATGAAAGCTGTTGCAGAACATACAAATAATGTATCGATATAAACAGAGAAAGCCTGAACTAGACCTTGCTGTGCAGGGTGATCTACTTCAGCCGCCGCTGCAGCATGAGGACCTGTACCTTGACCTGCTTCGTTAGAGTAAACACCACGTTTTACACCCCAACCAATTGCAGCACCAATACCCGCCATAGGAGTAAAAGCATCACCAAGAATCATACCAATAACAACAGGTACTTGATCAAAGTTAAGAATGATGATGACACAAGCAATCACGATATAAGCAAATGCCATGAAAGGAACGATTACTTCTGTGAAACGTGCAATACGCTTAACACCACCAAAAATGATGAAGCCTAGAACCGCAACAACAGCAATCGCTGTCATAATTTTGGTTGAGCTGATCACACCAATGCCAGTGTCTATCATAGAGCCAGAACCGAAGGCTAGTTCTACTGCATTACCGATACTGTTAGACTGAACACCTGGTAGCATTACACCACAAGCAACGATAGTCGCTATTGCGAAAAGTACAGCATACCATTTTTGGCCTGTTACTTTTTCTAGATAGTAAGCAGGGCCACCACGATATTGGCCTTCATCACTTTCTTTATAAATCTGCGCTAAAGTCGATTCTGTATACGCTGTCGCTGCACCCAAGAAAGCAACAACCCACATCCAGAATACAGCACCTGGTCCACCAAAACCGATCGCTGCTGCAACACCAGCAATATTACCTGTACCAACACGGCCTGATAGAGAAACAGCCAATGCTTGGAAAGAAGAAATCCCTTCTTTAGAGCCCTTATTATTCATCAATAGGCGCCACATCTCTTTAATCAGTCTCACCTGCACAAAGCGTGTGATAACTGAATAAAATAAACCTGCCGCAAGACAAAGGTATATTAGAGCCGGACTCCAAATAATACCGTTCAAAAAGTCTAAAACTGATTGCAAACCCTATCTCCTAAATTAATTTCGATTCTATTTTTATATTTGTAAAATTTGATTAATTTTTACGGGGGGCAAGATATCACTAGCAATCCACTTTGTTAATGGCAAAAATTAGTTTTTTCCTCTATACGAAAGAAAAGTTGCAGTATATTGTAATTTTTAACACTCAATATTTCCTATTGGAAACTGACGTTTCCTAAAAAGAATAATAAATTGAATTAATTCAACAACTAAGATAAATGTACCTTATTTTAAGCAATTGAAATTAGTGTTTCTTGAAGGTTATTTTGAATGAAGCAAGTCTTTTAAACTTACTTATTTATACTGGCGAATTTTAACTATCTCTTCATCATCTATTTGCAGGCTTTTAAGAAAGTCTTGATGCGCATCTGGCTCCATTTTTTCAAACTTTTGATGCCATTCTTTCATCGCATCATCATCAAAACCAGCGGCTCTCATTATGGCTACCCAACGAAACTTATCTAATTGAGTAGAAGGCGTTAAATCAGTTTCCTCAAGCGCCATCACAATGGCTTTTTGCTGCTCCCTTAACTGGTTAATTTCAGTTTCTAATGCTTTAAACTGATCTTGTAAGGCTTGTTTTTGTCCATCTTCATTTTGGCTATCGATTAAATGGGCAATTTTCCCTAATTCAATCCCATATGCCTTATATGCCAATATGCTCTGCAACCTTAACTCGGCTTTTTCACCATAATAGCGATAGCCATGCTGAGAGCGAGTACAGGGCATTAATAAACCAATACGTTCGTAATAGAGCAAGGTACTACGAGATAAATTAAAGCGCTTGGAGAAGCGACTAATACTCATCATTGTCATCTTGAAAAAACCTTAATTAAAAACAAAGTGTGGACTGAAAGAGTAAAGTCGACACCTATAGTCAACTCAAGGTAAAACAAAACACTCTCCTTAAATCCAGAGCCTAGTTGATAAAAACAAACTAAGAGGCAAACCCAAAGAAAACTAAAAACGACACAAACAAACCTATTCACGACACACTTACTTTATAAAAAACTCGGTAACAAAAAGTTTAAAATCATCAAAATTCTTCAAAAAAGTCAAAATTGAAAGGTAAAATCTGCTAAAACTTCTCTTTATGGTCAGTATCAACTACTCACTAAGACAAAATTCATTACGACTAAAATTTGACAGAAAGCCATTCTAGGCAGAGTATTATTTTTTAATTAAACGCTCATTTAATAAAAAACAACATATACGAGTTAAATCTAACCTAACTTGTACAAAAAGAGCTCACTAAAGCATAAGCCTAAAAAGCGGCTATGCTTGAAGAGGTATCACGGTTTAGCGCTTTAAGATGGCTTAACTATTTGCAACCAAAAGATGTAACGCCAAAGTCGAATTCTTTTAGCAAGGTTTCATTTGCACTGACCTGCAAATTTTAGCGAACTCAAATGAGTTCGCTTTTTTTTGCCTAATCAATTTACCTATTAACTAATATTTTCTGACTTGCTGCTAGTGTCATCGAGAAATTGCCAGCTACTTACTCGAGCTTGCTTAAACATAGCAACTTGGCAAAGTTTAATCTTATCGAACCAGTCATCCTTTTGAGTACGAGAAGGTATAAAGTGCAGATCCGTACAAAAAATCGAAGGCGTCAATTCAGCACCTTTAATAGGATGAGAATGCATACTGGTGACAAGCGACTGTGCTCTTTGCTCTGTTGAAATATCTGCTTTTTTCTCTGAAATTAGCAATAGTTGATCTTCTTGCCAGCGAATCAACAAATCACTACTGCTAATGAGATAAAATAAATCATAAGAAAACTCAGCAACCTGTTTATTCATAATGTCTTGGGTACGTACTTCAGAAAATTGGCTGAGTTTATCAATTCGTATTAAAAACAGGCTTATATCAACCTTTTCATTTGCTTTAAGTTGATCTCTTGTTAAAAAATCAAAACGCTTATTATCTAAAACATAATCCAAATAATGGGCACTTTTAAGGCCTGTGGCTTTATCAATAAACTCATGACTATCTTGTAAATCAGGCTCAGATTCAAAGGTGCCATAATTAATTAAGGCAACCATGGTAAAGACAACCTGAAAAATAATAATGGCCACAATTGACACTATATTAAGGTCAAAGTCAGATACGACATACAGGCTGACCCCGACAAAGAAAAAGTATAGGACAAAGCCTAAAAAGCAACTGGCTAGACTGATAAGAAAGTAAAGCCAACCACCAACAAAAGCGAAGGCAACAATGGGGGTAAGTATGGCCAAACTGGGTATCACCTGGATATCAACAACCCCAATTAAAGCACCTTGAAAAAATGCAGCGACAAGAAGTTCATAAAGAACATAAGTATTAGGTTTATTACTTTGTTGACTAATAAAATGAAGTAACTTGGCAAAAATAAAGGCAAAGACTAACCAATATAAAGCATCTAAAGACGCGCTTTTATTAATTGCATTTAAAACAGCTATGGCAGCAAAAATAGGCCAAATGAGATAAGCACAACGGTAAATACACTTTCTTATCCAGGCGGCTTGTTCGACTGACAAATCATCCAGCTTATTCATGCATCCACCCTAGGCAAGTTTGATTTAAAGAGTGGTTTTACAGCAATGCAATTACGTCCCTCACCTTTCGCCTGATACAAGGCTTGGTCAGTAGCTAACATAAGCCCTCTCGTACTAAAGCTACTAACAGGGATAACAGAGGAAACTCCGACTGAAACAGTCACTATGTCTCCCGCATCTGAGCCATTATGCTCTATCTCTAAAGAACGTATAGATTCGAGAACTTTTTTGGCGACTATATGTGCCCCTTCAAGATTGGTATTAGGCAAAATAATATTAAATTCTTCTCCGCCTGTTCTTGCGACCACATCACTCGATCGCGTTACCTGTTTAGCAATAGCCTGCGCCACTTGATTTAGGCAATCATCTCCAACAGGGTGCCCATATAAATCGTTGTAAGCTTTAAAGTGATCTATATCGATTGCAAGCATGGATAAGGGTGTTTGGCTGCGATAGCTACGTAACCACTCTTCATCAAGACGAAGATCAAAATAGCGCCGGTTTGCAATTTTAGTCACGGCATCACTGTTAGCTTGTATTTCAGCTTTTGCTTTCGCCTTATTTAGGACAACCCCCCTCAAATGCGATAAATACCCCATATAGTGAGTGGCGACAAAAAGGTAGAAAAAGGCAGGGATAATACCCAAAGTATTAAAGTTTAAATTTAACTCAAAGCCAAAAAGAGGAATAGAAATTAGCATACCTGCGACTAAAGCGATGAGACCTTTAAGCATAAGCCCAGGCCCCTTAAGGGCGTAGACAGCTGAGGAGTTAGCAATATAGTAAGGAAGAAATACGACAGGGTTAAAATAGACTAAATTTGCCATCACACCTATGGATAACATATCCACTAAAAGGCTATTAGATTCGGTTTTAGCGGTGGGCTTTAAGACAAAACTCGCAAAAGCAACATGAGGATAAATAATAAAAAAGAGCAAGGTTAACCAGATAGGCAAATCAGCGGAATCTAGTTCAGGTAGCCGAGCTAAGTAAACATTAATGATGACTAATAAATAACCTGCAACGCGCATTGGGTAATCAAATGTACCTGCAGCTTTACTTAATCGCACTCACACCTCCAACTAGCTCAACCAAGCTAATCACTTATAAAATTAATCTTTATCTTATCTAAGCTTAAATATTTACACGGGCTCAATAAAACATATTAGTTAAATAAAAAACAACGCCTTAAAACCAACTTAGTTAAAAAAATAATTTAAAAGTGAATTCTTTATAACTAAAAAAGAAAACGTTTCAAAAAGATATTAATAAAGCTGATTTAACTAATATTCTTCTCACAATTTACTGACATTTCCTTAACATTTAATTTTGAACTTTTTTTATTTAAATTTAATAACAGCGAAGCATTAATAAACCAATAATCATAACTTCTTCAGCTTAATGAGCTTTTTCCTCCTACAGTGTACGAGCACTTTTACTCAGCATTCCCTATCAAACTAGTTGATACTGTTAGCAAACGCGACTTCTTTTCAAGAAATAGCCTTCCCCTAAGCTGTGACTGCAAGGAGTTATTCTGACTTATCTCTATCGATAGTTTTCCTAATTTAGATACAAGGGAGCACTGCTTAAGTAAAAAAATCCCACCCTACACAAGCAACAAAGAAGTTGAATTAACGAAAAAATAGCGCTGACGAACGTCTGAGAAAAGCGATAATGAGCAACTTGAGGGCCAATATTAATAAGGCGAGTTAGCGGTAACTTGCAGAGCATTCAATATAGCGATAAATCTATACCAGCAACTCAATCTACTTACTCATAAAAAGAGTAAGTAGATCATTCAGAAAGTGTTTAAGGCGTTGCCATCAGGAAGGAGCTGAATGTAAGGCGAACACCCTTTACTCCTTAACAATCTAGGTGAGTACTAAACTTTTCTCTAGAAAACTCAATACTCGGCTTTCATACTCTTTTGGCTGAGCGGCATAAGCATGGGTATGAGTCGCTCCTTCAACTTGCCAAAACTCTGCTTCGGTATTTCGCTTTAAGGCATCAAATAAAAGCTTTCCATGGGCAACGGTTGTAAATTTATCCGCTTCCCCATAAATCAAGAGCATGTCAGGTCTACCCGCTAAGATGTTAGCAGCGTGCACTGGACGAACTCGCTTCTCCCCTGAAGGGTAAATCAACTGCACAAATTGCAGCGCTAGCTTTGGCAAGGGGTAAGGTCGCCAAAAATGCATAAGTGTCGGAAACGCAGATTCAATCACAGCAGCTTTAAAAGGGTGCGTTGGACTTGTCATAGCGCAGACAGACATAGCACCGCCTAAGGATGCCCCTATTAAGCCTAAAGCAAGGTTTGGATACTGGTTTTGCAAAGCATTCCCTGCCGCTAACACATCTAACGGGAAGTCCATATTCGTTGAGCCAGACTCACCAAAACCATTAAAATCAAAAACCATCACATGATAGCCAGACTGACGCAATAGTTGAGCATGGCCGTACCTTAGCCAAAAACCTTTGGCTGATACGCCCATAGGATGACACAATAAAACGGCCCCTTTTATGTCTTCTGTAAGCGATTCAGCCACTAACGCAGAGATCTTTGCCCCAGACTCACTCTTAAAAGAAAGCCTTTTCCAATCAGCCTGATTAATATCATCTGGCCAGCGCCATGGTTTATTGAAACGACCAAAAAAAGGCTTTTTTAATAGGCTATATAATAATTTTTTCATTCTTCCCCTCTCCTTATTTCCTTTCTTATACAAATAAAGCACCACCCCAAAGCAACTAAGCCAACCTAGTGATACCAGCCTAAATCAGTTTATGGCTTGCTTTTAAACTCAACCATAGGCATAAATGACTTGTTTAGGGTCATTTATGCCTTACTTAATAGCGTTAACGGAGAATAGGAATGAAGGTGACAATATTAATGGCTGACCGCTGTTCTTCTACCAGTGTGGCAGCCAGTATGGAGTTTTTAGAAACAGCCAATGTTATCCATCAATATTTACTTAGATCTCAAAAATCGAGCTCATCAAAAGAAGAAAGGCATCAAGCGCAAGAAAAACCATTTGAATTCGAAACAGCATCGCTTACAGGAAAGAGTATTCAAAGTACGGGGGGATTAATCCTGACACCGGAAAAGTCGATTCTCCAAGCCGCTCCCAAAGACCCAAACATACCAAGGCTCATCATAGTGCCAGGTTTCATGTTTAATATTTTGGCCGAATTACCTCAGTTAGCCCCCATAAGCCAGTGGCTGAAAGAACAGCATGAGCAAGGTGCCTATATTGCTAATATCTGTACAGGAGCCTTTGTTAGCGCACAGGCAGGCTTATTAGACAACAAAAGAGCAACAACCCATTGGCTATTTTGCGAACAATTACAAACTCACTTTCCCAAAGTAAAAGTACATACGGAAAGAACAGTAACAGATGACGGCCTGATTATGTGCTCAGGCGGCTCAACCAGCAGTGCAGATCTTTTACTTTATATTATTCGCAAGTTTGGTTCTCCTCAGCTTGGTGCTGAGTGCGCAAAAAAACTATTGGTAGATACTGGCGACCGCAGCCAAACCCCCTATGCCAGTACAACATTTAAAAAGAACCATCATGATAGTGAGATTTTGAAAATACAGATTTGGCTAGAGAAGCAATTACATCAGCCAGTTAGTATGGAAAACTTGGTACAAGAGTTTGGTTTGAGCACGCGTAATTTTATTCGAAGATTTAAGGAAGCGACTCAGCAAACACCAATTCAATACTTACAAAATTTACGCTTAGAAAGAGCCAAGCATTTACTCGAATCGAGCCAAGAAGCGTTCGAACAAATTACCTATCGAGTGGGTTTACAGGATGCGAATTCATTTCGAAAACTCTTTAAACAAAGAGTTGGCGTGACACCAGGCGCTTATAGAAAACGTTTTGCGGGGAAGTTAACAAGTTCGATTCAATATTAAGTCGTAAGCACAACTTAATAACTTATGGCTTATTTACAATAGTGAAAATAAACACTGTTTATGAGAATGAGGCTAAAAAAGCTATATCATTGTTTTATAACAACTATTTAATTGTATTATAATCTCCCCGTTGGGCTTACACGACTGATTCAATCAACAAAATATCATTTCACATCATAATAAGTTTTTATAATGTGAGAAAACCATGTTTTTTGACTTTATTCATAACCTACTTTTTATTTCACTCGCGTGAGATAAATTATTCTTTCATATACTGTTTTTTGTACAATTTTTTAATTAAAGAAAAAAGGCAAGTGTGGCGCAAAATAAAAAGTGCAAACTTTTTGTAAAACCCACCACTATGTGAAATTACTAGTCTTTATTCCCAGTTCAAAACCTGTACAATCGTTCAAGTATTGAGAGAGAAAGGTCCAACACAGCTTTCTTTTCTCGAATCAGTTAAGAGGCTTTTTACTTAAAAATCACTTAACAATCGCGCCGTTATAATAAAAAGAAGCGGCATAAACGATTAAAATAATTAGAGTACTGTAGTTATGAATCAGGTTAACCAAGCTTATGATAATAATCAGGGCAGTAAAGGTGGCTTTCTAGAACGCCTCTTTAAACTTGCTGCTCACAAGACCACTCCAAAAATTGAGATGATGGCAGGTTTAACAACCTTCGTTACCATGTCTTATATCATCGTTCTAAACCCTATCATCATGTCAAAAACAGGCATGCCATTTGACGGCTTATTCCTAGCCACTTGTCTTGGTGCTGCTATTGCCACCATCCTAATGGGCTTGTATGCAAACTGGCCTGTTGGCCTTGCGCCAGGCATGGGCCTTAACGCTTTCTTCACCTTCTCTGTTGTTGGCTCTATGGGCTATAGCTGGGAAATTGCACTAGGTTCTGTCTTTATATCAGGCATGCTCTTTGTGTTAATGAGTGTGACGCGATTGCGTGAGTGGATGTTAGATAGTATTCCAATGAGCTTACGTCTTGCTATGACAGCAGGTGTTGGTTTGTTCCTTGGTTTTATCGGTCTACGTTTTACTGGGGTGATAGTACCAGATCCAAATAACGCTTTAGCACTTGCTGACCTAACACACTTTGGTTTTGGTAAATTTGGTCCAGAAGCGCCAGCACTTGGTCTTTTAAGTTTCTTCCTGATCGCTGTTCTTAGCTACCGTAAAGTATTCGGTGCGGTTGTACTAGGTATTGGTATCACAACGTTAGTCGCTTTCATCATGACTTGGATCCTGCCAACAGACTTCTTCGTTGTGGCTGAAGAAGCTAAGTCTTGGGCGCCTGCCTCCGGTTTCGTCGCCTATGGCGGAATGCTAGCTGTTCCAGATTTCGCTGCAATTGAACCTATTCTTTGGAAAGCCGATGTAATGGGTGCGCTTGAAGTTGCTATGATTCCTGTCATTGTTACCTTCTTATTCGTTAACATCTTTGATACCGCCGGTACACTTATGGGTGTTGCTGAGCGTGCTAACCTACAAGACAAAGATGGCAACATCGAAGGTCTAAGCAAATCTCTTAAAGCTGACTCTATCTCATCTGTAATTGGTACAGCATTTGGTTGCCCACCAGTAACTTCTTACGCTGAGTCTGCAGCGGGTGTATCTGTTGGTGGTCGTACTGGCCTTACTGCGGTAACTATCGGTGTGCTTTTCCTACTCGGTATGTTCTTCTTGCCTCTAGCGAAAATGCTACCAGCCTTCGCAGTAGATGGTGCTCTTATCTACGTTGCTATGTTGATGATGAGTTCTTTGAAGAAAATCGACTGGAACGATCTAACTGAATTCGCACCAGCAGTTGTAACTACTGTGATGATGGCTTTCACCTTCTCTATTGCAAACGGTATTGCGCTTGGCTTCCTAACTTACACCATCCTAAAAGTGGGTGGTGGTAAAGCGAATGAAGTCTCTGCAGGTGTATGGGCATTAACTGTGCTATTCATCCTGAAGTTCATCTTCCTAGGCCACTAAGTTTGTTGTAACAAACCTTAATTACCTAAGAAACGAAAAAGGGCCTTCATTGAAGGCCCTTTTTTAATGCTTAACTTTTTACCTGATACCGAATCTGCAAGCAGCTCCAGCTTCTTACTTTTACCCTAGCTTATTCGCTTTGCTCCAAGAATGACTGTAAACGTAAGTATTCATTTAAAGCAATTCGATCTGATGCTAGCCCTATATCGGCAGTATTTATCTCAGACCAAAACACCTCATCGGCTTCTAGTGCTTTTATCTCACCTTGCCAACCATTAACCACATAATAATGAATTAACTGCAATTCTTCGGTTGCCTTATGATACAAGGAGCAGAGGTAGTAGCTCGACAACGCCTTTATCGCTAACTCTTCATCCATTTCACGGTGTAGGGTTTGCGCTTGTGTTTCCCCCTCTTCCATATGCCCACCAGGGATAGCAATCAAACCCGGATCTGACTCTTTTAACAAAGACCTTTGCTCTAACAATATCTTGTTATCACGAATCACTAAAAAAGACACGCAAGGATGCTGATCCATGAATAAAACCTCTTCCAATCCAGTTAGTCCTGATTTTTACCTAAACGCTTTTCAATTTGTTTCTTTTCCCAATCAGAGCCAAATACATTCACAACCTCGTGCGCACTTAACCCCTGAATCAATAAAGCGATTCCCCAACCTAGCGCAGGCCAAACTACCCAAAAATAGTCTGGACTAGTTAGCAGGTTAATCACCAATAAAAGTAAGATGACACCTGCATAGCTAAGCAGGTTTTTATTAAAAGCTTTAATACGCTTCACCTGAGCAATGACAGCGGCTTTTTCCGCGGACTCCTTCCCATTATTGCTGCTTTCTTCATTCATATTATCCGTCTCCTGCTTTTCGGTTTTGGAGCTAGCCATTAGATTAGGTTCAATCTTATGTAGGTCAGATACCTGTAACTCAAAGACTGCAGCAAGGGATTTCAGACTTTCCAACCCTGCCTTATTGCCTTGTTCAATACGCTGAATAGTACGCACACTTAAACCAGACAGTTGTGACAGCTCTTCTTGAGACCAGCCTTTATCCAACCTTAACTGTTTAACACCCATAGCCATCCCTTAAAATAATAAGAATAAATTTTAACAACAGACCCAAAGATTCAGAACGACACCAGCATGACACCAAGGTGACACTCTATATATTTCAATCACTTACATAAAATTGTCGTTAAGTTAATTGGGACTTAACCTGCCCTCTAGTGAGTAAGACAGCACTAATAATTAAGGTAACTAACTCTCCGACTAAAAACAGCCACATAACTGGGTTCGGGTTACCATCAAGTAAAATACCTAAACTACGACCAAAAGCCATATTCCCCATAATTAAGATGACGAATACTAAGCCTAATTTCTCATAAACCAGTTTCATTGAGAAATAGAAAAGTAATAACCCAATCGCCAAACTCATACCACCATAAGTTGCCCGAGTATCAATCATGGCTGAAGTGGTATTCGCAGCTGAGCCTGTTACCCAAAATAAAAGTGTTTCCGGCACAAAGAAAAACAACAAACCGTAAAGACTAAAAAATAAAGCATTTAAACGAATAATCCATTGCGCTAGTGTCATTACTAATCCCTTTTAGTTAATTTGATATTGCCTTAAAAATTAAGCTGATAGATAACATCAGTAAGATAAGTCTAACAAGATGATCAAACCATTTCTGTTTCAATTTTGATAAATAATATTTGCCAATATGAGTCCCTAGGTAACTGGCTAACAAAAGGACAATAAGATAGGACATATCCTCAAATGCAACTAAAGATGCCCAAGTAAAAATGCTTATCTTAATGATATTTAATGGCAAGGCACTGGCGGCCATAGAGGCAACAAAAGTTTCTTTTTTCAATGCTAGCTGTTTAAAAACCAAGGCTTTTATGAGGCTACCAGAACCCACAGCTCCCGAAACAAGACCATAGATAAAACCCGTAAGAATTAAGACATTATCACTCACCTTGTAATTTGGCATAAGACGAAATAGATCAATTACTAAGTAAAGCAAAGACATAGCTGCGAGTATAAATACAAGCCAATTCGCATCTAAAAATAACAAAGAATAGGCGCCAATCAACACACCTGGAACAGAAAAGAGACTTAGCTTAAATACCAGTGGCCAGTTGATATAGGACTTTAAATAGTAGGTTTTTAAGGAGGTGTTATAAAAATAAAAGAAGCTAGTTAACGCTATGCCCCATTTTATATCGAACATAAGAGAGGTCGCGCTAATCAAGATCAAGGCTGAACCAAAACCAGCTAATGTGGATAGTATGGCGGCAAACAAGGCCATCACAAAAAAAGCCCCTAGCATCCAATCCATACGTACTCTTTTTATTGATTAATTTGAGAAAGCTTAACATAGGGCCAAGCCCCTTTAAATCTAAGCTAGATTCTCATTTTTAAACTCACCACATGACTTATATCAGCCTTAAAAGGGTACAAACTGATAGCCTGCGTCTAAAACGTTTTATTGATATAGAGGTAAGTAATGGACAAGAAAAAGCTAGATATTGCCATAATCGGTGCAGGGCCAACCGGATTAAGTTTTGCGCTAAACCTTGCCCAATCAGGCCTAGAAGTTGCCTTAATAGACAAGCAATCAATAGAGAGTATTGCCCAGCCTCAATTCGATGGTCGAGATATTGCCCTGACACATTTATCTAAAACCATCTTGTCTGAATTAGGTGTTTGGCAAACATTTCCGACTGATGCCATACACCAAATTAAAGAGGCTAAGGTTATTAATGGCGATTTGAACACCTTAACAAATGAATCTGCATCTATCTTACAGTTTGATCGATCGGATGACCCAAACGCCCCACTTGGTTACTTGATCGCTAATTATCAAATCCGACAAGCGCTATATAACCAAGTTAAAGCACAACCCTATATCAGCTTAGTCTGTGAACAAAAGGTAAAAAAACTCCATACTAATCAAGACACTTGTTTAATTGAATCTGACGATGTTCTGATCGAATGCAAACTCTTAGTATCTTCTGACAGTCGCTTTTCTGAAACACGCCGCATGATGGGCTTAAGCGCTAAAATGAAAGATTATGGAAAGGTTATGTTAGTGTGCAATATGAAACACGAAAGCAGCCACAATAACACCGCCCAAGAATGCTTTCAGTATGATAAAACCTGTGCCATTTTACCCCTTGCAGAAAATACATCCTCCATTGTGATTACCGTCAACGCCAGCGAATCAGAGCGCTTACTCGCCTTAGATGATATGGCCTTTTGTGCTGAGGCTGAATCCATGTTGAATCACAGGTTAGGCAAGATGACACTTATCAGCCAGCCAATTGCTTATCCTCTGGTTGGAGTGATGTCTGACCGCTTTATCGGCCAAAACTTTGCTCTCATTGGCGATGCTGCTGTAGGCATGCACCCAGTGACCGCCCATGGTTTCAATTTAGGTTTACGTTCAGCAGACACTCTCGCCCAGCTCGTTATCAAGGCGCACAAGAAAGGCAGAAACATAGCCTCTAAGCGACTATTACATGAATATGAAGCCCGTCATAAGCTATTAAGCAAGCCGCTTTACGATGCAACCAATGCCATAGTTGCCCTCTACACCAACAAAAAACCTTGGGCGAAAGTAGTGAGGAAAGTTGGTATCAGACTGGGTAATAAAGCATTACCGTTTAAAAAGCTTGTCACCCACAGATTAACGCAAATCCGTTAAGTAGTAGGTTAGTAGTAAGAAGCCTTGTCCTAATTGATGACCCTATTGCGAAATAGGGTTTTACGCATAAGCTCTCGACTCAAGCCAGTAAAGCATAAAATACCTAACAAGTTCGCAAGGTAGTCCAATAAGTCCAAGGTACGGGTCGCAACAAAGTATTGGCTTAATTCTTCGAGTGTCACAAAGATTAATACCGAAAGACTCCCCCAATAAATTGAACCAAGCTTAAAACGCATCTGCTTGCCACGTGTTGCAAGGTTAGCCATTAGAGTTAAGCTACCAAAAACTAAAAAGTGCCCTAGCTTGTCACCAAAGGGAACTTTACGAGTCAGTTCAAAAAGCCAAATATCTTGCCCTGTATTCGCCATAAAGATGACCCAAAGAACGAAAGCAATGAATAGGAAGGTGATACTTAAGAAGAGTTTTTGCATGGGAGCACTAAACAGATTTTTATTTGCTGGAGTTTAAGAGTATACCGAGTTTCATAGTTCGTCTATTTTGTGACACAAAATGCGAAAATCAAAATAAATGCCAATGTATCAAAACGCATAAAAATGGCAGCAATAAAATGAAGGGCAAAAACTAGCCTAGCAATAGAGGAGACGTACTATAGGATGATCAAAAAATCGTACTGTGAAGTGAGGCTTTATTAAACTTTAATATCTATCAAGCTACCTAGGGTTCCATTACTGGCTTCTAGGACTTTAGCAGACGCTTCAAATTGCAGCTTAGCTTCCTGTTGTTTAATCAGAGATTGGTTTAGATCTTGAGATGCTTGGATCGGGCGTTCAGTATCAGGACTAGTCGCGCTAGAGGCAGCCACATCCCTTGCCGCATTCGACATTTGTTGTTCGGCTTTCTGTATACCAGCCAAACTTGTTTGATAAGCACCCATGGGTTTATCGACCTGCATAACCCCTCCCCTAAAAATCACTGAACCTGTTTCATATTTGAACAGATAGATATCTATCTAGCAAGTTTGTCCTATTACTAAATTTTATTTGTGAAAATTAGCCAGTCCTAAATAAGTAACTACACTTAAATCTTAGTCTAATAATTGAAGAAGGTTCAAAAATAGGCACAGAAAAAAGCAGCTAACTAAAAGACAGTAACAAGCTAAACACCAATAAATTCATAATGGACTAATTTATGAAAAAACCTGAATTACCAAATACTGAAGAAAAACGGCTGGAAACTCTCAAAGCGCTGAATATTCTAGATACCTTACCAGAGGAACGCTTTGATAGAGTCACCAGAATGGCAAAAAGGTTGTTTAATGTCCCTATTGCCTTGGTGAGTTTGGTTGATGAAAACCGACAATGGTTCAAATCAAGCGATGGTTTATCTGCCTCAGAAACTCCTAGAGATATCTCATTTTGTGGCCATGCCATTTTGGGAAACAGTACTTTTTATATAAAAGATGCCCTTGAAGACACACGCTTTAACGATAACCCATTAGTCACAGGTGACCCAAATATTCGCTTCTATGCAGGGCACCCATTAACCGCTGCTAACGGCGAAAAAATCGGCACACTTTGCATCATAGATAAAAAGCCTAAAAAGCTTACCGAAGAAGACTTAACGGCCCTATCGGATCTTGCCTATACGGTTGAGCAAGAACTCTGTGCAATTCAACTTTCAACCATGGATGAACTCACTAACCTATCTAATCGCCGTGGCTTTACTCTCGTTGCTAATCACTATTTAAACTTCAATAAAAAGCAAAACATGCCAGCAACCTTAGTCTATTTTGATTTAAACAAGTTTAAACATATCAATGATGTATACGGACATAGCGAAGGAGATAACGCATTACAGTTGTTTGCCAGTGTGATGAAGTCTAGTTTCAGAAATTTTGACCTTTTGGCACGAATCGGGGGAGATGAGTTTATTGCCCTCTTATTTAACTCAGACCTTAATTCGGCAGATGAAATGATAGAAAAGCTATCGCACCACCTTAAAAGCGTGGTCTCATCGCAAGAGCTGGAATACGAAGTGGGTTTCTCTTACGGCTTAATTGAATGTAATAGCCTCTTACCTAGCTCGATTGAAAGCTATATCCAGCAGGCCGATAACAAGATGTATGAGTGTAAACATGAACAAAAGAACCACGAGTAACTGAATAGCTGAATAACAAGTCAAATAATGAACAAGGATACAGCCTGAATTAAGCTCATAATCTCGAACTTATCAGCTAAAGAACCACCTAAAGAATAAGAAAAAGCTCAGATAAGCCTTCAATCAAAGCATGTCATTTTCTTTGATCAAGGCGTTAGCGGCTTTATGCAAGATACTGTGACGCCAAGCCACTTTAGTTTGATCTTTATCGTAGCCACCACCAATCACACAAGCTATTGCAATATTTCGTTTTTGGCATTCATCAATAACATATTGATCTCTTTGCCAAATACCTTCATCGGTTAAATTTAAAAAACCTAGCCTATCATCTTTATGGACATCAACACCGGCATCATAAAAGACAAAGTCTGGGCTAATTTCGTCTAACAACCTAGGAATATCGGCTTTTAAAATAGCCAGATACTCAGCATCTTCAGCGCCCTTTGGTATTTGAATATTAATCCCAGCTTCTTGCTTAATTGCTGGGTAATTTTCTTCACAATGCCAAGAAGCGGTTTCAATTGCATCATATGAAGCACACATAGCAGCAGTGCCATCACCTTGGTGAACATCACAATCCAGTACTAATACTTTCTTCGCTTTTCCTGACTCAACCAAATGAATCGCAGCCACGGCTTGATCATTAAAAATACAAAAACCTGTGCCATAGTCCTTATGAGCATGGTGAGTACCACCAGCAAGATGTGCCGCAATACCATATTCAAGCGCTAAATCGACCGTCAACAAGGTGCCAGATACGGCCCTTAGTGTCCGCTCCACCAGCCAGTCAGACCAAGGTAGCCCAATTTTTCGCATGGCTTTATCTGACAAATTACCACGCACAAAACCCTGTACATATTCAGGATCATGGGCCCGCATTAATGTATTGAGAGACAAAGGTGATGGGCTAAACAGATTTTTATCCGTTAAAACACCAACTCGCCTTAACTCCTCTTCTAACAAAGCAAACTTTTGCATGGGAAATCGATGCCCCGCAGGAAAAGGAATCGAATAATGGGCGTGATAAACCAGAGGTAAAAAGGACATAGATGGTCTTAAGTTCTATCTTTCAATTCAGTTTTTTATTGATCTTTTTGTATTAATAGAGCCTTCTAAAAAGGCCCTATTAACATTCGGCAATTAGTCAGTAACAGGTTTTTTCGTATCTATGGGAGCTTGCTCTAACTCCTCATCGTTTACATCAGCCTGTAAAACGGCAGCCAATGCATCGTAATTTTCTTGAGCTTGAGAGCGATACTTTTTCTCGTCTTCATGGAAACTTCCCATCGCCAACACATTATGCTCATCATGTTGTTTAAATATTTCTGCACTATTCTGAGCTTCTTGCTTAGACAAACCTAACTCTTCGAGGGCTTGTTCGCCAAGGTTGAGTGCTGAATGGAAGGTCTCCCTAACAATAATATTAGCCCCAGCAACGTTAAGGTCATGCACTTCCAAACGTCCGATTGCTCTAACTAGAATTTTTAAATGCGGATAGTGCTTTCTAGCATGAGTCACTATCTCCATGGCTTTCTCATGTTCATCCACAGCGACCACAAGTAACTTGGCATGATCAGCACCAGCAGCATGCAAAAGATCCCCCCGAGAAGCATCGCCATAAAAGACCTTGGTACCAAAAGACCTCAACAATTCTATTTGGCCAGCATCATGCTCTAAGACTGTGACCTGATAGCCTTTCATAGTTAAAAGACGCGCAACTATCTGACCAAAACGCCCCATGCCAGCTAAAATAACAGGTGTATCACCATCGTCAATTTCATCGGCTTCTTGCTGCTTGCAGCCCTTTCTCACAAACAAGGGTTCAATCACTTTATCCTGCAATATCATTAAGATAGGTGTTGCTGCCATAGAGAGTGCGACCACCACAACTAATGGGTCTATTATGTCGCTGCCTAAGATATGGTGCTGGCCCGCAAAGGAGAAAAGCACAAAGCAGAACTCACCCGCCTGAGATAAAGCGAAGGTAAAGTACCAGCCATTTCCGCCTTTAAGCTTGAAAATTCGAGACAAGCTGAAGAGTACCAGCATCTTACAAAGCATAAGTAAGACCACTAAAGCCCCGATTTGCAAAGGCTCAGCCATCAGGATAGAAAAGTTAATACTAGCGCCAACTGAAATAAAGAAGAGCCCTAATAACAAGCCTTTAAAAGGCGCGATTTCTGCCTCTAGCTCATGTCTATATTCACTTTCAGCTAAAACTACACCGGCGATAAAGGTACCAAGAGCGGCGGACACACCAATGGCATTCATTAATAATGCGATGCCTATTACCAAGAACAAAGCCGTTGCGGTGAAAATTTCACGCATCTTAGTTTCAGCAATAATGCGAAACAAAGGTCGTAATAGATATTTACCCGCCAGAATAATAGCCCCGATCACAGCGAAAAGCTGGGCAGCATGTTGCCAACCACTTAACTGATTAGCCTCATCAACCACGCTAGGACTGGTCAACGCTAATAAGGGCATAAGTGCCAACATAGGTATCACGGCAATATCTTGAAAAAGAAGTACTGCAAACGAAGATTGACCTAATTGAGACTTCATCAAGCCGTTTTCATTTAACAGCTGTAATACAATCGCGGTGGAAGATAATGACAGTATCATGCCAACCACAAGCGCCGTCTGCCAAGGTAAGCCAAATGCCACAGCAACAAGCGTCATTAAGCCTGTACTTAAGAGAACTTGCGCGCCACCTAGGCCCACTATGGGCACTCTCAATTTCCAGAGTACCGAGGGCTGTAGTTCAAGCCCCACTAGAAAGAGCATCATCACCACACCGAATTCAGCGAAGTGCATGACATCATTCACATCATCCGCGACGATTCCCAAGGCATAAGGCCCAATAATGGCACCGGCAATTAAATAACCTAAAACTGAACCAAGCCCCAAGCGCTTCGCAATAGGTACAGTCACAACCGCTGCCCCCAAGAAAACAAACGCCTGTTCCATTAATCCACCCGCCATGAGGACCGCCTTAATCTAATATTGATTGTGAATAATTTAATAAAAGTTGATAAGAAAAATTTATAACGAATGTTAACCCTAACGCCCAAACATGGAAAGCTTAGTACGACCTTCACCAACGCAAATTCGTACCAGTTTTATCCATGCTATTAGTCATTTTTCAATCAAAGTAGAACAAAACTCATCCTGACTAATATCTTTTTGATAATTTTACTTTGTGTATTTTTCAGCCAAAGCGACTTTAAAACCCAATATAAAACAAGACGATAGAGATATTAAGTTAATTTAAAGTAATACGATTATGACTATTTTTTTAGCCAATTAATCAAACATAAGCAAAAAAGTATCTATATTGAGTATTTATGTATTAGAGAGTCAATTTTCGCTCATCTATAGTTAACGGCACTTGGTCATTAGGCACCAAGGTTAGGTAAGACTATAAAAACAATATACTCCAACCGGGGAACAACCTATGAATACCCTAGCTAAAAAGTCGCTCACATGCGCCGTTAGTTTGGCAGCAGCTATGAGCACAGCAAACCTATACGCACAAACAGAAATCACTGTGGCTACCGTTAACAATGGCCATATGATCGAAATGCAAAAACTCACTCCGATTTTCGAACAAGCTCACCCTGATATCAAAGTGAAATGGGTTACTCTGGAAGAAGGTGTATTGCGTCAGAACGTGACTCAAGATATCGCTAATAAGAGTGGTCTTTATGATGTCATGACAATCGGCATGTACGAAGCACCAATCTGGGGTGAAAGAAACTGGCTAGAGCCAATCGACACCAGTGGTAGTTATGATGTTGAAGATATTATTCCTTCTATTCGTGGTGGCCTATCTTATAACAACACCTTGTATGCAGCGCCTTTCTATGGCGAGAGCTCTATGGTGATGTACCGTAAAGACCTAGTTAAAGCGGCTGGTATGGAAATTAACGACCGTGATAGTTGGGAACATATCCGTGATGTTGCTGCTGCCGTTCATAATCCTGGCGAAGGAGTTTATGGCATGTGCTTACGTGGCAAAGCGGGCTGGGGCGATAACATGGCCTTTTTGTCTACTATGGCAAACTCTTTTGGAGCACGCTGGTTTGACGAAGATTGGAAGCCTCAACTTGAAACTGCAGAGTGGAAAAATGCGGTTAACTTCTATGTTGACCTGCTAACCAAATACGGCCCACCAGGAGCAAGTAGCAACAGCTTCAACGAGAACCTTGCGCTCTTCAACCAAGGTAAATGCGGTATGTGGATTGATGCCACCATTGCAGCTTCTTTTGTAACAGACCCAAGCCAGAGTACGGTTGCTGATCAAGTTGGTTTTGCACAATCACCAATTCAAGCAACAGATAAAGGCGCTAACTGGTTATGGGCTTGGTCACTTGCCATTCCAGCAGGGACTAAAAACGCAGACGCGGCACAAACCTTTATCCGTTGGGCTACTTCAAAAGACTATATCCAGTTAGTGGGTGAAACCAATGGTTGGGCTGCGGTACCAACAGGCACACGTAGCAGTACTTATGCTAACCCTAAATTCCAAGAAGCCGCTGTCTTTGCGAAAGCCGAGCTAAAAGCAATCAACTCTGCAAACCCTGCTGATAGCACGCTTAAACCTTCACCTTATGTTGGCGTTCAGTTTGCTGCTATACCTGAGTTCCAAGCGATAGGAACGACCACAGGTCAAATGGTTTCAGGAGCTTTAGCTGGCAGCATGTCAGTTGATCAAGCACTGAAATCTGCTAACTCTTCTGCTAATCGTCAAATGCGTCAAGCTGGTTACTACTAACCAAAAGAGAACTAAAGGCAGGGACCATAGCGTCTCTGCCTTTACCTTCTTTCCTAGAGTGTCAGGCATTACCCGTTATAAGACGACTTTCAAACCTATAATAAGAGATACAACTTCATGAAGCGTTCAATTACTCGCTTATTAATGGCTCCCTCAGTCATCCTCCTCTTGATTTGGATGATAGTGCCTTTATCCATGACCATCTATTTTTCAACCATACGTTTTAACCTGCTCTACCCAGGTCAAAATAACTTTGTTGGTTGGATGAATTTTGAGTTTTTCATCACTGACCCAGGCTTTATGCCTGCCGTTCTTAACACCTTAATTCTCTTAATATCGGTACTCATCATTACCGTTGTTCTTGGGGTTGCCCTTTCAGCACTAATTGATAAGCCTTTTTTTGGACAAGGTATTGTTCGAGTTCTGCTTATCTCGCCTTTCTTCATCATGCCAACAGTCAACGCTTTGATCTGGAAGAATATGATGATGAACCCAGTGTATGGGGTATTTGCTTGGATATCCCAATCCTTAGGGTTAGAGCCCATAGATTGGCTGTCAGATTTCCCACTCATGTCAGTCATTATTATGGTGAGTTGGCAATGGCTTCCCTTCGCAATTTTGGTGTTTGTGACCGCTCTTCAATCACAAGATACTGAACAAAAAGAAGCGGCACAAATGGACGGTGCTAACGGTTGGCATATTTTCCGCTACCTTACGATTCCTCACTTAGCGAGACCCATTGCCGTTGTTGTCATGATAGAAACCATCTTCTTGTTGGCTATCTTTGCTGAGATTTTTGTCTCCACAGGTGGTGGCCCAGGTTATGACAGTACTAACCTTGCTTATCTAATTTATAACCAAGCCCTACTTCAATATGACGTTGGTGTTGCTTCAGCCGGTGGTTTATTTGCCGTGATTCTAGCCAATATCGTTGCCTTTTTCTTAATTCGTGCCGTCGGCAAAAACCTAACGGTGTGAGGTAATTATGATGACTCTTAATCAACAACGTAAATTTAAAACCTTTGTTACAGGTGCATTTGCTTGGCTGATTGCACTCTTACTGTTTTTCCCTATTTTTTGGATGTTTATCACCTCCTTTAAAACAGAATTACAGGCAATCTCAGTGCCGCCTTCACTCTTCTTTGAGCCAACCCTTGATAACTTTGGCATAGTGCAAGAGCGAAGTGACTATCTAAAGCATGCGCTTAATTCTGTAGTGACCTCTTTTGGTTCTACCTTGATTGCGCTCCTTATTGGTGTACCAGCCGCTTATGCTATGGCGTTTAACCCAACGAAGAAAACCAAAGATATTTTACTCTGGATGCTTTCCACCAAGATGCTTCCAGCAGTCGGTGTATTAGTCCCTATTTATATCTTAAGCCGTGATTATGGCCTATTAGATTCACGTACCGGCTTGGTAATCATCTTTACCCTGATGAACCTACCTATCATCATTTGGATGCTGTTCTCCTACTTTAAAGATCTACCGAAAGAGATCCTAGAAGCCGCTCGAATGGACGGTGCCAGCCCGTGGGATGAAATCGTTAAAGTTGTCTTACCTCTATCCATTGGCGGTATTTCATCAACGGCTCTTTTATCCATCATCTTGTGTTGGAACGAAGCCTTTTGGTCTCTTAACTTAACCGCCTCAGAAGCCGCGCCACTTACCGCCATGATTGCCTCTTACTCAAGCCCTGAAGGCTTGTTCTGGGCCAAGCTATCAGCCGCTTCTACCTTAGCCTGCGCTCCGATCGTTATATTCGGTTGGTTCTGCCAAAAACAACTTGTTCAAGGCCTTACATTCGGCGCTGTAAAATAATTTTTAGGAACAAATATCATGAGCTACTTAACCATTACAGAATTGCAAAAACACTACGACAGCTACCACGCACTTCGCGGTATCAATCTTTCTATTACCGAAGGCGAGTTCGTAGTTTTCGTTGGCCCATCAGGCTGTGGTAAATCGACGCTACTAAGAACCATAGCGGGTTTAGAATCCAGCTCAGAAGGCAGTATTAATCTAGATAATAGAGACATCACAGAGCTTGCCTCTTCTAAGCGTGATTTGGCGATGGTGTTTCAGTCTTATGCGCTTTACCCACATATGACGGTGGCGGATAACCTTTCTTTCGCCCTGCGCCTTGCGAAAGTACCTGACAGTGAAATTGCAGAGAAAGTACGCAGTGTGTCAGCCTCTCTGCAGCTTGATCCATTGCTGGATCGTAAACCTAAAGAGCTTTCTGGTGGTCAACGTCAAAGGGTCGCAATCGGTCGTGCAATCGTGCGCCAGCCAAAAGTTTTCTTATTCGATGAACCACTCTCTAACCTAGATGCAGCCCTTAGGGTACAGATGCGTTTAGAGCTTGCTCGTCTTCATAAAAAATTAGGTACAACCATGATTTATGTTACCCATGATCAGGTTGAAGCTATGACCCTAGCCGATAGAGTTGTCATTCTAAATGCAGGTCAAATTGAA
Source organism: Marinomonas sp. S3726 (assembly GCF_000967665.1). Lineage (NCBI taxonomy): Bacteria > Pseudomonadati > Pseudomonadota > Gammaproteobacteria > Oceanospirillales > Oceanospirillaceae > Marinomonas > Marinomonas sp. S3726. Next base: position 234,638 of record NZ_JXYC01000006.1, on the reverse strand, counting down.
CAAGTCGGCACACCGCTAGAGCTTTATCGCCAGCCAAATAGCCGCTTTGTGGCTGAGTTTATCGGCACACCAAAAATGAACTTACTTGATGTGTTTGATGTAACACGTCAAAACGAAAACTTATCCCTTGATATTGGCGTAGGCCAGATCAATTTCCCGAACAGTCGCATCAATGGCCCAGTGCCTGGCTCTATCAAGCTAGGTATTCGCCCTGAACACATGCACTTGGTACCAGAAGGCGGCGACATTAGCGGTAAAATAGAGCTAGTCGAACACCTAGGCTCAGAAGCATATACCCACATTCAGCTAGATAACCAACAAACCATCATAGTCAAAGCCCCTGCTCGCAGTAATATTCAAGACGGGCAATTAGTGCAGATTAAACTTGATCTTGATGAAGTTATTTTATTTAACGAAAGTGACCGTGTTATCTCCAAGTTAGCCGAGGATGTCAGCCATGCCTAACATGCTCGCCCCAACGCGCGGAGCAGATCAACTGCTAGTGCAAAACTATGAGAAGGATGCAATCTCCCCAGGTGTTATGCACCTGGGAGTGGGAGCCTTCCACCGTGCTCACCAAGCCGTATACTTTGACCGCTTACTTGCCCAGCCAGAAGGAAAAAACTGGGGCTTGATTGGCGTTAATATACGTCCGCAGGATAGCCAAGGTTTTGCTCAACTAAGTGAGCAAAACGGTGAATATGTGCTTAAAACAATGAGTCCAAAAGGCCAAGCCTTATACGAGCACATCCGTGCGATTACTCAGTTAGTTGATGGCGCAATCGAACCTGAAACAGTGGATCATCTCATGGCAGATGAGCAGATCCAGCTAATCACGACCACAGTGACCGAAGGTGGCTATTATCTAGATGAAAATAACCAATTGATGCAAGACCATCCTCTTATCAAGGATGATTTGAGCTCAGGTCGTAATACGCTTTATGCCTTTTTATATGCGGGTTTAAAAAAGCGTAGCGAAACATCTGGCAGCAAGATCACCCTACTTTGCTGTGATAATTTGCGTCATAACGGCAAACTTTTAAAAACAGGTCTATTACAATTTTTAAAAGCGAAGCAAGACGAATCTCTACATGCTTGGGTACTAGAGAACTGCTCTTTTCCATCCTCTATGGTTGATAGAATTACGCCAAAACCTAGCATAGAGCATCAAAAGGATGTGCAGTCACGCTTCAACATTGAAGATAACATGACTGTCATGGCTGAAGACTTTATCCAATGGGTTGTAGAAGATGACTTTGCAGGCGAAAGACCGCCTTTACATAAAGTCGATGTGCAGCTAGTTGAAGATGTTACGCCTTTTGAAGAAGCCAAAATACGTATTTTAAATGCTGGGCATACCTGTGTTGCTTATCAAGCAGCCCTTAAAGATTTAGATTACTTTGACCAAGCCATGATGGACATTGAGTTAAAAGTCTATTTCTCTGACTTTATTAAGCAAGATGCGATTCCTGCCATAGGCCAGTCTGTGGTCGATCTTTCTTCTTATGCCAAGGTCATTGCTCTGCGTTTTAGTAACACCAATATTGGCGATACGGTAGAGCGTATCTGTACAGACGGTTATGCCAAGTTTCCGATTTTTGTGTACCCGACCCTTGCTGGCATCTATCAATTAGGCGGCATTCCCAATAAAACCATTGATGCTATTGCGAGCTGGTTTGTTTTTATCCATCAAACCGCCCAAGGCAAGTTGCAAGTTAACTATCACGAGCCAAACATGGATAAGCTTGCTGCTTTTACTAATGACGAAAAAGGCATTCATGCCTTTGCAACAGATACCTACCTCTGGCAAGACCTACCAGAAGCCTACCCTGATTTTGTTTCTCGTTTGAGTCGCTCAATTAAGCAAATTCAGCTACGTTTTTCAGCCTAGAAGCAAAGGTTAAATTTAAGGAATTCATATGACATTAGATAATCAAAACTTAGAAAATAAGGTGGCTTTGATTACAGGTTCAGCGGGCGGCATAGGACTTGCCATTGCACAAACCTATTTGGCTAACGGCGCAAAAGTGGTGCTTACTGATTATCAAAAAGACACGCCAGACGCCTTAGTAGGACTACTCGCAGATTACCCTAATAAAGCCCTTTATATTGGCTGTGATATTTGTGACAGCCAAGGAGTAGATAGGTTAATCCAAAGCACTGTCGAGCAATTCGATCGACTGGATATTTTGGTAAACAATGCGGCTGTATTTGATTTAGCACCAATACTTGAGTCCGATGAAGAAAGCTTTGATCGCCTTTTTGATATCAACGTTAAAGCCTTCTTCTTTACCCTGCAAAAGGTTGCGCAGAAGATGGTCGATATGGGCATAGAAGGTCGCATTATCAATATGGCTTCTCAGGCAGGTCGCCGTGGTGAAGCCCTTGTTTCCCATTATTGTGCAACGAAAGCCGCTGTGATCAGTTATACCCAATCGGCAGCGCTTGGATTAGCTCAGTATAAAATCAATGTGAATGCTATTTCACCTGGCGTGATAGATACCCCTATGTGGGAGCATGTGGATAGTCTATTTGCCAAACACGAAAACCTCGCACCTGGAGAAAAGAAAATTGCTGTTGGTAAGGCTGTCCCCTTAGGTTATATGGGGAAGCCTGCAGAGATAGCCTCTTTAGCACTCTTTTTAGCCTCAGAAGGTGCCAGATACATTACCGCTCAGACCTACAATGTCGATGGCGGCAATGTGATGAGTTAATATACAAACCAAATAGCTACACTCAGAAAATTAGGTGGCGCACTTCTATTTAGAATACGAGCCTAATAGGAAAGTAAGATGTCTATGAAAAACCGAAATACACCAGAGCTTGAATTAATTGAAGAGCATGTTGAAACCATACGTTATCTTGAACATGGTTTTCCTTGTGACCTGATACGTTGGCATGCCCACGATGATTACGAGCTGCATTTTATTGTGTCCACCACGGGCAAGGTATTTATTGGCGATTACATAGGCACTTACACTCCTGGCCAACTCATTCTCACCGGCCCAAGATTGCCCCATAACTGGGTTTGTCAAAACGACCAAGACCCAGTTAAATTAAGAGATATGGTGATACGTTTTGATCACGAATCCTTCTCTAATGGTTTAAAAATCATCCCAGAGCTGGCTGAGATTTTACCTATGCTCGCAAGAGCAAAATCTGGCATAGAGTTTTTAAACTTTGACCCTGACTACCTCAAAGAAACCTTTGAAAAAGTACGCGACAGCCAAGGTTTACAACGCCTTATTAATGCCCTTCCTCTGTTAAGCAAGCTTGCCTCTACCCATGATTATCGCTTGCTTTCCACTGTACAAATTGACTTAAAGTCCAATGAAAGCCTGCAACGTAAAATCAATACCGTCGTAGATTACGTCTCGCAAAATTATAATAAAGATATCTGTCTGTCAGATGCGGCAAGTCTGATAGGCATGTCTGATAGCCACTTCTCTCGTTTCTTCAAAAAAGCCACGGGAAACCGTTTTATCGAGTTTGTAAATCGAGTTCGCATTAGTCGTGCTTGCAGCTTATTAAGTGATACAGACCAGCAAATCACCAACATTTGCTTCTTAGTGGGCTTTAACAGTGTGGCTAACTTTAATCGTCGTTTCCATGAGCTCAAAGGCGTCACTCCAAGGGATTTTCGTAGCCAAAGTCATAATCATGATGAAGCAATACCCTACTAGAAATGTCTTACTAGAAACTTCTTAGTAGAAACCTCTTAGTAGAAACGCCTTAGTAGAAACGCCTTACTAGATAAGTCTTGCTAAAAGCGCTTACTGAACTCAAGCGAGCTCAGTAAGGCTTTGATTAAATACCAAACTCGCCTTAGCAAGCTGGCTATAAACCTCATGTTTTTTCAAATAATACTCAGCCAGTTCAGCTTGAGGTTGGTGTTCGTCTAATACCTCTGGCATGACGCAAATTTCTGCTATCAGGTTCTCTAGAACATCATTAGGTACTTTAGCATCTGACACATCATAAAGTGCTTTTTCATATCTCACACCTATCATGGCTAGTCGAGCCGCCCCTAACCCGGGCGCCACTTCACCTCCATCCCGATAAACCAAATTTTGATCTAACACATTCGATAAGATCTGACGCCAAAAGGGAGAACGAGCACCACCGCCAATTAAAGACAACTCTTGTTTAGGGCCAGCGTCGTTAGCTAACGCCTGCTGACAATCCAAGAGAGAAAAGGCAACCCCTTCTAACACGGCTAAAGTCATTTCTTCAATAGAAGTATCATTAACCAAGCCAATAAATTGCCCCGTCATTAAAGGGTTATTATGAGGTGTACGCTCTCCATTTAAATAAGGAAGAAACACCAGTTTAGTCCTCAGATGCCCACGCTTTTCAATAAAACTCTCTAGTGCAGCTAATAAGTCTGCAACTGGCTTATTAGCTAGTTTAGCGACCCAGGATAAGGAGTTGGCTGCACTTAATGTCACCCCCATTTGATGCCAACGATTAGGCAGAGCGTGACAAAAAGCATGCACGGTCTTTTCAGGGTTAGCTCTGTGTTGATCGCTCACACTAAAATATACGCCAGAAGTCCCTAGAGAAATTAAGCCTTGGCCAGTATTTACCACCCCCATTCCCACAGCACCAGCGGCATTATCGCCAGCACCAGCCACCACAGGCACTTGTGGCAAGGACAATAAGGCCGCCACATCATCCGACAAACACCCAATTACATCACAAGCTTCATGCACCTTAGGCATATTATCGAGAGTAAAATCTGTAGCGGCTAAAAGAGAGGCATCCCATTGGCGAGTGGCAGGGTTAAGCCAGAGGGTACCGGCTGCATCCGAGCAATCAGTAGCAAGTTGTCCTGTTAAACGATAAGACAAATAATCCTTAGGCAGTAAAACATATTGCACCTTTGCGAAAAACGCTGGCTCATGTCGCTTTAACCATAAGGCTTTGGGTGATGTGAAACCTGACATGGCCAAATTACCACTCAAGTTTAATAGATTAGGACACAAGCTTATTAAGTCTTGGCACTCTTTCTGACTACGGCCATCATTCCAGAGAATACAAGGCCTTAGCACTTCGCCTTCTTTATCTAAAAAAGTCGCACCATGCATCTGCCCTGACAAACCAATCCCTTTTAACTGGCTAAAATCTTCGCCTTGGGTATCTAAAATCAAGTGTAAACTGGCGACAACCTCTTTTACAGCTTGCCACCAAGATAACGGTTCTTGCTCAGACCACAGCGGACTAGGAGAGTTAACTTCAAGGCTCTTAGCGCTCATTGCCACTAATTCGCCATGGGAATTAATCACAACACCTTTTAAACCAGAGGTACCAAGATCCAAGCCTAAATACATGAAAACACTCTCCTATTCTTTATGATTAAACACAATAACAGAGTGTTAAAACAAAGGCGTTCTGAGTCAATCAAATCAGGCAAAGCCAACAGATGCGTATCAGTATTTGCTAAAAAAAGTTTACTTAGCTCAACATAGAAAGTTTTTATTCAAACTTGCTTAAAGGATAAAAGAGCTAGGAAGAGCAGACTTAATCTATTGGCTTTCAATCAGATGGCCTTTCTATCTGATGGTCCGTCGGCTGGGGGGTTATGGTAAGTACTTTCACTCCTTTTGGAGATTCAAACCTATGCCATACACCTTGTGGCACGATAAGTAACTCACCCGCCTTTATTTTATTTGGGACTTCTTCGTTATCAATCAGCAGAACTAAGCTCGTTTCGCCTTCGATAACTTGCACCATTTCATCCCCATTAGCGTGCCTTTCCCACTCACTCAACCCAGTATAATTGGCAATAAACATGCCGCCATTGCCAAAATCAGATAAGAATCCATAGGCACTGTTACCATCATTATGATCAGAGTTTATAGGTGTTCGTCCATCAAGGTGTTTGGTATGTGAAAAGGCTTGTTCGATATTGATAGCTACTGCTTTATTAAAAAGTATCTTCATCACTAAGATCCATTTAGTTTTTTTATTGAATGTGTAGATATGACTAGTTATTGGACTAGATACAAGGCTTAGACGTCTCAAAAATTAGCCGTCTTTATAATTTCTTATCAACACTGGCGCTTACAAAATAAGACGCTTTAATCAGATCCTCCCCTATTCCATCACCTATAGTTAACTTTAATCAATAAAGATAAGTAAGCATAAATTAAACAATTAGAGCCAGCAGATCTAATTGGGAGGAAAGATTATGAAAAATTTGATTAATAAAGTTTATTATTATTCATCTTTAATAATTCTAACACTAACTACATCAACTAGTTATGCTCAGTCCACTATCACAATTGCGACAGTTAATAACAGCCACATGATGATGATGCAAGAACTCACACCCGTATTTGAAAAAGCGAACCCAGACATAAAAGTAAAATGGATTACCGTTGAAGAAGGTAAATTGCGTGAACACATTACTCTAGATGTCACCGATAAACATGGCTTCTATGATGTGATTAGCATTGGTATGTATGAAGCACCTATTTGGGGAGAAAAAAACTGGATACAGCCAATTGATACAAGTGGCAACTATGATGTAGAAGATATTATTCCCTCTATTCGCGAAGGTCTCTCATATAAGGACACTCTCTATGCCGCCCCATTTTATGGTGAGAGCTCAATGGTGATTTACCGTAAAGACCTTGTAGAAAAAGCGGGTGTAGAAATTAATGATCGTGACTCATGGGAACACATAAGAAATGTTGCTGCAGCTATCCATAACCCCGACTCAGGAGTATATGGCATGTGCTTACGCGGTAAGGCTGGCTGGGGAGATAACATGGCATTCATAACAACGATGGCTAACTCATTTGGAGCACGTTGGTTTGATGAAAGCTGGAAACCTCAACTTGAAACAAATGAATGGCAAAACGCCGTCAGTTTTTATGTAGAACTGCTAAACAAATATGGCCCACCAGATGCTAGCAACAATAGCTACAATGAAAACCTAGCTCTGTTTAGCCAAGGTAAATGTGGCATTCTTATTGATGCCACCATTGCGGCTTCTTTTGTTACAGATCCGTCGAAGAGTAAGGTGTTTGATAAAGTGGGTTTTGCCCAATCCCCTATTCAAGTGACGGATAAAGGAGCAAATTGGCTTTGGGCCTGGTCTCTTGCAATACCTAGCGCAACGCAGAATGCTAAAGCAGCTCAAACTTTTATTCGTTGGGCAACTTCAAAAGAATATATAGCGCTAGTTGGAAAAACAAAAGGTTGGGCATCTATCCCAACAGGGACTCGAATCAGTACCTATCAAAACCCACATTTTTTAAAGGCCTCAGCTTTTGCTCAAGATGAGCTAAAAGCAATCAATTCAGCGAACCCTGTTGATAGTACCCTTAAGCCTTCTCCTTATGTTGGGGTTCAGTTTGCAGCCATACCTGAATTTCAAGATATAGGAACAATCACAGGACAAATGGTTTCAGGTGCATTAAATGGCACTATATCAGTAGAACAGGCACTTAAATCGGCTAACCTTTCTGCAGATAATCACATGCTTCAGGCAGATTATTACTAGAGGGGCTGTGGATAAACCCTCCCGTTTCAGTGGGTGGATAAAAGCAACTAGTTTGATAACAAGGGACGTAGCTTAATCGTAGGTTTCCTATTATTTAGCATGAGTTATTCTAAACCAATGCAGAGCTATTTAAGCTTTGCATTGGTTTTATCAGCTATCTAGGGGAGTTCACCCTAATGAAAAATTCGGGATAAACCAGTAATCAAGCCGCTTTTAAATTAGCTTGAATTTCAAGCAAGGCTTTCGTGGCAATCGGGTTTAAATCTTCTGCAAACTCTTCCATATTAGCGCAAATTTTTTGGCGCATAGGTAAAGCCCAAAAGGCGGTGATATGGGTAACTACCTTTTTCACACAATCTTCTTCGGTTGAACCTATACCTATGTTTGAGGCAATTTGGTTCGCCATTTTAATTAGATGGCTTAATTCATTTTCACTCATGTTAAATCCTCTGTTTCATGGTCACGCCTTAGGCATCAACCGCTTGCACATATACGACTTGTCTTTGGGGTCTCACAAAACCAATCAAATTCATATTGGCTTGTTTCGCTAAAGTAATGGCCATCTTGGTTGGCGCAGAGACTGCCACCAAGGTGTGAATACCACATTTAGCGGCCTTAGAAACCATTTCAAAGCTGGCTCGACTTGATACCAACACAAAACCCGCCAATTTATCCTCTTGCTTATTTAGAGCAATCGCACCTAACAACTTATCAAGGGCATTGTGCCTTCCCACATCTTCTCGAATAGAAACCAGCTCAGCATTATCATCAAATAAGGCCGCTGCATGTACAGCACCACATTGGGATTGAATCTGCTGCGACCCTTTTAACTTAGCCGCGGCTTTTTCAATTAGCTGATAACTTGGCATAGGGTGCGCATCTCGTATGGCAACATCAGGTTGCACTGCGGTTAATGACTCTAAACCACAGATACCGCAACCGGTACGACCACTTAGCTGCCTGCGCCTTTGTTTTAGATTCACAAAAGCCTCGGTCGCTATCTCCATACGCACTTCAATGCCTAACTCAGATTCCACCAGCTCTAGACTACGCAACTGTTTTGTTGAAGTCAGAATGCCTTCGGTCAAGCTAAAACCCATTGCAAAGTCAGCTAGATCCTGAGGTGTTAGCATCATCACCGCATGGCTAATGCCGTTATACACCAGTGCCACCGCCACTTCTTCCGCAATCCAATCACTTTGTGCGAGTTCACCCTCTGGGTTACGCACTATCACACTTTCTTCATGAGTCGCTTGTACAACTAGCTGCTCTGATAAATTGTCGGACTGATTTGCTTGCAAAACGGGTTCGCCTCTTTTCTAGTGAATAAGTGAGAAGTATGAAGGACTTCACTTAAAGGTGTAAGTCCCAAAGGTGTAAGCCCTTAAGACATAGCCCTTAGGACATAAGCCCTTCATCACATGTCACCTAAACTTATTTATCAATAAAGGCGATTTGCTGCTCAGTAAACTCAGCAAATTGGTTTTGCCATTCTGAGTTTGCTGTCTCACTAATCAATTTATCCACTTGTACCGCGGTTACCTTGTACTCAGGACAGTTAGTCGCCCAGTCTGAGTTATCTGTGGTTATCACGTTCGCACCCGTTTCTGGGTGGTGGAAAGTGGTATAAACCACACCTGGCTGCATACGATCAGAAACAAGCGCTCTTAGATGAGTATCGCCGGCACGACTGGCAAGAGAGACCAAATCTCCTGTATTAATACCTCTGTCTTCTGCATCCTGAGGATGGATTTCTAAGGTATCTTCACCATGCCAAGATGAGTTCTCGGTACGACGAGTCTGCGCCCCTACATTGTATTGAGACAAGATACGACCTGTGGTCAACAAGAGTGGGAAGCGACGTGTCACCTTCTCTTCTGTTGGCACATATTCAGTCAATGCAAAGAAACCTTTACCGCGAACAAAACCATCCACGTGCATGATAGGCGTACCATCTGGTGTCTCATCATTACATGGCCATTGTAGCGACCCTTCTTCATCCAAACGCTCGTAAGTCACGTTAGAGAAAGTCGGTGTCAGCGCTGCAATTTCCGCCATAATTTCAGAAGGATGCTCATAATGCATTTCATAACCTAAAGCTTTAGAAAGGCCCAAGGTGACTTGCCAATCTTCAAGACCCGGCATAGGTGGCATCACTTTACGTACTGGCGAAATACGACGTTCAGCATTGGTGAAAGTACCATTCTTCTCAAGGAAACTGGTACCCGGTAAGAAGACATGAGCAAACTTAGCAGTCTCGTTCAAGAAGATATCCTGAACAATCAAACATTCCATATTACGTAAAGCGGCTTCAACGTGTTTTGTGTTTGGATCAGACTGCGCAATATCCTCACCCTGAACATACAAACCTTTATAGCTGCCTTCTACTGCGGCATCTAACATGTTGGTGATACGGTAACCCGGCTCTGGATCCAGCTTCACTTTCCAAGCATCTTCGAAAAGATCACGTACCGCTTGTCCAGAAATATGACGATAGCCAGGTAGCTCATGCGGGAAAGATCCCATGTCGCACGAACCCTGTACATTGTTCTGACCACGTAGCGGATTAACACCCACACCATCACGGCCAACGTTACCTGTTAGCATGGCAAGGTTAGCAATCCCCATTACGGTAGATGAACCTTGGCTGTGCTCGGTCACACCTAGACCATAGTAGATAGAGCCATTGCCACCGGTAGCATAAAGACGTGCTGCTCCGCGAATATAGGCTGCTGGAATACCGGTAAATTGTTCTGTGTTTTCAGGTGAGTGACGCTCATCTGCGATGAAGTTTTTCCACTCATGGAAAGCTTCTGTTTCACAACGTTCTGCAATAAAGTCAGCGGCTTCTAGCCCTTCGTTAACGATAACGTGAGCCATAGCATTCACAAATGCCACGTTGGTACCCGGCATTAGCTGCAAATGGTAATCCGCATTCACATGAGGGCCATTTACCAAGTCGATGCTACGTGGATCAACCACAATCAGCTTAGCCCCTTCACGGATACGTTTTTTCATACGTGAACCGAATACTGGGTGAGCATCGGTTGGGTTAGCACCAATCACCATGATGACATCTGTTTTTTCAACCGAATCAAATGTCTGTGTACCTGCCGATTCACCAAGGGTGGTTTTCAAGCCAAAGCCAGTTGGTGAGTGACAAACACGGGCACAGGTATCCACATTGTTGTTACCGAAGGCAGCTCGAACCAGTTTTTGAACCAAATAGGTTTCTTCATTGGTACAACGAGATGAGGTAATACCGCCTACTGAGTTGCGGCCGTACTTCTCTTGAATGCCTTTAATGCGAGTCGCAGCAAAATCAAATGCCTCTTCAAAAGACACTTTACGCCATGGCTGATCAATCGAGTCACGAACCATAGGTGAGGTAATTCTGTCTTGGTGAGTGGCATAACCAAAGGCAAATCGACCTTTCACGCAAGAGTGACCACGGTTGGCTTTACCGCCTTTCCAAGGTGTCATACGAATGACTTCGTCACCTTTCATGTCAGCCTTGAAGGCACAACCTACACCACAATAAGCACAAGTAGTAATAACAGAATGCTCTGGCTGTCCTTTATCGATAATCGAGGTTTCCATCAAGGTTGCCGTTGGGCAGGCTTGCACACAGGCACCACAAGAAACACAGTCAGAATCCATAAAGGCATCATCTTGACCCGGAGATACTTTCGATTCAAAACCACGAGAAGAAATGGTTAAGGCAAATGTGCCTTGCGTTTCTTCACAGGCACGCACACAGCGATTACAAACAATACATTTGCTCGCATCGAAGGTGAAATAAGGGTTAGACGTATCTTTCTTCTCATCTAAGTGAGTATGGCTTGGAATCGCGCTTTGCCCTGTGTAACGGACATTACGCAAGCCAACCGCACCAGCCATATCTTGTAGTTCACAGTCGCCATTAGCAGGACAGGTCAAACAATCCAACGGGTGATCAGAGATATAAAGCTCCATCACATTGCGGCGTAATTTACCGATTTTATCGTTTTGTGTTTTAACTTCCATGCCAGCTTCTGCCGGTGTGGTACAAGAAGCAGGAAAGCCACGACGACCTTCAATTTGTACCAAACAAATACGACAAGAACCAAAGGCTTCTAAGGAATCAGTCGCACAAAGCTTAGGAATATTAATACCTGCCATAGCGGCAGCATGCATAACAGAGGTGCCTTCAGGTACACGCACTTCATTACCATCAATACTCAGGCTGATAAGCTCAGCGTCTGGCGTTGGATCGAAGGTCGCCGGCGGCGTACCGTAATCAATCTCGCTATCAAGGTCAGTTCTTGGATCAAAAAAATGTAACATATTATTGGCCTGCCTCTTGATTGTTTGATGGTTTTTGGAAGTCTTCGCCAAAATGCTCAAGCGCACTTTGTACAGGGAAAGGAGTCATACCACCCATGGCACATAAAGAGCCAGACACCATGGTGTCGCATAAGTCTTCTAACAGCTCTAAGTTGTCATCTCGGTTTTCATCGGCACGAATACGGTCGATTACTTCGACTCCACGGGTCGAACCAATACGACAAGGCGTACACTTACCACATGATTCTTCAACACAGAACTCCATAGAGAAACGTGCTTGTTCTAACATGTCGACTGTGTCATCAAAGGCCACTAAACCACCGTGACCTAATACAGCGCCTTCGGCAGATAAGGCTTCATAATCCATTTCTAGATGCCATTGAGATTCAGGCAGATAAGCCCCTAATGGACCACCAGACTGAACAGAGCGCATAGGTCTGCCAGAACGAGTACCCCCACCAAAATCAAATAAAAGCTCTTTCATTGTGATACCAAAAGCCGTCTCAACAAGCCCTGGGTATTTCAGGTTACCTGCTAGCTGGAAAGGCATGGTGCCACGAGAGCGCCCCATCCCAAACTCTTGGTAGAACTTACCGCCTTTAGCCAAAATAATGGCAATGGTCGATAAAGATAAAACGTTGTTTACAACGGTAGGTTGTCCAAACAAACCTTCAATAGCAGGTAGTGGTGGCTTAGGTCGAACCATGCCGCGCTTACCTTCTAAGCTTTCCATCAAGGCCGTTTCTTCACCGCAGATATAAGCCTTGGCACCAATGCGCACTTCTAGGTGGAAGGTTTTACCACTGTCGAGAATGTTTTCGCCAAGGTAGCCATTTTGCTCTGCCACTTGAATCGCTTCGTTCAAAATATCTTTTGCGTGAGGGTATTCTTCACGTAGGTAGATGTAACCTTGAGTCGCTTCAACCGCAAGACCTGCGATCGTCATGCCTTCGATTAAGGCAAAAGGGTCAGCTTCCATTTGCAAACGGTCAGCAAAGGTACCTGAGTCACCTTCGTCCGCATTACAAATAATGTATTTTTGCGCTGCTGGTGTATTTAATACGGTTTGCCATTTGATGCCTGTTGGGAAAGCGGCACCACCACGGCCACGAAGACCAGAGTCTTTTACTTCGTCGACTAGAGCTTGCGAGCTCATATCTAACGCACGTACTAAACCGTCATAGCCATGAGTACTCTTATAGTCAGTCAGGCTTACAGGGTCGATAATGCCGGCACGGGCAAAAGTCAGACGCTGCTGCTTTTTCAGATATTCAATCTCTTCCGTTAAACCTAAGTACAAAGGGTGCGCTTGACGATCACTTGGAGAGGCATTATTCAAAAGACCCGCTTCGATCAGACTAGGCAAATCTTTAGGTGCAACTGGGCCATAAGCAACACGTCCTTCTGGGGTGTCTACTTCGACCATTGGTTCTAACCAGAAAAGGCCACGAGAACCATTACGTACCAAATCAACAACCGTATCTTGCTCGGCTGCTAACTGAGTTAATTTTTTACTAACACGTTCTGCACCAACAGACAGGGCAGCAGAATCACGGGGGATAAAGACTTTTACAATCGCCGTCATATTATTTTACCTCCGCTGGGTTCGCGCTAAACGCCAAAGGCACAGTGCGAAGCTCATCAACAATTTCATCAAATTGCTCTGCATCCATACGACCGTACACTTCATCACCCACACGAATCGCCGGTGAACAGGCGCAATTACCTAGGCAAAAAACAGGCTCTAGGGTAATTTCTTTATCCATGGTGGTTTGATACCAATCAAGACCTAGGGCTGATTTAGCGTGAGCTTCAAGGTCACGACCGCCCATAGATTGGCAAGATTCTGCGCGGCATACTTCGATAATATGACGACCACGAGGCTTGCTACTAAAATGATGATAGAAGGTCACCACACCATGCACTTCTGCACGAGAGATATTTAATGCTTTACCTATGATTGGCAACGAGCTATCAGGCACATAGCCTAATTGATGCTGCACTTCATGCAATATAGGTAAAAGAGGACCGGGGATATCTTTGAGTTCAACGAGTATGCGACCCACTACAGATTCAATCTCTGCTTGGTTCGCTAATCCTTGCCCATTTGAAGCCTGAGCTGCTTGCCCAGCGCCTTGCGTGTTAGCGTCTGTCATATGCCTGCCTTAACTAAACTAGCGGTTACTGACTTACCTTCTATCAAGCTAGTCAGGTCCATAAAAGTGAACCTGAATTTAGTTAATAGTCCGACTGGCATCAGTAAACGACTATAAAATGATTTTTTATCATTATTCTTATGATGTTTTATCTCATTTTGTTCTGCCCGATCAAAATAAAGATATGTACTTTTGTGCATATATAGCATTAAATATAGGCTAAATATTCACATAAACTCACTTTATCACCCATAAGTGAACAACCAAATATGATTTTTTATGCATATTAATATTATTCCCCGTTGGGATTTCGAAAATGATGCAGGCGAACGCCTACATGAAAGCCTGCTACCTTTGCTCTATCAGATTAATAAACAAGGAAAATTAACCGCTGCAGCAAAGGATTGTGACCTCTCCTATCGCCATGCTTGGAACATATTAGAGAAGAGTGAAGCTTTTTTTGGAAAAGCATTAGTGGTGAAAGAAAAAGGCCGAGGAGCACAATTAACTCAATTAGGGCAAAAGCTTTTATGGAGTAATCAGCGCATTGACGCCAGACTCCACCCAGAAATGGAAAGTTTTGCGACCGAGCTCAATGTCGAACTACAAAGCCTGCTCTCTAACCATGCTCCTGTGGTACGTATTTATGCCAGCCATGGCTATGCGGTTGCTCTGATGACGCAATATGTAAGAGATTATCAGGTAGAAATTCATTACCACGCGCCACACCATGCTTTGATTGCTCTCAATGAAGGGCGTTGCAGAATAGCAGGTTTCCACCAGCCTATCGGTCTAGAAGTCGATGTACAAAAACGCCGTTATCAAGAATTACTCGACCCTAAACGCTTTGGTATTATTCGCTTTATTCGTCGCCAGCAGGGGCTCATGTATAAAGAAAAAGGTAACAAAGAAGATAGAAATAAAGATGAAAGCCAAGTTAACAGCCCTTCATTTAATAGCATTCAAGATCTTAAACAAGGGGGTTATCGTTTTATAAACCGCCAACAAGGTTCAGGCACTCGTGAACTATTCGAGCAGCTATTACAGAACGAAAACATCTCACCAAAAGATATTCCTGGTATCGAAAACCAAGAGTTAACCCATAGCGCAGTGGCTGCCTATATTGCTTCAGGCATGGCAGATGTGGGCTTTGGTGTAGAAGCGGCCGCTAAACGTTTTGGATTAGCTTTTACTCCTATTATTGAAGAGTATTACTTATGGGCTTACCCATTAGAAGCAGAGCAAGATGAGGATATTCAAGCCTTTATTGCAACACTTTCGAACCCTGAGTATCAGGCTCAAATCAACCAACTTCACGGTTATCAGTGCGAACAAAGCGGCACGACTTCAAGTACAAATTGGTTATTTAAAGACAGTTAATGGCGCAGTCTTATTTCTTCATTGTACCAGCCTCTTTAATATCAAAAACAGGCTGGTACAATGACGGCACTTTTTATCCAACTATTAAGCTATTAATTCTATGAAGCACTCCAAAGTTACCCAAAAACTTAATCAAAAAGTCATCGCTGCCGTTGATGTAGTAGAAGCACAACTCTTTGCAGCCGTTGGAGCAGATAGCATAGAAGACAAAACAAAGGGCTTCTTAGGCATTGTATATGATGTGAATTTCAGTAACTTTCCAGCCAGCCTAGATGTACGCTGTTATTTTGAAGACGATACCGCCCTTGCCAGCATGAAAGAGCAAGAAAGTCTGTTTCAAAAGAAGTTACACCAGCAGCTCTTTAAGCGTGCCATCATTTTAAAAGATGCCAGAAACAACCTGCACTTTTACGTGCAAGAGCCAGATGCCATGCATGATTTAGAGGGGCAATAAAGCAGAGTAAATGCCATTAGTGCACCTAATCTAACCAGCTAATAAGACTCGTTAAAACCTTTTAACAAAGACATATTAAGGGTAGAAAATGATTCCCGTAAACTCCTCCATTGTATCTGGTGTCGTGCTTTCAGAAATTGATGGCCAGACTAAAATACTCTTAATGAAGCGCGTTAAAGGTGGATTTTGATGCCATGTGGCAGGCTCTATTGAAGCAGGTAAAACTGCCGTACAAGCCATTGTGCGGGAGTTTCATGAGGAAACCCAGATCCAAGCAACAGAACTCTATAACGCACAGTTTTTAGAAACCTTCTATGAAGATAGTACTAATAGAATTGAATTAATCCCTGTGTTTACCCTTGTCTGTCCGCCGAACAAAACCGTGATATTGAATGATGAACATACTGAGTTTGCTTGGTGCTCTTTAGAAGAAGCGTTAGCACTCGCTCCCTTCCCTAATCAGCATAAGCTGTACAAACATATTTGGGAGTACTTTGTAGATAAGCCCATTAATCCCTTGTACAGAGTCGCTCTCAATTAACAAATCAAGAGCAATGAGTAATTCACAATAAGACATTAGGTTTAATAAACCAGTTAACTTGTTAGCTGGTTTATTAAACAAAGAATCGTCTTAATCAGCCCTTCTCACCTAGTAATTTAGCAATGGCATGTTTACCGCATTCTTCTTCAATAAGTGGGTTGGGGGCTCCAGAAAGCCCTATCGCGCCTATGAGGGTTTTCTTGTAATAAATTGGCAGACCACCTGTTAGAAGTAAGATGTCATCTTCCATTTTACCTAGTTGGCTATAGCCTTTAGCTTCCACTGCCATGACAAGTTGTGAAGTCGGTATTTTTAAACTGGCTGAGGTGTACGCCTTACGAAAGCTCGTATGTATGGTGTTCGCTCCCGTATTATTACCTCGGTAGAAAAAGACTAGGCGACCTTGGTCATTTACAACAGATGCCGAAATATTAACTTGAGAATCAAGGCATTGGCTGATAGCGTCTTTGGCGACTTGTTCCGCAAATTCAGCCGTCATTTGATACTTCTGCGGCAAATCTTTAGCAAATAGGCTGGTTGAAAAAAGTGCGCCTAAGGCGATGAGTTTAATATTAGATATGTGTTTCATAAGTCCTCCTTCGTGGAGTACTTATTTAGACATTTGATTATTTTTGAAACCACAATCTGGATTGTTATTACCCATGAAAGAGACATTTTCGCCATTAGGTTTCGGTTGGCTCGACAGTATTCAAAGCTCAACCCAACACGCTATTTTTGAAAAGCTTAAATTTCATCAGTATAAAAAAAATGAGTTTGTACATTATCACGGAGAAGAAGCCAATGGTCTGTATTTTGTTAAACAAGGCACAATACGTATCAAAAAGCAGGACGAAGCAGGTAAAGAGCTGATAATTAAAGATTTATTAAGAGGTGAATGGTTTGGCTTTATTGGCTGCTTTGGTTCAGGCAAGCGCCCAAATGACGCCCTAGCCATTGAAGAATCTTTGATCGGCCAGCTCTCATCTAAAGACCTTAACCTACTGATTAAACAAGACCCTCAACTGACTTTAAGCATCGCAAATCTTTTGGCAAGTTACGTCGAACACTATAACCGCTCTTTTGAAAACGCTGTCTTTTTACCCTTAAACGAGCGCCTTAATACTCTGTTATTACAACTTTCTCGCTGGCAAAAATCGAGCGAATTAAACGTTTCTCAACAAGAGTTGGCAGGTATGCTAGGGGTCACTAAGGAAGCTATCGGTATTAATCTCAACCTTTTAAAGGCACAAGGTGTAATCGAAATTGGCTATCGCAAAATAATCTATAAACCGCAGACTCACAAACTTTCAGAGCAAGATTAAGCCGCCAACTCCTTATTTTTAAAACAGGAAATAGCCTAAAAACATATCGGTAATAACTCGTAATAATTTAATCAAAAAACTCGACTAGTTTTAGCCCTGCGATGATTACTTCAGGACGAAAACGTCGCTGAATAAGCTTGCATTGTTTTTTTACTTTCTTAATGAAAATACATGATTAAACGGAGTTATTATGTCTGAAAAAAATGTAAATACTGGCCTTTTTCCTGTTAACTATTTCATCCAACCTAAAGTTGCAGGCCAACCATTATTAGGTGCACCTGTCATGAATTTACGCCTGCTGGTGAATGCGCCAGGAAAAACGATTAGTGGTGTTGCCCACGTTACTCAAGCTGTCGCGCCACCACAGCCGAACATAGTTTCAAATGTCCATGGTACTTGGTCTTTCATGGCCACTATGTCATCAACCCATATTTTATTGGTCGCTGAAGGGCAAGGTCCAAGCAGTATTTTGGTTCATGGTGTGCCACAAATGGTTGAGAATTTAAGAATTCGTGCCTCAGTAGAGCAGGACTGGCAGTCAGGTATTTGCAATTATGACTACCTTTACAAAGGCGAGTGGCATCAAGTTGAAGGGGCAACAATGTCTATTGAAGACTTTGATCAAAATGCTGTCTTAGACCAGTTGCAAACCGCTCTTCAAGTCTAAAAATCTGTTACAAGTAGAGAGACCTTCTCTCTACTTGTTTTCTCTTTTGCTATTGCTTTTGTACGTCTAAATTAAACTTCATCACCACACACAACTAACACGCACTCTCTTAGCCATTTATGGGCTTGATCACCATCCATTCTTGGATGCCAAAACATAGACACTTGAATACTGGGTACATCAAAGGGCAGTTTGAATGTATGTAAACCTTTGCGTAATTTGGCCGTGTGCTTTGAAGGAACACTTGCCACCAGATCAGCACCTTTTACTAAAGCAATGGAGGCACTAAAACCACCAGTTAAAACGGTGATATTACGTTGATAACCCATTGCCTCTAACGCTTTATCTACTGGCCCCACTAAGCCTCCTTCTTTTGAAACCAGTACATGATCAGCAGCGGCAAAGCTGGTGCAAGTTACCTTATCTTTAGCCAAAATATGATCAGGGCTGACGACACCCACAAATTCATCGCTAAAAAGCGCCCGCATGCGAACCTCTGGACTGGTTTTAGCACCTAACACACCAATGTCTAGGTCAACCTGCCCTTCTCTTAATTGAGTGCTCTGCTTTGATAGCTTAGGTAAGAAGTGGATTTTTACACCCTTTGCTTCGTCCTTTATTTTCTGAATAAGCTGGAGACCAAAGGTTTCAACAAAACCATCACTGACTCTTATCACAAAACGTCTGTCTAGCTGGTTGAGGTCAAGCAATTCGCTAGGCCTTAGAATGGCTTCTGCCCCACAAACCAGCTGACTCACCTCTTGCTGAATATCTAAGGCTCTAGGGGAAGGGATAAGCGTTCGTCCTGCTCTCACCAAAAGTGGATCTCCCGTCACATCTCTTAGCCTTGCTAGAGAACGACTCATAGCGGATTGGCTTAAACCCAGCCTTTTTGCGGCGCGGACGACACTGGTTTCTTCTAACAACACATTGAGTGCAATCAGAAGGTTTAAGTCGATTCTAGCCATAATTTGATGCTATTCCTTTAAATGAGCAAACCACTCAAGCATAACACCAGAGAGTTTTTTATGTATGGCGTTATATACATATTAACAATGCAAACCATGCGCCTTCCGCCACCCTCTTACTCCCACTAAGCTATTCGTAGATTCCCTAGCACACTCTATTTCGAGGAAAATAATGCAACACTCAAGCAGTACTCAAACACAAGACGTTAAGCACAGTATTTGGATGATGTTAGGACTTTCACTTTCTGTATTGGTCGCTTCTCTCGCCACCAGTATGATCAATGTGGCCCTACCGAATTTAACCTTGGTTTTTCATAGCAGCATGCAACAAGTTCAATGGATTGTGACAGCCTATTTATTAGTGATCACCAGTTTGATTGTCAGTCTAGGACGCCTTGGAGACCTCTTAGGTAACAGACGTTTATTACTGATTGGCATTATTATTTTCACCATTAGCTCCCTTGCTGGAGCGATGGCAAATAACTTAATACTTCTTATCATCTCAAGAGTTTTTCAAGGCTTGGGTGCAGCAATAATGCTCGCTTTATCTATGGCATTAATGAGTAAAAGCCAAGCAAAAGCAGGGAGAGCAATGGGATTATGGGGCTCGGTATCTGCCATGGGAACGGCATTGGGGCCTGCTATTGGTGGCATCAGTTTATCTTTATATGGCTGGCAGTCTTTGTTTTTTATTATTGTTCCCTTTTCGATAATCGCCTTCTGCTTGCTTTACTTGGCTTTGCCATCAGATCCCCAGATAAAAACAACACTTTCTGAAAAAGAGGCAAGATCACTTCCTAAAAAATGTGGCTTATCAAATGCCAAAAAGAAGGGACAATTTGATCTATTAGGTAACCTAGTATTAGCCTTATCACTCAGTGCTTTTGCACTTTCTATGAGCCTAGAGTCGAGCCAGTTTAAAGGTTTAGATGAGAGACTAAACATAGGCCTATTTGTCTTGGCTCTAATAGGCATTTGGGGATTTTTCAATATAGAAAAACGACAAGAAAGAGAACACATCACACCGCTTATCCCCTCTCATATTTTTAATAACATGGGCTTCAAAATAAGCTTCATTTGCTCTGCTATCACAGCCTCGATAGTCATGACGTGCCTTGTTATTGGGCCTTATTATTTATCTATTACGCTTGCTTTAAGCGCATACCAAGTTGGCCTTGTGATGTCGACAGGCCCCTTAGTCGTTGCACTTTCAGGCGTTCCTGCAGGACGATTAAGCGATAAAATCGGTGCAAAGAATATGTTGCTTGTTGGTTTATGCTTGATGACACTTGGCTGTCTTTTAATGTCTTTCAACCATCAGGCAACGGGTGTAATGGGCTATATATTCGCTCTCGTTACTATCACCTTAGGCTTTTCATTGTTTCAGGTGGCTAATAGTGCAGATGTTATGAGTCAAACAAACCTTCAAACAAAAGGGGTAACATCCGCATTACTTAACCTTGCAAGAAATCTTGGTTTTATGACGGGGGCAGCCTTTATGGGAAGTATTTTCTTTCGCTTTATAGGAAGCCAACAGTTGCTGTTAGCGAGCTCTGATGAGGTAACTTATGCCTTACATAACACCTTTCTTATTGCCGCTCTATTCGTCTTTATAGGCATAAACTTCACGCTATATAGTCGAGTGAAACCACTCATAAATTAGGCATAAATTAAACACGGAATATCGCGGGGAAGGTCCTAAAACCTGTTTTAGGACGTCCTCGATCATGCTTTAGGGCGTATCTATACTGGCTTTCAGCCATATTACTCCTAACTTTTACCCAATGTGGAGTATTAAATGAAAGCCTTTATATTTCTTATTATCAGCATCATACTGGTGCCATTCTCACATCTAGTATCCGCTCATCAGATTGGTTTTAGCCAATTACAGCTAACACAAAACCCTGAACGAATTTTAGAGATTAGCCTCTGGTATCCTGCCGCAAAAGAGCCTCAATTAGGCCAATCTAAAACAACCAGCGACACCTTAAAACAGGTATTGATTGCAGACAATATTGCCTTTAAAGGTACTAAAGTCATTAAAAATGCACCGCTTCTAATACAAACATCCAAAGCCGGTAACACGCAAAAACGCCCTCTTATTTTACTCTCTCACGGCTATCGAGGCAGTTGGCGTAACCTTAATTGGTTAGCGTCTAAGTTAGTACAAAAAGGCTTTATTGCTGTCGCCGTTAATCACCCAGGTACCACCACCTTTAATACATCTGCGGTTCAAGCAGCGAAATGGTGGGAAAGGCCTAATGATATAAAGCGCACGCTTGATTACCTGCTAAATGATTCAATTTGGCAGCAAGATATTGATAAACAAAAGATCTCAGCGATTGGCCACTCTTTAGGAGGCTGGACCGTAATGCAGCTAGTTGGAGCAGAGTTTAACCGAGAGGGCTACCTTGCTGGCTGTGAGACGCTAGCCTCCTTTCGCTCTTGTCAGATCAAAGAAGAGTTAGGCCTCGCCTTTAAACAAAACAATGAACCTGAAAACACTCAACTAATGGATAGTCGTATTAAAAACGCCATTATTTTAGACTTGGGATTAGCACGGAGTTTTTCACAAACTAGTTTAAATAAACTTAATTCTCCTGTGCTTATTTTAGCGGCGGGTATCGATATAGGGGATTTACCTCAAGCACAGGAATCTGGCTTCCTTGCAGAGCACCTTAATCTGAAAAATCGTCGCTATAAGGTTTATGAAAAGGCGACACACTTTAGCTTTATGCAAGAATGTAAACCTAATGCCATTGCCATTTTAGAAGAGGAAGCTAAAGGTGACGGCATCATATGTAAAGACGGGGTTGGCAGTATACGAGCCGCCTTACATGACACTATGTTTGAGGATATCTTGGCTTTTTTAAAGCAAGAAGGTTAAGGCTAAGTTCTTATCTAATTTGATGCTTTAAAGCACTAGGCGCTCTCAGTGGCAGTTCGACGGAACTCACTGGGGGTTTGCTCTGTAATACGTGAAAACTCACGGTTAAAATTAGATTTTGTCTGAAAGCCTGAGGTCAGATAAATATCCGTAATCGTATCTTTGCTATGCAATAACCGCTGTTTCGCAAATTCGATACGATATTCATTTAAGACTTTAGAAATATTTTGCTGGCGAATTTGATTAACCGCCATAGAAATCTGCCTTGCAGGAATACCAAGCTTGCGGGATAAACGGTTTAAGGTGAGATCCGGATCTCTAAAAGCTTCTTTTTCTCGCATAAGGCGATCTAAACTCATTAAGATCGCTTCGGCTTCATCTTGTACCAAGCTCAAACGTTCTGGCTCAGTTTTGGCTAAATCTTGTTCCTTTTTTTCATGTTTATGATTGGCTTCTTTTACTTCAGGGGCTGATAAAGATGTACTAAAGCCCACATGTAATACAGCAGCGACAACTAATGGAATCAAAATAAGGTAGCTAAAAGATAACATCCAAGATGCATGTAAACCTTCATAAAAGAAAAAGTCCAACGCCAGTGCCGCATCTATCGCACCAGAAATAAGTAACACCAAAGCCGCTATTCGCTCTGCATTTCTAAGGCTATCAATTTGAGAAAGACGAACTTCCTCTGGGATAGTAAAGGATGACTTAAATAGTAATAAGCAATAAATCACATACAAACTAACCAGTAGTAAGTCACTTAGCTCTAACCAAAACTGATAAAAAAAAGCGCTTAAACTAACCAAGATGGGGCCGAGTAAGTGCAATAGAAAAGCGGGTAAAGTAAGAGGCTTAGACTCATGTGCTCTAGCAAAACAGCACCAGGCTGTCATAGGAATAAGTGAAGCGATAATAGGCTGAATAAAACGTAAAAAGCTTATATCAAATGACCAACGTAAACCCACAACACAGGTACTCAGGGCACACAGCAGAATAAAAATAACAGGAAGTTTGGCCTCATTGGGCCTCTTTACCTTAACAAAAAGCGCAATGGCGAATAATAAAAACGACATGATAAAAGGCAAAGGAATGGCAAGCATGGGAATTCCGTTTTAATGTCTTGGTTTTACTTAATGATTCAAGCACCAAAGCTTGAGTAGTCGCTAAATTATGCTGTTTGCAATTCTAAGGTAAACCCCTAGGGAAATACACAATATCAATGAATAAGCTAAATTAGCCTCACCCTTGGTCTAAAAATAGACCAAGTCGATCTATTTTTGCTTGCATCTCTTGGTCTCAGCTCTCGTTATAATCTTTGCTTAAGCTTCCCCTAACCTATAGAGAGCAGCATGATGAATATTGCTATTTCGGTAGAGATAAATACACCTATCAAAGACGTTTGGCATGATATGGCAACTGATTTTCCCAATATTGCCAATTGGTACTCACCTGTTGTGAAGTCTTATGAACTGCCTCATACACCACGCTTATCTGGCGCACCTTGCTCTGGTCGTGTCTGTGAATTTACGCAGGATGAAATGGGGCTAAAAGCAGCAGAAAGAATCACTCAATATGATGAAGGAAACAAACGTCTTGAGGTGGAGGTCGATATTATCAACACTCATAGTATCGCCATGATCAGAGGTAACCATGCAAGTTTTCAACTAAGTGAAATCTCACCTGCGCGCACCTTACTTATCTTTCGCGCTAAACCTGAACTTAAGCTTCTTGGGCGAGTTTTGTCTCCGCTTTTACAAATGACCCTATGCAGTCAATTCATGGATATGCTTAATGCCTTCAAGCAATATAGTGAAGGCTTAAAGCGTGCTTTTTAGCGTTCAATCAATTCAATTTTGTAACCATCTGGGTCGGATATAAAGGCAATTATTTCATTACTACCCTTTAATTTCTTAGGCTCTAGCTCAATCGCATAACCTAAGTGTCGGATTCGATTTATGGCGCTTTTGATATTAGCAACGCCGATAGCGATATGACCAAAACCATTGCCTAACTCATAATCTAACTTGCCATAGTTGTAAGTTAATTCGATTACAGCGGCACTTGATTCATCTTCATATCCAAAAAATAATAGGGTGTACTTTTCGCTCGGTTGCTCTAACACCCTAAGTAATTTCATCCCTAAAGCTTGGGTATAGAATTTAGTTGAGTTGGCCATATCGCTAATACGTAACATGGTGTGCAAGATTCTTGGTTTAGCTTTATCCATCATATTCACCTTCAAGGCTTTCAAGCATGCTTATTATCATCATTAATAAAAAGTAAGGCGAAAACTAAGGAAACTTAAGCTTCGCCTTACTGAGCGAATTAACTAGAAATTGCAGCGCCTATTTCAGCATTTGTCATAGGCTCACCATTAAAATTCCAGAGACCATCAACAGCATGAACAACATTGATATAGATATTATCTTTAGGGAGTTTAAAGCCAGATAACTCACGTATTATATCGCTCGCATCTCGGCCGAACCCCACTTGAACCTCTCTCTCAGTAAAGGCAAAAGCAGGTACTTTCCACTCTATCCACACCCCTGATATTTCTTTCCCTCCAGAAAAGGTACTGCCTTGAGGCAAGACATGAAACGCAGCAGTGATATTAGGTTTCATCACTGGATGGTCAACTAAACCGTGCCATTTGAGCATGGCATCCGTAATTTTAGCGATAGCAATTTTTTCTGATCCCTTAGGTAGAACACCCTCAGTTAACATTAAAGAAAGCGGCATAATAATATCTCCAATAAAAGTTAAATTAAAATATAGTGATCGCTATTTAAACTAATATAGCGATCACTATATTGTCAACAAATAAAATAGCGATCGTTATATTTTAAAATGTTATACTGCAAATTCTTCATCAGTTTTATGAGATTTCCATGGCGACCAAGAAACAACAAACACACCAAAAAATCCTAAAATCTATGCACAAAACCTTTCGTGAACATGGTTATAGCGGCGCTGGGGTGAATGGCTTAGCCAATGAAGCTGGCGTCACATCTGGCGCTTTTTACGCTCATTTCGGTTCTAAATCTGGTGCGTTTAAAGAAGTTATAACAGAAGGGATATCTCAATTTGATCAAGGATTAAAACAATTCCAAGAAGAATATGGTGAGACTTGGCTTGAGGAGTTTATTGCTTTCTATTTAGGTGAAAAGCGTCGCACAGAATTGAATGATAGCTGTGCATTACAAAGCCTGACTCCTGAAGTAATTCGTTCTGATGACGAAACAAAAACCCTGTTTCAACAAGAATTATTGAAAGCAGCAAGGACTATGTCAGAACAAGAGCCCGACACTGAATCAGCACAAGTTGATACTCAAACCTGGGCTAAGCTTGCCATGATTATTGGTGGTGTTACCTTGGCCCGTGCAGTACAAGATCCAGATTTAGCGGATGAGATTGCAAACTCAGTACAAGTAGCAATGAAAGATAAATAGAGTGTAAAAACAAGGGGCTTGGCTTTCTAGTGAAAGATAAAAGCATGCAATCGATAGTAGATTTGTACTATGATTGAGCGACTGGCATAGTTAGCCAAAGGACTGATTAAATACCTATGATTAGCTTAAGGCTATACGCAAAACAAGGTTTTCATAGCGACCTAAAGGAGGCTTATTTAAGAGTGAACAAACTCATATTAGTCTTATCTTTTGTTTTACTAAGCTCAAACGGCTTAGCTGTACAAAAGGTCATTTACCCCTCTATGGAGAACATTCGTGAGACTCGCTTTCAGGATTTGTTCGAAATACTTGAGCAAGCCTTAGACATAACTCGTCCTGATTTTGGTGATTACGAATTAAGTCCTACTCCTTTCCCCATGACTGAATCAAGAATGCTTCAAGAAGTAAAATCTGGCAAAATTATTGATGTTATTTGGAGTTCCACCTCACCTAAAAAAGAAGAAGAACTTAGGCCCATCCGTATCCCATTACGTAAAGGTATTTTAGGTTACAGAATCAGCTTTATTCACAAAGAGCATCAAATCATTTTTGATCAAGTTAACACGGTAGACGACCTTAAAAAGTTTCATGTCGGACAAGGCATAGGCTGGGGTGATATAGACGTTTATAAGCACAATAATATTCCTGTAAGTTATGCACCCTACACCACATTATTTAGCCTGATAGGACCAAGACGCTTTAACTTATTTCCAAGAGGCGTGAATGAAATATATAAAGAATACGCTGTGCATGGTGAAAGCAACCCAACCTTAACGATAGAAGATGGCATTGTCCTATATTACCCTTGGCCCTATTACTTCTTCACCTCTAAGGAAAACGAGAAGTTAGCAATTAGGTTAGAAGCTGGGTTAGCAAGAATGATAAAAGATGGCAGCTTTGAGGCTATTTTTAACAAATATAATGCTGATGCGATTCGTAAAGCTGAGCTTGGCAAGCGTAGACTTATTACTTTAGAGAATCCGTTTATTCCTGCAGAAACGCCGTTAAATAGAAGCGAGCTGTGGTTTAAGCCCGCTTTAGACTCACTAAACTAGGTTAATTCAGCCTTCATTGAGTGAGAAATAAGTTTAAAATCCATTTCGCTTATTTCAAAAAAGCCTCGCCTTAACACTTGTCCCCAAGTTTTTTCCTTACCACGGGTAAAATCTAATTCTCCTAATAAAGGGCGAATCATAGCATGTGAAGATGGAAAGTAATGAATATCACGTCTAAAAGGTTTAAAACCTTTATAGTCAACCTGGTAGACATCTCCCATCAGCACCTCCCCGATAGCCGTAAAGGACTGAATTGCATGCCCTCCTCTGATCGTCTCTTTCGCAGAGTAATATACAAACCTATCTCCAAGTGACATACGGTCAAGTGGTGCACGCTTTCCATGGTTGAATTGACAAAAACCACCAGCAACACCTATTTCAACATGAGCAAGGCTAACAACTCCTAGCCAATACTTCATACTCTAATTGCCTCTTTAGAATAAACGGCGTGATAAATAATAGGCGTAATTTTATTCGCTATTTGTGCGGATTCAGCCATTAAGGCCCGTGCCTTTGGATCTGACATCATGGCTTCCATATGTGTTTTACTCCTCCATTGCACATAATTAGCAACCTGACAGCCATCCAAACTTTTATGCAAGTTCGCCGATACAAAGCCATCAAATTTACACATCACACGGTCAGTTGTGTCTCTCAATGATTCAATAAGCGCTTCTTGTTTATCAGGGTCTACATCAAAAGTATTAATAAGGGTTAGTAAAGCATCTTCAGGATTTATCGTGGTCATTGCGTCTACTCCGATCAAATAATACAATATAAGGACACTGATATTAATATAAGGGTACTGACATGTCTAGCACACCGATGCCAGATTCTATTTCAAAACAGTTCGGCTATATTCTTAAACGCGCACAACAAAGCCTAAGAACCAAAATGGATCTCGCACTTAAATCCAACGACCTAACTATGCCCCAGTACGCAGTTTTATCCGCAGTAGAGTTTTCGCCTGGTTGTTCAAATGCAGATTTAGCAAAAGCAGCTTTTGTGAGCCCTCAAACAATGCAAGCCATCATAACGACCATGGAAAAAAGAGGGTTATTAGTCCGCTCTGCTGACCCTAAACATGGACGTAGGCTTATTACTCAAATCACTGATTTAGGAGAGAAAACTAAAGCGTTAGCAGATGAGACAGTATTAAAAATAGAAGCCAACATGATAGCTTCCCTATCCAAAGAACAGGTAGATCAAGCTACTCAAACACTTCTAACCTGTATAGAGAACCTAACAGAAAATTAGCCGTTTAAAGTTAACTCCCTTTCTAATCGCTGGCTGCTAGCCCTTCTCTAGCAGCCAGTGAAAGTGATTAAGATGCTTGTTTTTCAGCTAGGTTAAAATGCCTTACAAGATACCCTTCTAGTAGCCTGATAAATTCATCAGCTTGATCTTCTTGCACATATGTCATTGCGCCATTTACTGGGTAAAACTCAACTTGTTGAAAAACCTCTGCTAAGCGCTTCCCTAACGTCATAGGAAAAAGCTTTTTATCCTCATCACCCCACATAATCAATACTGGATTAACGTACGATTTAAGCGCATCTGCGGCTGCTAAGGTGTGTTTTTCCGACCAAGTATTGACCACTTTTTGAAAGTCTCGCCTCACCTTGGCACTATTAATAAAAGGCGCCACATACAAATGCCTTATTTGCTCACCTGTTAAAGTATTAGATAACAAGCCCATTACATTTGGCGTGGTTAAAAAGGATTCGATTTTAAACAATTGGGCCATTACAAAGGTATAGCCAGGAAAGTTGATCATCTTTTGCAGCATAGAAAAGGTCTTTGGCGGAAATACATCTAGGCAATCACAATTACTTAACACTAACCCTGCTACCTTATCTGGATGACTAGCCGCAAAGATTTGTGCATAAGCACCGCCCGTATCATTCGCGACAATCACAACTTGCTCCAAAGCAAGCGCCTCTAAAAGTGCAACTAGATGTTTTGAAATACCAGCAGGAGAAAGGTCTGCATCTTCTGGCATGGCTTTAGAATGGGCCCCTAAAGGCAAATCGGGCACAATACACCGATATGACCTTGATAAAGGGCCTATGAGCTTTCGCCAAGTTTGATGATTGGATAGCGCTCCATGCATAAAAAGTAACGTCACACCTTCACCCTGATCTTGATAACGCATTGTGCCTGTATCTAATCTAACGGTTTTCATAAGGACATCCTCCCATTAAAGTCTCAAAGAATTTAACATACTTAGAGTATGTTAAAAACCTTTGTTATATTCCTCCCTTCAAATAAACGTCATTCTATTGCAATGAGGCGGTCATCATTTATCACCTCATTCCCTCTTAAGTGACATAAAAGGCCTTTATGAATAAACCGTCTAGACGTAAAGAATACGCAGAGCAAACCCGTGAAGCTTTGTTACTGGCAGCTCGAAAAAACTTTATCGAAAAGGGTTATCAAAAAACCTCTTTAGATGAAGTAGCCCTGAGTGAAAGACTGACAAAAGGGGCTTTATACCATCACTTTAAAACCAAAAAGGCGCTGTTTTCTGCAGTGTTTGATCAAGAACTAAGCTCTGCGACACTCATAATAATGCAAGCTTTAGAAGGGGAATTAGATGCAGAAGCAAAGACGCATGCTGCGATAGATTGTTTTTTGACAATAGCGTTAGAGAAAGATTATCAACGTATTATTTTAAAAGAAGGCCCTTTAGCGCTCGGTTGGCAGGAATGGCGAGAGAAAGAACAAGCAAGCAGCATCAGCTTAATCCGACACCTATTAACAGAAATGAAACAGGCAAATAAAATAAAAACAGATGAGATTAATTTAGCCGCCAGCATGATAATTGGCGCACTCATCGAAATGGTTTACCAAATTAGTGATAGTGAAGACCAAAAAGCAGAAGCACACAAAGCAAAAGCCATATTATTAAATATGGTCAGTGCGCTTTAATTTTGTAATACAAATGAATTGGCAGCCTTTTTGAGCTAATAAAGGTCTGCCAAACTCAATCATTATTTAAAATGAACACTCTTAACTAGACTTGAAATACTTTTTTCAGAACTAAAGAGTAAAAGACAAAAGTTAATGCTACAAATAAAGCTTCAAGTGACAAAAAAGCAGCAATATTATTGATAAAATGCTTCCCTAAATAGCCATACACTACCAGTACCCAATGTAGTAAAAACATCAAAACGCTGTAGTTTCTTGGTGAAGCTGGCCGCTCTTTTCCACCTGCTATCCATAGCCTTGCATATAAAATAGAGACCAAAACGCCTGTCATCAAATGTATACTCATACCATACACAAACGCACCTAGACTCGGCTCAACAGTGTCAAAATAATTTGAATTGGCATAAAAGTCCGACAAAATTAAACGGCGCCCAATGCCTGCAATAAATGCTTCAATAAAGGTATAAGCTAAGGCCGCTATAGCGACTTTTTTTAACAAATTTCCACGGGTAATTTCGATCATTTTTTTCTCTTTTTAAAACTCAGTCAGATAAGCTTAGTTGCTATTTATCAACTATATCTATTTAGTTGACTTTTATCAACCACTTTACTTAAATGAGCCTTAAACAGTATGATTGAACAAATGTTCCTCACAACTTACTAATTCATTTTTAAACTTTTATATTTAAGCATTGAAGGAAAGTTTGTGCCTCAATCAAGACGTTTGTACCAGATAGTGTTTAGACCAACTCGTTTGTCCGATGAGTTGTACAAAGTGAAAGAAATCCCTCAACAAAGCTGAGAAAAGATATAGATCAGGAGTTGCTCACAGAATGTTTTAATGTGGCTGAAAAACGAATCGAAAACCTTTATAAAGTGACATAAGTCTAAGCCTATGCAAGCCAATTTTTGTTGTATTCCTCTCCTTCAATTAAGCTTTTTTTATCCAAGACGTAATCCGTCATAAAACGGACAAAAGCTTGAATTTTTGCGTTTTTCCTTAAATCTGGGTGACTTAAAACCCAAAGTTCAAACTTTTTTTCAGTAACATAGGGAGGCACACGCACTAAGCTCTCATTCACATCGCCTATCAGACAAGGTAATACAGAAATACCTAATCCTGATTCACAGGCTTTGAGCTGGAAATCACCATTTGAAATTTTATGTTGAACATCAAATCTAGGATACGCACTGGCTAAAACGCCTATTGGCCTTTGGTATTTATCCGTCCAGCCAATCAGTTTTTGTCTGGCTAGCCAGCTAGAGTCTGTCAGTTTATTTTCAAACTCGCGGGCGATATAACATGCTCTATGGATATAGGCCAAACGCCTGCCAATCAAATACTCTGGTGGTGTATCACAGATTCGAAAAGCCACATCAGCTTCTCTATTCGCTAAATTAAGCAGCTTCACTGTGCCACTGATTTGTATATCAATAAGTGGGTACTGTCGGCAAAAAGCGACAATCCCTTCCATCAATAAGTGCTGACCTAATAAGTCAGGCATGGTGACACGCACTTCACCTTCTAGGTTTTCATCTTTGCCGACAATTTTACGATCTATCGAGCTGAGCCTTTCTTCTAGATATGAAGCTTCTTCAAAAATTTCATCCCCTAGGCGGGTACGAACATAACCTTGCTGAGTTCGATCGAACACTCGCTCACCTAAAGAAGCTTCAAAGTTATTAATTCTTCTAGAAACGGTTGCATGATTAACCCCTAAACTTTGGGCTGCGGCACGAATTGAACCTGCACGGCATACAGCCAGAAAGAACTTTAAATCATCCCAATTTAGCACTTAGCAACCTCACAAACTTAAAAAAGTATTTTAACAAAATATAGCAGCAGTCCATGGTGCATTTATTCAACACTATCTTGCATTTTTTGTCAGTTATTAAGCAACCAAATCAAGCATACACTTAGCCCCACTTAAGCAAAGCACTCTTTGCAATGCATCAAAAACGAATGAGGTTAGCCATGCGCAGAAATCCTAATATGAAATATTACTTACAAAAAACCATCACAATTAATGCCACCCAAGAAGCGGTATGGGCAGTCATTTCAGAGTTCAATAATGTTTATACTTGGGCCCCTAGTGTTGATCACAGTGTCGCTTTAAACGATAAATATCAAAGTGTGGGTTCTGGCCGAGTTTGTCATATTAAAGGCTTTGGAACAGTAGAAGAGACAGTGACTCAATGGCATGAAGGCAAAGGCTTTGAATTTGTCTTTGAAAAGCTTGGCCCTATGGCGAGATGTATTTGTGACTTTTCTATCGAGAAAGTGGGTAACCAACAAAGCAAACTCACAGTGACCTTTCAATACACTTTACGCTTTGGCATTTTTGGTAGTTTATTGCATGCTCTAGTATTGAAAAATAAATTGGCAGTCAGTCTAGGTCATACAATAGAGGCCCTTAAAACACGTATAGAAACAGGCAAGCTATTACGTCCCCTTAAACAAACAGCACAAGCCGCTTAAAATGCCTATCTGAAAAAGAGATAAAAAAGAGCTAATAAAGAGTGTTGGCACCCATATCAAATGAGTGCCAAGCTTTAAATTAACAGTGCCTGTCTATCATGGCATAAAGAGTTTCAGGTAAGGTTTCTAAATTTTCCTCGCTAATTAATAAGCGTAGATTCGTTTCATCTAAACCTAATTCTTCCTCCAGTAAACTAACTAAGCCTCGCACCTTACGATCCACTTGAATCATCAGCTCTAGTTGGTTACCACGATTTAAAAAGATTACTTCTAGCTCATCTAAACGACCTTGAAAATCTCCATAGTGAGGTTTAAATTCAAGGTCCTGCACAAAAGGCACTCGAGATTTTGCTGCTTCACAGTCGGATGCATATAGTTTAAAACCCATTGCCGCTAAAGCATTCAACACTGCTTGCTGCAACGTATTAGGGATAACTTGGATATAATCTTTATCGGACTTATCTAGTGCCATGTCTATATCTAGATTAGTTGAAACCCAAGCATTTTTCTGATCACTAATCGTTAAGGGAGCATCTTCTGACAAAGTCATAGAGAAAGGAATTTCTACTTCTTCCCCCGGACTAATCACAAAGGTCTTTTCTAGCTTATAGTCATTCAGCTTATGCTTTTTCTTTTCAGTTACCGTTTTGCTATTTCCCTCTGAATCTTCTATCTCTGTTTCCTTTTTATAGGTACATAGAATCTCAAGGTCGATCTTATTGATGCTTTGTTCAATCTTTCCACCTTTAATTTTAACCAATCCAGCAATTTCACCACCTGGCATGGCTTGCGATGAAGTTAAAATAGTATCCACTTTTGCTGCGCCAATACCCACTGCACCTAAAGCTTTTTTAAAAAATGACATGACTCTTCCTTTTTGTGTCTTATTGCTTACGTATAAAAGTTATACAAATGAAATATCTGTGATTATAAGATAAAAATATTCAATAAAACCAGTACGTTAGGGCTTAAAAAGGTATTTCAGGACGGGAGAATAAAAACAAAAAAGCCTTGCTGATAAAATCAACAAGACTTTTTGAGCGCTTAGAGGTAAAAAAGAAAAGGGTAACCTCTCTACCTATTAAGCTAAATCTAAATCTAAATCAGAATTAGATTTTGTATGTAAAAGCAACGTAGTGTGAGTTACCTGTTGATTTAACATTAGAAGCACCGTTCTCAATGCCATAGATTTGGTTGTAGCTTTTCAGGCCGTAACCAACAGAATAACGGTCTGAATGCCAGTAGATACCGTTAAACATAGCACCACCAGAAGTTGCATCACCAAGAGTTACATCGTTATCCATACCGAACTGGTAATCTAGATAACCTTGGTATGCAATGAAAGAGTTATCAAATTGTTTGAATGGTTTGAACCAGTTAGTTGAGAACTGGTAACCATTCATTTGTCTATTTGACTGATCATACAAAGCGTATAGGTTTACGCCTACTTTACCGAACCAAGGCACTTCAACGTCTGCACCAATACCTGCAAAGTAGTTATTTACATCACTTTTACCATCTGCATCAACACCACCACTGATGTTAAACAAAGTAGAGATATAAACTTCTTTTACTGGACCAAAAGATAAGTCATTACCTGTCATAGCATCTAGAGAGAAACGTGGCGCAAGTTTCAAGAACATTTTATCGCTAGATTGCTTGTCGCTATCCTGATCAGATGTGATGTTAAAGATGTCTAGGTATCCATATAGATCAACAATGCCTGAACGGCCACCGAATTCCATTTCAATATAGTCATGATCAGATTCACCTGGCAATTCGCCATCTGAATACATTAGGTTGAACTGAGACCAAGAGTAATCGTTTTTATGGATATCGCCATCTGTATAATCAGCAGCAAAAGCAGGTGCTGAAAGTGCAGCTGCAGCGCCTAAAACTAAAAGATTCTTACGCATTAGAAGTTTCCCAAGAGTATTTAATTAATTTTTATAAATATTTTTCTAGCTTTAGGAGCAAATCCAATTTGTAACAACATCACTGATAGAAAGCCGTTAGGTTTTCCCTGTATCCAAAAAGCGGCAATCATTTTGCATTCACATTTGATTACAAATCAAGAAATAATCCTGACCAAATGTGCAAGAAAAAAGAATTCTTACCATTTGGTCAGGAATAGTGATTAAAAATAGAACGAAATCACAATTTTGAGATTTACATGCGCTTGTTTTTTGCACGATAAGAAAGAAAATTGTCAGACAAATGAAAGAATTCTGTATGAATTTTAGTTTTTATTCATTTTTCATGGATAAATTAAAATTTTATATTCAAATATAATGTCTAATCATTACTCATAAAAAGGGGCTTGAGGGTCACTTTTCTACATCAATTTCCAAGAAATTTACCGCATCAATAAAAAGTGAAAAGAGTTCAGATTGAGAATTGATATCTAGTTTTTTATACAGATTTTTACAATGGACCTTAACCGTACCAAATGCCACATCAAGTAATTCGGCAATGGCTTTAAAGGAGTAACCTCGAATAATTAATAGAGCAACTTCCCTCTCTCTATCCGTTAGCACTGGATTACCAAAGGTTTTAAAAGTATGTGAAACATGCTCATGAATAATAGCTGCTCTTTGACTCACTTCTGAATCTAAATTCAGTGTCTTGCTCCAATGTTTATAAGCCGCTGAAAAAATCACAGGAGAAACAGCAAGTAAGTTGTTATAGGTGTGTTCTGAAACCTCATCTTCCATGAGACCCATGGAGATTTGAATCTGTATATCATCGGTTAGTTTAACGGCAAAAACAGCCTCATTCTGTATCTTAATTGCTTGATAGTATTCTCGATAAAACTCACTAACAAAGAAGTCATCAGGGGCGATATCTTGTAGCAAGTACAAGCCTTGCGGCAAGTTTCTTTGGGCGGCATGAAACCAAGGATCAAGTAAATAACAGCCATTTAAATATTGATCCAGCACAGCTTTCTTGCGAACTTCAGGCACTTTAGAGTGCCAGAAAGATGGAGCTTTCCCTTTGTGGTAACAGATGATCACTATTTGGTTATAAGGCACGACCTGATTAATCACATCAATAATGACATCAGGAAACGCAGAACTACCAATGGCATCGATCATGTTTGCGATTTGTTTATGCCACTCTATGCTTCTAAACTCCATAAGATAAACAGCCTCTCTAATTCAATCTTATATTGCCGCCTCCTATGATAATTATCCTTAATTTGTTGAATTACCAGTAATAGCTTTCATTAAAGCTGACACCTAATGAAATAAGGGTATCGTTTACTTTGATTTAGCATGGGAAGCTTATCTTAAGCCAATAATAATAAATCTAAGAATTAGGATAACACTATGAAAACTGCCGAATTAACCCCAACAAGGTCGGGAGCTAATTTGAAAAATATACTCAAATTTAGCTTTGCAATCTTCACCATGGGCCTAGCCCTTTATGGTAATAGCATTATTGTCGATCAAGACTATGGCTGGTTTGTCCTCTTACCTGTCATAGCGGTTTTTGTCTCTGCCATCATTACCCACAGATCCATCGAATCTCTTCTCTTTGGGAGCCTAGTCGGCTTTCTATTACTAGAACCTGCTAACATCTTCCAGCGCATGATAGATACTAACATCCAAGTTTTGAGCGATGGCATTACCGCTTGGATCATCACAATTACCTTTTTAGTTGGCGGCTTAATTGCCCTGATCAATTACTCTGGTGGTACATTCGCTTTTAGTAACTGGGTCAGCAAGTACGCTAAAAATCGCTCTCAAACCCTAATTGCGAGTTGGATCATGGGGCTAGTGATTTTTGTGGATGACTACCTTAATGCGCTTGCTGTTAGCTCTTCTATGAAAAAGCTAAGCGATAAGTACAAGGTTTCCA
This sequence comes from Marinomonas sp. S3726, assembly GCF_000967665.1. Taxonomy (NCBI): domain Bacteria; kingdom Pseudomonadati; phylum Pseudomonadota; class Gammaproteobacteria; order Oceanospirillales; family Oceanospirillaceae; genus Marinomonas; species Marinomonas sp. S3726. The sequence continues at coordinate 198,652 of NZ_JXYC01000006.1, read as the reverse complement.
GACAGATGCTTGCCTATGTGGTGGATTCAACCGCAGCACCTATGTGTGTGCTTGTACCTATTTCAACTTGGGCTATTTTTTTAATTGGTTTATTTGAAGCTAATGGTGTTTTTGCGGCAGGTACTGGTTTTAATGGTTATCTGGATCTCATTCCTTATATTTTTTACGCTTGGATTGCAGTGCTCATGGTGCCTTTTGTTAGCATGGGTTGGATTCCAAACCTTGGTGCGATGAAACAGGCCGAGGCTAGCGCTGCTAAAGGAGAAATACCAGAAGAAGATGAGATAGAAGTTCGTACCGTTAGCAACCCAAAAATACGCAACTTTATTTTGCCTCTAATCGCTTTTATGGTGGCGACTTGGTACTTCGACTACAACACTCTTAACGGTATTGTTTTCGCACTAATCTTTACCGTACCTCTTTTCCTCAGCCAAAAATTGGGCTCTCTTGGCAAGCTCGTCGACCAAATACTAGACGGTTTCTCGACCATGATTCAGCCAATGATAGTGGTACTAGCCTCTTTTGTTCTACAAAGAGTTAATGATGAGTTGGGGCTATCTCCTTATGTACTTGATCAAGTCGTTCCTTTCATGGATGCAGTTTGGTTACCAGTACTCACCTTCTTAGTCCTTTCAGTACTCGCCTTTACAACTGGATCTTTTTGGGGTGTTTACGCTATCGCTCTTCCCGTTATCTTCCCATTAGCTCAAGCGCTTGATGCCAATATTCCAATGACAATGGGAGCACTTATTTCTGCAGGTGTATTTGGTAGCCATGCTTGCTTCTTTGGGGATGCGACTGTGATTACCTCTAAAGGTGCAGGTTGCTCTCCTTATAGCCATGCTTTAACACAGTTACCTTATGCCGCCATCGCAGGAGCGATATCTGCTGCACTCTTTTACCTAATGGCCTAATTAAACCAAGAGATACTTATAATGAAACAAAACACAGGCTTCCTATATCACGAAATTTGTATGTGGCATGACCCGGGCCCAAGATCAATTTATAACGATGTTGGCATTTATTTCCAGCCAGATAAGGCCTTAGAAAACGCTGAAACCAAACGTCGATTACGTAACCTACTAGAGGTAAGCGGTGTACTAGAAGGGTTAACAGAATTAAAAGCAGAACCTGCTGAGTATGAAGATTTAATACGCTTTCATACCCCTGACTATATTACAGATCTCACCTTCGCCAGTTCTCAAGGCGCAGGTGACGCTGGAGATGGAGCCCCTTTTGCACAAGGTGGTTTCGATATAGCCAAACAATCAGCAGGTATGACGATGAAAGCGATTGAAGCGGTCATGACAGGTCAGGTAACAAATGCCTACGCATTAGGTAGACCTCCGGGTCACCATGCCAGAGCCCATGAAGGATCAGGCTTTTGTCTGCTTGGTAATATCCCCATTGCGATTATGGCAGCTCAAGCGAAAAAGCTCGTTAAGCGTGTCGTTGTCATCGATTGGGATGTTCATCATGGTAATGGTACCCAAGATGCCTTTTATGAAAGCGATGATGTATTAACTATCTCGATTCACCATGACAATAACTTTCCTTTGAACTCAGGATCACTAGAAGAAAACGGAGCAGGTAAAGGCCAAGGCTATAATCTCAATGTGCCGCTTCCTGCAGGCTGTGGTAATGGCGCGTACCTTGAAGTGATGGAACAAGTTATTCTGCCTGCGCTTAATAAGTTTCAGCCAGAGCTGATTGTTGTTGCCTGTGGCTTTGATGCTGCTGCGCTAGACCCACTTGGCCCCATGATAGTGAATTCAGATTGTTATCGCATTATGACGTTACAACTGATGGAAGCAGCAGAACGCCTTTGTCAGGGTCGCCTTGTTTACTCTCACGAAGGCGGTTATTCAGAAAGCTATGTGCCTTTTTGTGGACTTGCGGTCATAGAAACCTTAAATGGCCAAACCAGCCCAGTAGTAGATAAACTTGGTGAAGAAATTGCCCTATGGGGACAACAGGATATCCAGCCACACCAGCAAGACCTTATTGATAAGGTCATCCCATATTTAGATAAGATTAATCCTGATTTTGACGCGATTAATAAAACACTATCATATTCAGAGCCGGCTTCATTCTCCAAGCAAGTCTAAGCCTTAATTTAAGTTGCTCACTAAGTACATATTTGTGTTTAGTGAGCCTCAGATTCATTCAGCTTCGCTATATAAAAACTAGAAAAACCAAACCAAAAGCGATTCATACACAATTGATTTACATCAAACATTACATTAGAGTTATCTAAAATAAGTTATTTCACTCAATAATAAGCTTGGTTAGACGCTTTTTTGTAAGAGTTAATGTGGATTAGAAAATGCTGTATGAAATCACCTTGTTAGCCATTACCCTAGGCATCATTTTTATCTCACTTATCCTATCTGAGAAAAGAGCAGAAAAACGAGCCGAAAGTAAAATTGAACGCCGCTATATCGAAAGGTTTGGTGCAGATGTAAAAGACTTTGAGCATCTCATTCAGTGTATTAATCAGCTTGAATTTAAAAAAATCCCCGCCCCATTAAAGAACAATGTATCTATTTATAATCAGTTGTTACAAGCATCAGACTCTTATTTGGCCGCCTATATGGCGATTGATAAATCAAAACAGCAGATAGTCGAGCTCTCAATTAAAAATAGAGAGTTAGTCGACTCTTATACCAAGGTATTAAACCTTATTTCGCCTGCGGCTTATGACTCAATCAGAGAAGATAGCGACGAAGACATGGTAGTGAAGAAGATGATCAGTGAAATACATTCATCATTAAACAGGCTATCTAAGCTTCCCTAAAAATTCTGCAGCACCAGACAAGCCTTCAATATCCGGCATGGTTTCTAGCGTCGCTGAAGTCATTGCCCAAGGGTATGTACCAGACTCTAACCAGTTCAATATGCCTGATGACTGCTCTTTTGGTAGTACTAACATATCTTCGATGAGAATAATGAGTTTACTCACTTTATGCTCGCCTTCTAGCTCAAAGGTCCAATGATAATCCCCATAGCCCACTTTTACCTCACCCGTTTCTTTACTTGTCATCCCCACTAACCAATGACAATTTATTAGGTTCTCACTTTGCTTGAAGGTATCAAGAAAGCAAAGGGTATAAATGTTTTCATAAGCTAGATTAAATTCACTGGAAAGCGTTTTGGTGATGGCATCCAATCCATTTACCTCTCCTGGGAAGGAAATATTATCGGATTGAACCATCATTTTTAAGACAGCATCTTGGCTAAATACAGATTCAAATAAGTATGGCTTATTGGCATCTTTACCTTTGATATAGCGACCTATTTGGTCAAACAAAACCTTATTCTTTGACACTTAATCCTCCAAGGTCAACAACTTAAAAATATTTGGTAAGTTAGCATTATTATCAATTAAGCACCAAGCTAAGATTCGGTATCTTTTTGAGGTAATGACAAAAGAAGGCGATTAGAACACTAATAAAATAAAGCACTTAAAAATACAGGAAGAAGAGTTAAAGGCACACAAAAGTTAATGTCACATCTTACTTTTAGTGCCACAGTCATGGCACTGGATCCCTTCTTTGACAGGAAATAAAGGAAAATCTAACCCCAAAAAAATTAAAAATGCCCAACGTTTACCGAACTGATAAAACTCGGTATTAGCGCTGCCACAAACAGGGCACAGCTCAGCGTCAAAGCCTTCTTGTTGCATTAACTCAGTTTCAAGGTCTTCCGCTAAGGCTAAAAGAGCGGCTTGTTCATCCTCCTCTCTGACTTGCAAGCGTACGCCACCTAATGCGTTCGAATATAACCATTGCATATTGATTGTATGCTCATCAGCAATGTAAGCAGACACACCAAGAGCATCCAGTTTAGACCAAGCTATTTGAGCTTCATAAGGATAGGTAAAACGCGCAATGGTAATTAACATAGTACCTACTCCTCTTTTGAATCATTTAGCTTATCTCATATTTTTAAACTGACTTGTTAAACTCAGTCTATCACTCTGTAAACCCCAATCCGTGGGGGCTCTTGATATATTAAAGCTAATGAATAGGGTCAAGTTTTGCAAAAAAGATTATCTATAAAAAGCTTGCTTCCATCTTCATGAAAACAAACTCATTATCTTGGATAACTAATTAACGGAGAAACACACTAAATATATGTACTTTAAAAGGTCAGTTTATTATATAAAGTTTACTCGGAGGGTCTGATACACATAAAAGTTACGTCAGCCTATCTAATAAAGGGGCAATAGTAGAAGGAGGCCCAATTTCGCCATAAATTTTACAACTAACCAACTTCAAAGAAGCCAGCTCTTTTGCTGTAATCGTAAAGCTTGACCCTGAACTTCCCATGCGCTTAACCATGTTTTTTATATCCAATAGCTGCGCACTTGCACCCGAAATTCTCGGAGAAACAAATGAGAACCACTTATCATCGAACGCTTTAACAGCATGATCAATGAGCTCTTGCGAAGTAATTTTTCCATTTCCAGCAGCATCCACTTTGGCAGCCCGAGTTAAGTCATAAATATGATGAGCTTTACTTTTTGCAACCAGCATACTTTTGGTATTAAGCTGCAATTCTCCCAGTATGCCATTATCCATTTTCAAGAAAAATTTAATATCCTGATAACCTTCAGCTGTTGCGCCACAATGATGCGGGTCCTCGCCCTTAGGCTTATACCTGTCTTTTAAGGACTTTTGAAAACTTTTTAGCTCATGAAACTCCTTACTGCCTTCTAAATAATTTGCAGCAGCTGTCATTGCATCAATAGTATCAAATTCAACTGACATCCTAGCAACGTCTTTTAGGTCACCATAATCAGAAGACCTATCTCGTAAAGTAATTTTGTCGAGGGCACCGCTAAAGCTTTTAAGCCCATGATAAGCTCCTGGCGGTTTAGATATTACACCACCATAAACAGATGCAATATCTTTACTGAGTTCAACTAATTGTGCCTGTGCCACTTTCATTTTTTCGAATTCCATAAATAGAACTTTCAATTTGTAACGGGAGTTCCTAATAAGAAATTTATCTCGTGGGGTTAATTTATCACCACTTTCCATTCTTTCTTTGGTTTCTTTTGGTACATAATCTTTAATTGCATCAGGATTAGTTAATAACTTAAGTATTTTTCGATCTGCTTCAATATCTACATAAGGTCCAAACATCGTCATAAAGCGTTTACAGATACTTCCATCATGAGATGCTATTTTATCCTTTAATAAACTCAATGCCTCTGAATAAGCCTTACGATTTATCAGAGGATAACCTTGAGATAAATGTTTCGTTTTAACAAGTCTTGAGATTGCAGCTTTTTTCTTTTTAGCTACATCAGCTTTTAACAATGCTACAACTTCCTCAGAATCGGGTACTATGGTTGGTGAAATTCTTTGATAACTAGGCTTTTTAAGTTTTGCTTTAGCTGAAGCCAATTCAGACATTGTAGGCATGTTGAAACATCCTCTTATTGGATTTGGTTTTATTAAATTAATAAAATATGAAGATTAAAACTTCATAAAGATATAAAGGTTATTATTTATTATTTTTTAAGTATGCTAATTCAGCAAGATAAATACTTTCTTCAATCATTCCTTCAAAATCTTCAAAAAAAAAATCATCTATTCCGGAATCTTCTAATGAACATTTAAAGGCATAGGTAAATATCATCCCTGAAGCAAAGTTTATTAACAATTGAAGGTTTTTAAAACGATCTCCTCCTACACCAAAAGGCTCCATAAATTTTAAAAGCATCTCTGAATTTCGTTTAAACAGATAGTCAATTACTTTCTTTTTCTCAGAGCTATTAGCAGATAAAATTTCTCTAAATACTAATTTTGTTACCGAAGGTTTTGTTTTAAACAGCTTCATATAAGCAGATAAAATAGGCCTAACAGGTGTTTTTGCTTCTTTCCAATTTGATTCCATTAAATAAACTTTCAACTCATTCGAAATTGAAATCAGAATTTGTTGATATAAATTTTCTTTATTTATAAAGTAATATCTAACAAGTGCTGGATTTGTCTTTGCCAGATTTGAAATTTTTGTTATAGAAACTTTTGAATATGGTAAATTTACAAACAACTCTCGAGCTGCATTAAGGATATTTTTTCTTGCATCATTATCATTTTTATCTTTTGATGAAGGTCTCCCAACTTTTCTTGGCGTTTTTTTTTCGTTCATTATTAAGTCCCATTCGCCAATGAAGGCTTCTAGTGAATTATAATTACTTATCTTTACAAATTACTCGAGAAGATAAATTATCTTTTTTTGAGTCTATGGATAATTTAACTATAAGCACTAAAAGCTAATTTAATAACACTAATAATGAGATTTTTTATTGGAAGTAAGTGCAGAGACCTTACTTATAAGAAAGGCAAGACCTGATTTTTCACTCTAGAAAACTTCAACGAACTGTATTTGCTAAAATGCACCTGCTTGTTTGTTATAAGCTGGTTATGAGGAAGCAGCTAAAGCGTTCAGAGAACTACATTAGTGCATAATAAAACAGAGTCTTTCTCATTAATTTTTTTCAAATTAATGAGAAAGACTCAAATAAAGTACTTATAGAAAACTTTTTACTCTGTAGTTAACGTTTGATAAATGTTAAATGACCAAAGCTTCTTCAGGGTCTACATATTCAAAGCCTAGATTGTCTGCAACACTGCGACAAGTCACCAAACCTTTATGTACATTGAGGCCATTTAACAAGTGTGCATCATCAGCCAAAGCTGCTTTATAGCCTTTGTTTGCTAACGCGATAATGTATGGAAGCGTGGCATTATTTAGGGCAAACGTAGAGGTTCTTGGCACAGCACCAGGCATATTAGCGACACAGTAGTGAACAACATCATCAACAATGTAGGTTGGTTCTGCATGTGTTGTCGCATGAGATGTCGCAAAGCAACCACCTTGGTCAATAGCAACATCAACAACAGCAGAGCCAGGCTTCATACGCTTGATCATATCTTCGGTGACAAGCTTAGGCGCAGCAGCACCCGGAATAAGAACACCACCAATCACGAGATCAGCAGATAAAACATGTTCTTCTAGAGCATCTTTGCTTGAGTAAACTGTTTCAAGACGAGCACCAAACTGTGCATCAAGACGGCGTAATACATCAATTGAGCGATCAAGAATAACCACATTTGCGCCCATACCAATAGCCATTTGCGCAGCATTAGAACCCACTACACCACCACCGATAATCACAACTTTTGCAGGAGAAACCCCCGGCACACCACCTAGCAACATACCACGCCCACTGTTAGATTTTTCTAAACACTGAGCACCAGCTTGTATAGACATACGGCCTGCTACTTCAGACATAGGCGCTAGTAGCGGCAAACTACCGTTGTCGCTGGTTACGGTTTCATAAGCAATACAAATCGCTTTGCTGGCAATCAGGTCTTTTGTTTGTGGCAGATCTGGCGCAAGGTGAAGATAAGTAAATAAAATTTGATCAGGACGAAGTCTTGCACGCTCTTCTGCTAGCGGCTCTTTTACCTTCACGATCATGTCTGCTTCAGCGAAGACTTCTTCTGCTGTTGCTTTAATCGTCGCACCTACAGCAAGGTAATCTTCATCACTAAAACCAATACCACTACCTGCATTCGTTTCAATCATTACCTGATGACCATGACTGATAAGCTCGCGGGCACTCGCAGGCACCATACCAACACGATACTCATGGTTTTTAATCTCTTTAGGGACACCGATTAACATACTTATTCTCCTAACGACTTATTTTTATTTGCTACAAGAACCTATCTAAGCAGCACTTAGTAACAGTGCTTTACTCAAAACAGGAGTAAATTTCTAATATCAGTATAGGAATATTTCAAAAGAATAACATACTTATATTTGCCGTAAACAAAGATATAACCACCAGTAAAATCACATAATGCAGTCACATAAACTGCTTTACAACATAAAAAGAAGAATAATCAACAACCTTTAAAACTCACTTAAAGTGAACACCTATTGAACAAATAAGTTTTTAAGAAGAAAAAGCAGTAAAGAAAATACAAGACTAAAGTCGCAGGCAAACACCTATAATTCCAAGTAAACAAGACAAAATTTGTCTAACCAAAAGTCTGTTTTTTGCTTATAATTGGCCCAATTTTTTAACATTCCCACTTTAGGGCAGTACATAGGGTAAGAAATGGCTTTTTTTGACTTAGAATCACCAGAAAACAACGAAACAGACAATCTAGTATGGTTAGGCCACCTTAGCCCTGACAGTGATACCATTGGATCAGCAATTGGTGCAGCCGAATTATTTGGTGGCGAAGCACGTCGCGCTGGCGAACTAAACAAAGAAACCGCCTTTGTTGTTGAATACTGTGGCGTTGAAGTACCTAAGCTAATCTCTAAAGTTGAAGGCCAAAAAGTGGGTCTTGTTGACTTTAACCAGAAAACTCAACTACACAAAGACGTAGATAACGGCGATATCGTTGCCATTATCGACCACCACGCTATCCAAGATCAGCCAATCACATTTAACACACCAGTATCTGTTGATATTCGTCCTTGGGGCAGCGCTGCAACCATTCTTGCTGATCGTTTCGAGAAAATGGGTAAAGAGATGAGCCCAACAACAGCATGTGTACTTTTAGCAGGCATCCTATCAGACACACTAGTATTTGAATCACCTACTACTTGTCCTGTCGACAAGCCATATGCTGAGAAGCTAGCGAAAATCGCAGGTATCGAAGATCTATACGATTTCGGCCAAAAGATGATGGAAGCAAAATCAGACTTAGCGGACGTTTCTACTTACGATGTATTAAAAGGTGATTTCAAACACTACGAAATCAACGGCAAGAAAGTGGGTTTTGGTGTCGCAGAAACGCTACTTCCAGAACAGCTTTTAGAACGTAAAGCAGACCTTCTTTCTGAAATGGAAGGCGAAAAAGCTAAGCAAGGTTTAGATTTCATCTTCTTTGCGATTGTTGATACTAAAACCAAAAATGCTCACCTAGTTGTCTACTCTGATGCAGAAGCAGAACTTGCTGCAGCAGCATATGGTTACACAACTGAAGCTAATTTGATGTACCTACCAGGCTTGATGTCTCGTAAGAGCCAACTAATGCCAGCAGTACAAGCAACACTAACAGCTTAAGTTCTTAATCTAAGAAACACAGTAAGCGTTGCGATAAAAACATTAAAACTAAAAAGGCGAACCTTAAATCAAGGTTCGCCTTTTTAGTTATTTAAAAGCCAATCTGTATTAGAACCTGTGATAAGCCTTTAAAGTAAACTGATAGCTATCTACTGCTGATTTGTCTGTCAGAGGGATTGCGATATCTAAATGAGCAACATTGCCAACTCTAACCTTGCTTGAACTAAACCTTAGCCCAAAGCCGATATCCGACAGCAGGCGTGATTCAGATTTGCTTTCACTGTCCCAAGCTCTTGCGACATCAGCAAAAAAGACTCGTCCGACTCTTACTATATTGAAAGGTGCGTATTATAAAAACGCCTATGTTCAAGAGATGCTAAAAGTCTTCGATCTCCTTTTTGATGATAGCTTGGATAACCTCTTACTATTGTTTTATCTTCAAATGTTAAAGCTTGATCTGACGTTAAACCAACACCTTTATCAAACTTTAAACCCGCGTACCATCGCTGATTTTGAGTAAGGTAATGGTAGTAATCCAATCGTGTTCCAACAATAAAATTTTCTAACTTCCTTGCTTCCGTTAAATAGTTACCTTGATACGAAACACCCACTTTTGTTAAATGATGCTTCCCAATACTAATTGTATTTTCATAAGAGGAGTCTGAGCGGAGAAATGCTTTTTCATTATTTAACCCTTTTGGTCCTATACCAAAGTTAAAATCAAATTCTTGTCCTAACTGTATATCTTCTGTTCTTTGAATTTGATGGATATTTCTAAACTTTTCATATTTATTTTCAATCGTTTTTATTCCTACCCACCCATAATTTCTTATCCTATTATCAGGTAAAGAGCCTTCTGTATTATAGGCATTTCTAAATTCAAACTTGTCTTGGGTAAATCCAAAATAATATCGAGTTACCTCTCCATCAATAAGCCCTTCAGAAAGACCGTAGGCAATACTTAATAATCCATTTTTTTCAAAATATTTGCCAGTAGCCCCATTTAAATGCTCTTCATTTTCTAATAATTCAGAACTAGTGAACTCAGATTCAAAGCTCCATTTAGCGTCTAATGAATAAAAGTGTCGATTAAGAGCTAAATGCTTTTCCTCTCCATCTGAGGTATCGGCATAAGCAACGGCAGAGGAGAAGCGTGATCCAAATAAACTTGGATTTTGGGTCTTAGTTACAATTTTACTATGGCCATCTTCTGTTAAATGCTCAACAGTCAATAGATTACCAGTACCTAGCAAGTTACCACTCTTAAAGCCAATACCTGTATTTGTTTCTCCGCCAGACTCCCCAAATGAGGCTTCTAACTCTAGTGCCCATGTATCTCTTGTGATAACAGCAATATCAACCAAGTCACCACACACCTTTTCAGGAAGTATAAAAGCATCTGTCAAATAATGCTTTTTACGGAGTAATCTTTCAGTTTCAACAAGTGTTGAAACTTGTGCAATTTCACCTTCACCAAAAAGCAATTGATCTTTGATGACATATTCTTTTGTATTTACATGCACTTTATTTAGAAAACGAAAAACTGAATTATTCTCATCCTCGTTAGTTTCATCAAATACATCTAATAAATAAAAATTAATTTCTCGAATAATTTTTCCTTCGGCATTATTTACCCTGTGATTTTTATCTAGAGAATCAAGATTGTAAACTTGAGAAGGGGTAAAGAAGGTTTGGCATGACTCTTCAGATTCAGAAAAGACTAACTGACTAAAGAAAAAGGCACTAATTACAATGCTTGTTTTCAACATATTAAATTTTAATCGATTATCATTCTTATAGAACAATTCAAATGCCCTAATCTAAAATCAGACACATTATATTTTAAAACTAAATAAGTCTAATATTCTTATCAATCTAATATTAAATACTTTAATTTCGGCAAGTTCTTGCGAGTTTTTCGAGGTTAACATAAAGATAAAGCAGAATTCATTGCAACAGCATCAAGTTACACAACTGAAGCTAACTTGATGTACCTACCAGGCTTGATGTCTCGTAAGAGCAAACTAATGCCAGCAGTACAAGCAACACTAACAGCTTAAGTTTTTAATCTAAGAAATACAGTAAAACGTTGCGATAAAAGCATTAAAACTAAAAAGGCGAACCTTGAATCAAGGTTCGCCTTTTTATATGGTTTTAAACTTGAAATAAGCCTTAGTTTTTATAAACACCAGCATTAATGAAAACTTACTCTGATTCTTGACGCCGACCTAAGGCCTCACCTTTGAACAAGAAATAAGCCGATCCAGCGCCAGCCAAAAGAGTCGTATAAAAGTTTCCGTTAAATATTTCGATAAAGATAATGGGCAGTGAAACCACACTAATAAGTAGCAACATTTTCACATACCAGAAGGCAGCGTTCTTTTGCGTTAACCTTTCAACGAGTACTAATACATAACCCGCTACAGCAAAACTCACAACAAGCATAACTGCATCTAAAATTACCTGATTCAATTCTATTATCTTCCTATAATTTTATATTTTATGAGCTCCTCAAGAGGCACAAAAAACTAAGCAACTCACAGAGCGCCTAAGTATAAAAGATTTTACCTCATCAAGAAAAATAAGCATTGTTAGCTCACCCTATAACGAGATATCACTAAGCACTGTAGGCTTAACTCGATAAAAAATAAGTGTCAGAAACATAATCCCTATGCTTAAAAAGGATAGGGTCTAGCGCCTCTGCCACTATTTCAGGATAAGTCTCAAATGCGACTCGAATACTCGGGTACATAGGACAAACCTCTTCACTTAAGGGCTTAAAATAGGCCATAAACATGGCGCTATAGATGTCTAGAGCAGTGAGGTTTTCACCAAAGTAATAAATGGACTCTCTCGTTTCTTGATTGTCTGAAGCGAGTTTTTGAAGAGGCTTTTGTTTTTGATGAGATTGGTGTTTTTGATGAGATTCTTGTTTCTTAAGACGCGCAGTTAATAGATCTAAAATACGGACTATTTCAGACTCATACACGACAACATCTTCAGCATGATAACCATATTTTGCCGCTAAATACTGAGCTATCTTGATAGGAAAACCACCCGCTTCATTCAAACCCAGGTGGACACTTTGCAAGCGGCGTTGCCAACCTAAACCATGCTTGCTACAAAGTGTATGGCATAAAGCAAGATGCTCTTCCCTCTCTGCATTATCTCCTGGTAATAAGCTGCTTTCTTCTTGAGAGCTGTTTTTATAATAGGCTTCTGCAAAATTAAGTATGTCTAACCAATCACTCAAAGCAGGGCCATTTTCAGGTTTTAAAGAAGGTGCATTATTGGCTTCAAACCAAGCTTGCTGTTCAGGATTAAAGGCATCGAAGGCAACAGGGGTATAAGGAATCGCTTTCAAATTTAAAATGGCTTTAGCCGCTTCACTCCAAGGACTAGGAATACCTTTTATCACTTGCAGTTTGATACCTGTAAGAGACTTAGCTTGCTCGAATGTTACGTAGTTATCTGGCATTTAAACTCCTTTGCACTTTTATTATCTGAATTGGGTCTAGGGAACCATGTGTAAAGATAATAAAAGCCTTCAAGCTTTAGACACAAACGATCTTATTTTATGATGAGATTAGAAAATCTAACTCAACAGGAAATTCGCTCAATGGATATGCAAAAAGCACCGCCAATTCAATACCTTAAAACCTTTGTCATGGCTGCTAAGCATATGAGCTTTAAGGAAGCTGCTTTCGAGCTATATTTGACACCCAGTGCGATTAGCCAACAGATTAAGAGTTTAGAAACACACCTATCTACTAACTTATTTAATCGAGACAAGAAGCAACTTACTTTAACCTCAGCAGGTTCGCGCTTTTTGAGCCTAGCTGAGCATGTGATACAGGAATATGAAGCAGGCTTTCAAGACTTTATCAGTTCACAAAAGAATCAACCTATTAAGTTAACCACTACGACCTATCTTTCTAATCAGTACCTCATTCCAAACCTAGCAGACTTTCATAACACTAACCCTAATATCAAATTAGCGCTGCAAGCTTCCGAGAGCTATGTATCCCTTGAAAAACATGCTCTAGATGCCGCTATTCGATTTACGGCTAAACCTGACACTAACGCTCGTCTCGTTTCTCCAGCCTATCTCGCTCTTGCCTGCTCACCAGACTATTTTGAACGTAAAGAACTTGCAGATGAAATAAATTGGCAAACGCAAAGTCTAATTCATTGTCGCCCTGAACAGGATGATTGGTGGCGTTATTTCAAATCAGAAACCAAACTCAAACATGCTGAATATAAGACGATAGCGTCAGAACATTTTGACTCCTATGAAGCAGGAATACAGGCAGCTAAAGCAGGTCTAGGTATTACTTTGGCCATACTGCCCTTATCAAAACACGAATTAGAAAAGAAAGAGCTCATTGCCCTATCAGGCACTAAGATCCAACTAGAAGCGGCTTTTTATCTCATCACCCGAGAGAAGACGCAAAGGCATCAAGAATATGACGCCTTGTTCACTTGGGTAAAAGCGCTTTTAAAATTTTAAAAAGAAAAGCACTATCAGGTCTGCTTTATCGATTAAACGAAACCAACCACGCTTAAAACGTTATGAGTGATAGCTAGGCAAGGCCAAAAAGTATGCTAAAGCAGGGTTTATCGAGATAAATGAGCATTTTAAGTACTTTTTAACGCTGTATAACTGAGCACAATAGTTTTAATTAGCTCTCAGGGGCATTCCTCTGAGATGGATCTCTTACAAACGAATCATTAGGGTTTTGCTTATCTCTTTGCAGCTTGCACGCCTCTGTCCACCAAATTAATTGAGAGAAGCCTCTGTCAAAGTAGCTTTCCCACTCAGTTTCATTTTGGTTGATTTCATAACTACCTTCTTGAGTGAAGACCTCTTGTGCTTTTGGGATGTGTATCATGGCAGAGACAGGCAAGCAGCCAAGTTCAGCCAAATAGGTACGCATATTCACGGCTGCTCTTGCGCCACCCCATTGACCCGCTGAGTAAGTCATAATAATGCTAGGTTTATAAGAAAAGAGTGAGCTACCAAAATGGTTAAGCAAGTTAGCTAAGGCAGGACTCATCGAATGGTTATATTCAGGGCTCACCATGATATAGCCATCCGCTGTTTTTATTTTTTCAGCCAACTCATCTAACGCTCTTGGCGCTCTGCCTTTAACGTAGGCAAAGTGAGGCTTAAAAACTGACTCTAACGGATAATCTAAAACATCTACTAGCTCTATTTCCACATCATTATCTTGGCTTTTAAAACGCTGACTTTCAAAATGTTGGAGACAGACTTTTGCAACACGTAACCCAAGGCGTTTTGGTCTCGGTGGAGAGCTGTCTCTTGAGGTACCTAAAAAAAGCAGAAATTTCATTGGGTCTCCTATCAGACAATTTATTAATGGCTGCTCACGGCTCTACATTTGAACAACAATACTCTAAAAATGAAACTGTGTTTTAGTGATATAATTTAATAATGCGCTTCTAAATAAGTTTGTTATTTCGACCCAGGTGCTCAAAGAGGAAATACCAGCCTCATATCACTGCTAAAAACAGTTTAATACGGCAGACTTATCTTGAAATATTGGTTTTAGTAACTTCTAATATAAAAAAGATTTCCCTAGGAATTGTTATATTGATTCTATTTGCTAAACAACTTTGCTCGAAATCCTTAGCTTTAATCTTCATCTTGATTAGTTTTGGTGTGCATAACAGCTGGGCTAACGAGCCTATCTCGCCTATCTTTCCAGCTGAAAATTTAGACCAAGATAAGTTTGAACTAGGTAAAGCCCTGTTTAAAGACACTCGCTTATCTTTAAACAATGACACCTCTTGTCATACATGCCATGACTTAGGTATGGGTGGTGGAGACGAGCTAAAAATTCGTAAAAATGTTGCAACTAACTCCCCTACTATTTTCAATACAAGTAAGAATTTCCATGTAGGGTGGCGTGGTCAATTCGAAAGCTTAGGCCATCATTTAGGTGGGGTGCTAGCTAACCCTAAAGTAATGGGAACAAATTGGCCAAGAGCTGTAACATCACTAAAAGCCGACACCAGTTTTACCCCTAAGTTTAGGAAGGCATATCAAGGTAAAATCTCCCAAGAGACAATTTTTGATGCCATTTTATATTTTGAAACAAACCTAATAGTGCCAAGCAAATTTGATGAGTACCTTCTAGGTAATGAGCAAGCGATTAGCCAAACCGCTAAATATGGTTATGAAAAGTTTAAAGACTATGGCTGTATTTCCTGTCATCAAGGTGCCAATGTTGGTGGTAACCTGTTTCAGTCTCTTGGCGTTGTTGCCCCTTATATGGGTGAAGACGGCAAATATAGAGCCAAGAAATTACGTGTGCCATCTTTAAGAAATGTCGCTCTGACCGCGCCTTATCTCCATGATGGGTCAGTTGATTCATTAGAGTCTATGATAAAGATTATGGCCCAGTATCAACTTGGTCAAACACTGACGAATACAGAGATAAGACAGATTAAAGCCTTTTTAAAATCACTCAATAGCCAAATAGAGCCAGCTGCTTATGAATAAAATTAAGCTACCTCTTATCTTTGTTCTGTTGAGTTTAGCCATAATGTTAGCCATTTATGGTACTTACAATCGCTACTCAGACTTGAAAGATACTATGGGGATTCAAAACAGTATTTTTCAGGTAGTCGAACTAAGGTCTGCTGATGCTAAATGGAATTTTGAACTTAATCGCATTCATAGTAATAATTTCCCCCATTATGATTTAGTTAATCAGGCAGCTAAAAATTACCAAGCCGAATTACAGCTGTTTCTACAAATGTCCTCAAACATTCAAGGACCCTTGCAAAATATTGGGGTAGAACTGAATAGGTTAAGTAAAGATAAACAGCGTCTTATGAATGACTATCTATCCGATATAGCGATTACTCGAAACTCATTCAAGTTCTTAGACACTCTCTTATTTTCATTACATGAAACATATCAGGATGATGACGAGTTTCTTAAATTTTTAGCCCATGCCCAGTACCAAGTTTCTATTTATGTCGCGTTAAACCAGAATATCCAGCTAAAACAGCACAAGGGTTATGACAGCTGTGACCGGTGTGATATGGATCAGAAAAAAGCGTTTAATAAGGTGAATCTACACCTAGGCCTGTTGAAAGATAAAATCCTTTTATCCAACCAAGCTAAAGATGATTTTTATAATCCTGAACACACCTTATTGCTAACACTTTTATTAGATGAGCTTTCTATGGCTTACATAGAGACCGAAGCTGAACATAAAACTATTCAATCTCAAATTTTAATTATTACCACAATCCTCGTTATCACAGTACTTGCCTTGTTAGGCTTCTTGTATTGGATTTATCGTACAATTGAAGGTCATAGACGGGCTGGTATTACAGACCCTCTAACAGGCCTTTATAACCGTAAAAAGCTATTTGAAAACTTACAACCCTTGATGGATCTACACCATAAATCAGGTAGAAATTTAGCCTTACTCTTTATTGATTTAGATGGGTTCAAGCAAATTAACGATACCCATGGTCATGATATTGGCGACAAGTTGCTACAACGTATTTCAGCTCGTTTTAACCAACATGTGAGAAAGCAAGACTGCATTTATCGTATAGGCGGTGATGAGTTTGTGATCTTAATTAAAGAGCTAGAAGCGCTAGATATTGCCGAAGCCATAGCGAAAGAAATACTGACTAAATGCAGTAGATCCTTCAAATTAGACGATAAGCTCTGTGATATCACCCTAAGCATCGGGATTAGTCTTTTTCCTGATCATACCCAAACGCCTAAACAACTTATCAGGTATGCTGATGAAGCCATGTATCAAGCTAAAAGCCATGGCAAGAACCAGGTTAAAACTTGGTCGGAAAGTTAGTTTTTCGCGTGCTAATGCTTTAGCTATCTAAGCTATAAACTTGGTTACGGCCCTTACGCTTAGCACGATAAAGGTTCTCATCAGCGCGTTTGAGCATAGCCACATAGTCATAATCCGATTCTTTTACTTCGGACACACCTATGCTGACGGTGATAGCGATGTCATGATCATTCTGACTGAAACGGGCATTCGAAATTTCCCTTCTCAGTTTTTCGGCTACCTCAATGGCACCAGCCTTATTGGTAGCAGGTAAAATAATGCAAAACTCTTCGCCACCGATTCTAGCAACCTTGTCTTGAGAGCGAATATGCGTCTCACAAAAAGAAGAAAATGAAGTGAGAACATAGTCTCCTATCGGATGGCCATATTTATCATTAATCAACTTAAAATGGTCTATATCTAACGCTAATAATGAGTAATGAATATTCTCATTTTTATAGCGAAGAAACTCCTTTTCAGCCATTTCATCAAACATACGTCGATTCATCAGGCCGGTTAGCGGATCTGTTCTTGAAAGTAGTTTTAATTTATTTTGAACATCTATGTATTCAGTTACATCACGTTGAATCGAGACAATATGTGTCACCTCGCCTTGATCATTAAAAAGCGGCGTGATGCTCAAATCTAACCAATAGGCTTTCCCTGCCTTAGAGTAGTTTTTTATTGTGACTCTCACAGCGACCTTGTCTTCCAAGCCTTTACGAATCAAACTTTTCGCTTTTTCACTTGTACCTTTAGACTGAAGAATTCTTGGCGTTTTACCTATAACTTCTTCTTTTGAGTAACCAGTCAACTCGGTAAAGGCCTGATTAACATAAATAATTTCAGGTCCAGGCTCATTGATAGGCTCAGCTTTTGTCACTATGACAACATCTTTTGCTGTCTCAACTATGTCTTTAAATTCGAAATCAAAGTCTTTCATCTTAAGATTAGTTTCTCCCTAGATACTTATTACTAAGCGTTAAGAGGCATACATAAGAGCCATCTAATATGTCTATTGAACACTAAGGATAGGAGAGTTAATTTAAAAACATACTATGAAAGCCAATAACTTATATATTTTTTTGTCACTTTATCATGCGTTTCTTGCACGTAAGGTAACAAACTGAATCAGGAAAGGGACTTTATGCTTTAGTATTCATGTATTGATGACGTGCACTTTTACAATCTTGCGAGGCCATTTCAAATTCGCGGCACACCCAAGGGCGGTTTTCATAAATGGTACACATATGGGTATGCCTATCCATAGCAGAACACCAACCATCTTCTAAACGTAGCATTACCTCGACACCGTATTCGTTTTCGGTAATGTGCCGTTCGGGGACACCCGTTTCTGAAATAAGCATGACTTCGTAATGACAGCAGGATGCATGGCAGTTTGAGCAGTTCACCTCATTTGGGGAGCTAGCCGAAGGGGCAGTGACACTATTGCTGATGTCTGTAATTTCTATCTTCATTGCTTTCTCAATCACTGCTTAATTACGCTATTAAAAGCAAAGCACTTTTACATTAGTAAAGCATAATACGCTAAAGTGTCGGGTTATAACCCCATTCATTTACTTTTTTGAAGATTAATTAAAGCCCTGACATTTCGGCAGTTTATCATTCATCCCTAATCAATTAGTTAACTCTCATCCCTTAAAAAAGGCCACCCTCAGGTAAAAGGCAACCTAAACCGAAAAATAGGTTTTATTTTTAAACTGGATAATATTGAGCATACGCTTAGTGAACGAAGCGCATGCCCTTTTTATCCTTTAATTTATATTTAGCCTTACACGGCATCTAACGCTTTATCCGATTTATCTAACGCTTCTGCATCTTTTTCAGCTTGCTGTTCAGCCGCTTCAAGATTTTTAAGCTCACGCTTACTCATAGGCAAAAGCAGACTCATTAAGATGGCTGAAAGACCTGCAACAGTAACAGAAGAGCCCATTAGATTTTTAAGTAGCGGAGGCATAGCGCTAGTGACTTCTGGCACAGCGGTGACACCTAAACCTAAGCCAAAAGACACGGCCATAATTAATAGGTCACGACGGCCAAGCTCAGCAGTTGCCAAAATACGAATACCAGCGGCAGCCACAGTACCAAACATCACAAGTGTTGCACCACCTAGTACTGGCTTAGGCATGGTTTGTAAGAAAGCTCCAATAATTGGGAACATACCTAACAAAACAAATAAGCCAGCTATGTAGAAAGCCACATAACGACTTGCGACACCGGTAAGCTGAATCACACCGTTATTTTGACTAAAGGTCGACATAGGGAAGCTACCCATAATCGCAGCAATGGTTGAGTTAGTACCATCACCCAATACACCTGCTTTAATACGGCGCATGTAAACAGGGCCTTTTACTGGCTCATTAGACACCATAGAGTTAGCGGTTAAATCTCCCGTAGTTTCTATCGCAGTCACAACCGAAATAATGGCAACAGGAATGAAAGCAGCAATATCAAAATCCAGCCCATATTTGAAAGGTGTTGGGATAGTAATCAGCGCCACTTCGGCAATATCATAATTAACCATCCCCATGAAAGCCGCACTAATATAGCCAACAACCATACCTATCATGATGGCTGAAAGACGCAGTGTTTGGTTACTAAAACGGTTTAACAAAATAATAGTACTGAGTGTGATACCACCAATCGCAAGATAATGCAGCGCGCCCTTATCTTCAGCATTAAAGCCACCCGCTAAATCTGTCATACCCACTTTGATAAGAGATAAGCCTATAGTAGTAATGACGATACCCGTCACCACAGGAGTAATAATGCGCCCCAGTTTATGCATGAAGCGACTTAAGATAATTTCGATAAAGGCTGAGCAAAGACACACACCAAAGATCATGGCAAGAATATCTTCTGAGCTTCCACCTCGGTTTTTCACTAAAAAGCCCGCCGCTAATACAGCACTTAAGAAAGCGAAGCTTGTCCCTTGTACACACAAAAGACCAGAGCCAATAGGGCCGACTCGCTTGGCTTGAATAAAGGTACCGACACCCGAGACGATCAGGGCCATGCTGATTAGATAAGGAAGGTGCTCGCCGAGACCTAACACACCACCAATAATTAAAGCGGGTGTGGTGATACCGACAAAGCTTGCCAAAATATGCTGAAACGCAGCAAATAAGGCTTTAAGGGATTCTGGCCTATCATTAAGACCATAAATTAATTCGTTTTTATCATTACTGGATTCTTGTTCTGACTGTTGATCTAACTGATTGTTCTTACTCATGCTGTTGCTCCGCTTATTATTTTTTTACGAGATACTTACAAGTTTGAGTTCATAGTTTTTGAGTTAATGGTTTAAATGGCTGGCCTCTTCAACCAGCCAATACTATTTATGTCTTTCCCTGTTGCTTCATCTCCTTTTGATAACTGATTAAGAATGAGTCTTATAGTGGTGGCTTTTTAATAGCCAGCCGACTGAAATAAGGCTTTTGCCGCTGCCGTATGTTTTTGCATTAACTCGGCAATCTCCCCTTCTAACCAGACCCCTTGTTGCACTTTCCATTGGCCGTTGATCATGACAGCATCAGCCTTATGAGCACCGCATAACACCATGGCCGCTAATGGATCGTGACTGCCGCTAAACCTTGGTTCATCTAATTTATAAAGTGCGAGGTCCGCCTTCATACCCACAGCTAACTGCCCAATATTTGGGCGATTTAGCACCTGCGCAGAGCCTTTTGTGGCAAGGTTTAGGGCATCAAGGTGAGTAAACTCATCTGCTTGGTATCTCAACCTTTGTATGCAAAGGGCTTGTCTAATTTCTTGCATCAAGTTGCTATGGTCATTAGAAGCCGAGCCATCAACGCCCAAACCAACACGAACACCGGCCGCTTCAAGTTCTTTCACTCTGGCAATTCCTGAGGCCAATACCATGTTGGAAGAAGGACAGTGACATATCCCTACTTTGGCAGCGCCAAGCCGTTTCACTTCTACATCATTAAAGTGAATACCATGGGCTAACCAAGTTTTGTTATGCAACCAACCAACTGTCTCTAAATAGTCCAATGGCCTTTGACCAAACATTTCTAAGCAAAAATTGTTTTCATCTTCTGTTTCAGCAAGGTGGGTATGAATATTCACATCGAACTCTTTCGCCAGTGCGGCCGTGCTCTTCATCAAATCTTGTGTGACAGAAAAAGGAGAACAAGGGGCGAGTGCTATTTCGATAAGGTCGTCTTTTTGATGATAAGCCTGAATCAAACGAGCGCTGTCATCCATGATGGTCTCTTCACTTTGCACAACGGACTGAGGCGGCAAGCCACCTTGATCTTGGCCTAAACTCATGGAGCCTCGGGTAAAAGTCGCACGCATGCCTAAGCGTTGCGCAACTTCTACCTGCTGATCTATGCCATTGACTAAGGTTTCAGGGAATAAATAGTGATGATCACTTACCGTGGTACAACCGCTTAGCAGTAACTCCACCATGGCCAGCTCTGTGGCTAAAGCGTGTTGCTCTGGTGTGAGTTTGGCCCAAATTGGATAAAGGGTTTGTAACCAAGGAAAGAGTTTTTTATTTAAAGCAGGCGGACAAGCTCGGGTCAGGGTTTGATAAAAATGATGATGAGTATTAACCATACCAGGCATAAGCACATGGGCACTGGCATCAAAAATTTGATCATACTGACGCTTGGGGCTTTGACCTTTTGGCACCAACTCAAGGATGGTTTGACCCTGTATCAAGATACCATTGCTGGCATCTTCACTATTGGCCGTAAAGGTCGAAAGAGGTGATTTTATCCATAAAACAGATTGCTTTGTCATAACACGCACTCTTATTAAAGGGTGCATGCCATAAATCTGGCCATGCACCCACAGTTCTAGGTACATGGCAGTGACTTTCGTGTTGATCTACCAAATCGAGATAAAAACATTAGCAAAACAAATTAACTAAGTCATGTGTTCAAAACCCTTGAATTAGATCAATTATGTCTTTGTTTAATTATTTTTATAATCAATAGATATAAAACAATTGTTTCATCTCTAGGCAATTTGATACTTTCAAGCAAGATAATGTTATCAAGCTAAAAACGCTGACTAGATCAGAAGAATTGTTTATCGAAAATCATTATCAAAATCGCATTAAAAACCTAAAACTTATCTAAAAAACATTATAAGAATTTGTTTTTAAATGAATTAATAATCAACTCTAACTATTTCCAATGGAATTTAAACAGGTCAGAAATAGCAAAAACAAGAGCACAAAAACCATTTTATCACTGCGATTTAACATCCTTTAACGCGAGCACCTTATTTGTATTCAGACAATTTGACTGAAAAACAAACAAGTAGCAATACCCCTAATATACGGATCTAGTATTTATCATATAAGTTTGACCCTATCGATTTCACATTATGAATAAGCCTAATTTATGGCTATTTTCCTTTGATTTTTGAGTTTGCTTGACCTTTAACTGAGCTTATTATTTAATGATAACAATTCTCATTATCGTTAATTTATTTAATATTCAAGCAGTAAGCCCTCATCATGATAGATCAGCTGAAAAATAAAATACGTTACGGCATGGAGCCAAATAACCCAGCCTTACTTTCTATCTGGTTAGCCTTCGAAGAAGGTAGATGCCAGAAAATAACCCCTGAAGAGCAATGGAAAAGTTATATAGGGATAGTACAATTTTTGTTAGAAACCTTTGCCGACACTATGAACCCTGACCATTGGCGTGTGACTTGCCTAGATCATATTGCCAGGCCTCTATGTAGCTTAAACCGTATTGTTAAACGCCCTCAGCAACAAAGTGAGCTACAGGATTTGTTATCCGAAATTAATGTGATTTCCCACTATTTCTCTCCTAATTTTATTAAATAACGCCAGACACCATAAGGAACCAAGATGAAAACTCGAATTGAACGTGACAGTATGGGTGAACTTGAAGTCCCAGAATCCGCTCTCTATTCTGCCCAAACTCAGCGTGCGATTAATAACTTCCCCATTAGTGGTCAGGGCATGCCGATTGCTTTTATTCGTGGATTATTGCTTGCTAAAAAATCTGCCGCTAAAGCTAACCTAAAATTAGGTTTATTAGATAAAGAAATTTCCCACGCTATAACTCAAGCGGTCGATGAACTACTTGCCCAAGAGAATTTTATCCAGCACTTCCCTGTTGATGTATTCCAAACAGGCTCAGGCACAAGCTCTAACATGAATGCCAATGAAGTCTTAGCGACTCTCGCTTCTCGTATTGCTGGCTTTGAAGTTAACCCGAATGACCATGTTAACTATGGCCAAAGCAGTAATGACATTATCCCAAGCAGCATTCATATCAGTGCCGCGTTAGAAATACATCAAAGCCTGCTGCCAGCTCTAAAGCACCTTGTAGCTAGCATCCAAGCAAAAGCTGAGAGTGTGAAGCAGTATGTAAAAACAGGTCGTACTCACCTTATGGATGCGATGCCAGTTCGTTTGGATCAATCGCTATTAAGTTGGTCGACACAAATAGAACAAAATATCCAAGCCATTGAATTAAGCTTACCTGCATTACAAAGTTTGGCCCAAGGTGGTACAGCAGTAGGGACAGGCATCAATGCTCACCCCGACTTTGCTAAGACCTTCAACCAAGAGTTATCTGCTTTAACAGAGATTGAATTTACCCCAGCGGCTAACTTGTTTACTCATATTGCGAGCCAAGATATTGCCGTATCAGTTTCAGGCCAGTTAAAAACCACAGCGGTTTCTTTGATGAAAATAGCCAATGATCTGCGCTGGATGAACTCAGGCCCACTAGCCGGTTTAGGTGAAATTGAATTAGAGGCCCTGCAACCAGGTTCCTCTATCATGCCGGGTAAAGTGAACCCCGTCATTCCAGAAGCCGCTGCTATGGTCGCGGCCCAAGTAATGGGCAATGACACCAGCATCACAGTGGCCGGACAATCTGGCAGCTTTGAGTTGAATGTCATGCTGCCTTTGATTGCTCGTAACCTATTAGAGAGTATTCAGTTAATTAGTAATGTGAGCCATTTGTTGGCAGATAAAGCCATTAGCAGCTTCACCGTAAAAGAAGACAAACTAAAAGAAGCCCTAGCTCGTAACCCTATTCTAGTCACCGCGCTAAACCCCATTATCGGCTATCAAAAAGCAGCAGAAATCGCTAAACAAGCCTATAAAGAAGGCCGCCCGGTTATTGATGTGGCTAAGGAAAATACAGACCTTAGTTTAGAGGAACTAACACAATTGCTAGATCCAGCGAAATTAACCCAAGGTGGACTTTAAACGCCGTTAGGGAAGCTTAATCTAAACAAGTTTTCAAACTAAAATAACGAAAAGCGGGAAGTCTTTATTTAATTAAAGCTTTCTGCTTTTTTTTGGTCTAAAGAAATGAACTAAAACAAAAAGTCGCTTTCATAAGTTTTTTCTAATTTAGTTAAGCTTACCTTAAGAATTCTTTAATAATATAAAACTTAAGGCAGCAGGATTAACGCCTTCACTACTTTTTAATTGCCACTACAAGGATTTGTTATGCCTTTTACTATCAACAACGCCCCTGTTACTTTTTCGCTTACTGAATTTGATCGCCTTGCTAGAGAATGTCACCCAAACATCAACTTTGGTAATTCAAGCTTAGACAGTCTTCGTGAATTACTATCTCGCCCACCAGCCAGTATTTTAAAGCAGGCAGTTAGTTTACGTATTTCTCGCATGTCCCAAGCTAAACGAACTAAATATAAGCGCGTAATACGTTATGTTGCTTTTCACCTTGCCGCCATCTCTCAAGGTATTGTGTTAAACCAAGTCACAAATGGGCGTTTAACAAATCGAAAAAATTTTTTAAATTATTACGCCACAATGGACCAAACTACTGAGTACGTTGATTTAATGTATGGCATTGCAAATGCACGATCCTATGCTCCCTATTTATTGCCAGCAGGACGCCCTCTTCAGTGCGATGACTATAATAATGCATCTAATATAGGTACTGGACTAGCGTTTGGACGTCAATGGAATGGAACAGGTTTTTTTAATACTTCTCAAAGACAAGCTACCACCAGCATTCAACAGGGTTCGAGCGCACCAACATTAGTGAGAAGTGAAGCAACACGCCAAGTATTTTCCACTGGTTTGCTTAATAGTCGCTACAACCCAACTGAAGTTTTTAGTATGTCAGAAGCAAAACTTAAAAAAGATACTCATATTAATTTCGGGTTTATGCGAAACAGAGAAGCAGCAGGAGCACAAGGAGAAAGAACCGCTCGCAAACATTATTGGGCCCATGCAAGAATGGTTAAAGGAGTGAGGCGAGCTTGTAAAGGTGGTATTGCGATGGTGGCATCATCCCATTTATACCGTGGCGTTCATGCTAAGGTTCATTTTGTTCTAGATGGTCTAGGAGATCTTGGCACTATGGCAAGAAAAGACAGCCTACCCAATAAAGACGATTATGTTGCAATCACTTCATCTGAGCTAGCCTTTTGCTGTCGCTATTGGGATGATCCAAACTTCCCTCTAAGTGAAGTAGTCAAATTTTATGTCAATGGCAATCGTGTACACGCCCCTTGGGAAGCAGATTGGATACTGCAAGATGCCAATGGCACACAAGTTTACTCAAACCAGGAAGCTTGGTTACGCTATCGTTACAGCGCGGCTCAAGTCAATCCTGTCGCTAAGCCTTTCCCTCGTTTTTAACTTGATAATACTGACTCTAGACTTTTACTTTCATCATACCAAGACATCCTTTCATGCCAGACCCTAACTTCCTGAGGAGGAAGTTTAGGCTGGACTGAAAGCGTACCAACAGGGACAACCAGTAACCTTTCATTTTGTGTTACAAATGGCATGGAAGTCCCACAGGTTTTACAAAATACCCGTCTTACCTGACTATTGGGTACATCAAAACTTTTCAAATGCCTCTTTCCTTGCTGCCAATTTATATTCTCTACCAAGGTAAATGCATTGGCTACATTCGAAGAGCCTGACGCTTTTTGGCATAAGCGACAATGGCAAAGCTTAAAGCTCATAAAGTCATCTTTGACTTCATATTTAACCTTTTCACAAATACATGATCCATGTAGGTAGGATGCCATTTTGCTTACCTCTTCTTTTAGGTGATTTTCATCTGCTATCAAGTCTAATCTACTAAAAAATACGCTTTGATTTTTTGATTAAAACTTAACCCAAAAGATACCAGTGCGATAACCATACCTATGTAAGCGCCAGAAGGAATAGCAATCACAAAATTAACAAAGAACATGGTTCTAAAGCCGACAAAGTTACGCTTTAAAATAAAACTCACTAAAAAAGCGAAACTCGCAATATAAGCGGCGCCTGTATACAAGAACCATTGAGGGTCTAGCGTACCAACTTGAATATTTTGGCTAGTAAAAACGGCATAAAATACAAAAGGCAGTACCATCATTAGGGCATTCAAAATGAAAGTAACTCTTAGTGGGATAGGTTTTTTGGGGAGATCTTGGGTTAAATTTGGGCTAGTCATAGGATTACCATATTTACTTAAATTAAAAATTACCGACTAGTTCTAAAGACAAAGTGGATAGAATAAATTACACTAACCAAGTCTTGAACCAATCGGTTCAAGATTATTTTGGAACGATCAGTTCAAGATGTCAATGTTATTTTTTGAATGGAAAAATAGGCTATGAGTGGAAATAAACAATTCAATACCGATGCTGCGATTGACTCAGCCATGTCACTTTTTAAAGATAAAGGGTTTTCTGGCACCTCACTTTCTGATTTAGAGAAGGCAACAAAGTTAAATAAATCAAGTATTTATAATGCTTTTGGTAATAAGGATGGTCTATACACAGCCTGCCTTGAAAGGTTTCGCTTACATTACACAAGCAAGGCCTTAGCTAAGCTTGAACAGGCCGACTTTAAAACCGCTATTTATGAATATTGCGATTATCTTGTTGGTGGGTTTGATGACGATAAAATGGATCAAGGTTGTCTAGCCAGCCTAGCGGCTTTGGAAATGAGTGCCCAAGACTCTATTGCCAAAGACTCAATCAAAAATGGTTTAGATGATATGCTTATATGCCTTGAGAGAAGGTGCCAGCTGGCGATAGAACAAGGCCAACTAAGCAGTAAGTGGCAAGCAGACGAACTTGCCGCCATGATAATTTCAGTTAACCGTGGAGCCATAGTTTTAAACCGTGGCCGTGGCGATAAACAAGCAGGAAACAACGCCTATCGCGGTTTATTAGCGGCTATTTTCAACACCTAGTTTGCCCGAGAAAGTACACTTACTGCGCCAAAGTTAAGCTAACTCTGGTGCTTGTTTGTTTAACGCTGTTTTGTTTGACGTTTGACTCTCTAATGTCTTCTCTAAAAGACTTTCTTGTGGCTCAGGCCTGTGTAAGTAGTAGCCTTGTATCATGTCGCATTGCAGTTTTTTACACGTCTGATATTCATCTAGCGTTTCCACTCCTTCAGCCACAACCTTCATGCCCATTCTATGGCCAATTTCAATAATGCCAGATACCAAGGCTTGATTACGTCTGTGTTTTTCAATGTCTTTAATCAAAGACATATCTAGCTTGAGATAATCAATGGCAAACTCAAGCAACAGCTTGATAGAGGAATAACCTGCACCAAAGTCATCTAAGGCAATTTTTACCCCTGCCTCACGTAATTCTTCAATTTGATTAATACAGGTAGCAACATTTTTAACCATTTGCCTTTCGGTTAACTCCACACAAAAAGCTGAAGGTGAAAGGCTAAGCTCTTCCAGCCAAGATAAAAACATACGGCTAAAATTCGCACTGGATAATTGTGAAGCTGTCACATTAATTTTAATGCTAGCTAGCTTAATATTTGAGGCATCTAGCTGCTTGATAAGTCTCTGAGACTTTTTCAACACTATCTTGGTGAGCTGATTAATAATCGGGCTGTCTTCAAATACTGGGATAAACTCCTCTGGGCGGACAGGCCCCATCTGCTCAGAGTTCCAGCGAAGTAAGGCTTCATAATTCAAGCTGTTTGGCTGGTGAATGTCCTCAATACGTTGGAAGAAAACATCAAACTCATCTTGCTTAATCGCATGATCAAGCTGAGCGGCTATCATCACTTTGCGATTATATTTCTCTTCCATTTCCCCAGTATAAAAACGTACAAATTGGCCTGACTCTGGGTTCGCTTTTACCTCATACATAGCACAATCGGCATGCTTCATCAGAAGTTCGGCACTATGCGCTTCTGGATAAAACGCAACGCCAATAGCTGGCTGACTTTGAATCTCTTTACGATCTATCGTAAATGGTGCATCAAAGGCTGAGAGTATGTTTTCAATCAGCTGATCTACCCTTTCTCTATTACTGCTATCAATAAGATCGGTGAAAATAAGAAACTCATCGCCTCCCATACGAGCAATAAAGTCCCCTGCTTCTAAGGTTATTTGCAACCGGTTTGCCACCTGAATCAGTAGCTCATCCCCTACAATATGACCAAAATTATCATTCACCGTTTTAAAGTTATTTAGATCCAAATAAAGAAGTGCAAACTGCTTTTTTTCTGCTTGAGCGTTTTTCAGCCTATGATTTATTTCTGCTTCAAATTGAGTGCGATTGGGTAGCTTGGTGAGATGGTCTGTATAAGCGAGCTGGTTAAGTTGCTCATTACGATCGGCAATATCAATTAAGGATTGCTGTAATGCCTGTTCAGACTTTCTGCGCTCTTTAGCATAATAAAAACTGCGGGCAAGAAGAGGAGGTGTAATATCGTTTTTAGTGAGGAAGTCTTGCGCCCCAAGCTTAAGTGATTCTACCGCGATTTCGAGGTCTGTTTGTCCTGTCAAAACCACTATGGGCAAATCTGGGTAGGCTTCTCTTAGCAAGGTTACACTTCTTGAACCTGTGCTATCAGGCAAGTTCATATCCAGTATGAGTAGATCAAAAGCTTGTTTTGCCAGTGCGCCTGCGATCTCAGAGTACTGATCCACACACACAAGAGTAAACTTACCATCGTAGGCCTCGTCCAGCATGGCCCTGACGATTTCAGCATCTACCGGATTATCTTCGGCGAGTAGGAAGACATTTTCATTATGACTGTCATGCTCTAGTAGCGAGTTATACATTTTACGTCCTATATAGAAAACTCATATTCAACCTTGAATCCACCTAACTCTGATTCACCGAAATATAAACCTGCTTGATTAAGTTGTGCAATACGCGCGCAATAACTCAACCCCATACCAAGATTGGGTGAGTCTTGGTGATTTCTTGTGGTACTAAAAGGCTTTGTTAAACCTGCCAACTTAGATTCACTCACACCAATACCATTATCTTCAATAACCAATTTCGCCCTTTGTTCTGTCAGCCTATTCAGGCTAATTACCACTTTGCCAGTCTGATCTGACTGTTGAAACTGCAAAGCATTATTAATTAATGAGGTTAAAAGCAGTTTCCAATGGCTTGTAATCGCTAGCAAATTTACCTCTTGCAAGTTCAAACTAACATCAGGTGAATTGGTATTCAGTAACTCAGCGTTTTCATCTAAACATTTCGCCAGCATTGTTTCAATCAAGAGATGAAGATTGATCTCTACACTCGCTTCTCGAGTCGATTCCAGGCGCGTATAAAGAGTCATCGCATCTATCATGGCCTGAGCCTTATCAGCACTGCCTTTTATCAGCTGCATCCAATAACGCTCTTTGTCACTTACCTTTTCGCTTATGTCTTGCTCTAACAAGCCAGTTAACTGACTAATCCCCCGAATCGCCGCTCCCAAATCGTGAGAAATGGCATAGGAGAATTCTTGCAACTTGGGCGTATACATCTCGTCAGTCTTGGCTTGTTCGGACATATTAATGCGACCTATTTACTTGGCAATTTAACAATATCAATCCAAAAAGATTCTATGCTTTGAACCACTTGAATAAAGCTATCTAAAGACACAGGCTTGCTGACAAAGCAGTTTGCATGCAGCTGATAGGCTTCTTTAATGTCAAAAGCATCCTTAGAACTGGATAGGATAATCACAGGAATATCCTTTAAATGCTCATCCTGTTTTAAAGATTTTAAAACATCACGACCACTCACTTTTGGCAAGTTTAAATCAAGCAAAACAATATCTGGACGTTCAACATCCTCATAAGGTGCTCGCTTATTTAAGTAATTTAACGCCGACTCTCCATCTTCAATCACGGTTAGTGTGTTTTTCAACTTACCACGACTTAGAGACTCTTTTGTTAATTCAATGTCACCTTTGTTGTCTTCTACCAATAAGATGTTAATCGATTCCATCAGCCTTTTTATTTACCTCTTTAATTTGTTGCTAGATTTTTTGTTGCTTAGGCCAGTTAATAATAAAGGTACTGCCCTGCTCTAGTTGTGACTCTAAGTGTATAGAGCCAAAATGACGTTCTACTATCTTCTGACAACTGGCTAAGCCTATCCCTGTACCCGGGAACTCACTATTGCCATGTAAGCGCTCAAAGATATTAAAAATTTGTTTTTGATACTGGGACGCGATGCCTATGCCATTATCAGTAATACGAATTTGCCAGTGATCATCAATTGAAAGCACCTTAAGTGCCACCAGCGGCGTTTCACTATGATTAAACTTGAGACCATTGTTCACTATATTCAGTATCAACTGGAACAACTGAGAAGGTACAGCAGGCAAGTGAGGCAGATTTTCTTCCCAAATAAATTGCCCATTACGCTGAGCAAATTGATTTAATAGGGTTTCATTAACATGCTGACAAGTCTTTCCTAGATCAACACTTTGATAGTTAGTAATCACCTTATCTGAGCGACAATATTCGAGAATGTCGTCTATCATATCCCGCGCTCTATTCGCCCCATCAACCATGTAATGGAGGTATTTCTGACTCTTTTCGTCTAGTTTACCTTCGAGTTGCGTCTCTAATAGAGGGCCGAAGCCTTGTACCATACGCACAGGCTCTTGTAAGTCATGGGAGCAAATATAAGCAAAACGCTCTAATTGTTCGTTGACCTTAACCAAGCTAGAGTTACTTTGGTTTAACTTATTATTTTGTATTTTAAGTTGATCAAACAACTGATTACGCTCTGTGTTATCAATCACGCTAACCAAGGTATGCCAGCGACTCAATAACTTGATAGGTGCCAAGGCGACTTGTACTGAGATGACTTCACCATTGGCACATAGACCGGTAAAAGCATCAAGATCAGACATCAGGGCTTTATCTACATCTGGACTGATAGGGCGGTACTTACCTTGCTCCCAAATGTAGCCCGTTCTTTGTTCTTCTGGCACTAGGTAATCAATAGACTTCTGCAACAGGTGCTGCACATCATAGCCAAATATCTGGCAAATAAACTGGTTTACATCCACTATGTGCCCCGCATCATCAACCAAGATCATGCCGACAGGAGAGGAATCAAAAATTAGCTTAAATCGAGATTCGGATTCAGATATGTAATGGTTAGCTTGCCTTAGCTCTTCTAACAAGGTTTCTCGTTTAGCCATATCGCGCTTCAGCTTAAGACCTGTAATAGAGGCAAGTACAATCAATAAAACAATTGCCAAAAACAAGATATATAAGTTGATATCGCCAAAGCTTGTTTTAAGTCGAGTGACAGAAACCACAAGGTCATTTTCCAAGCCTAGCTTGACCTTATGGTTATTATCCATATCTGCATTTTGTCTTTGATTCAGAGAGATAAAGAAAGAATCTTTGCTGTCAGTTAACCCCACCAGATAATGGTTTGAGATAGAAGAAACTGAAACAGATACGGATCTAAGCAGTTTTTCGCAAGAATAAACACCAGCGATCAAGCCTAAGAATTCGTTATCACGATAAACCGGATACCAGACCTCAAAGGAGCAATCTCCTTGGATGGCTTCGAAGGCCTTGGTGTAATGGGCCTGCTTGGTTTTTTTTGCTAAAGCAGAAACACGGGCGGGCTCTGCCAGATCTAGATGCAAACCTAAAATTTGGCGATTACCCCTTAAGGGCGATACAGAGCGTATGTAAAAATCTTGATCAACCCAGGTAAAGTTAATCAGTTCAGGGTGGGCTTTTAGATAAGCACTACTTCGGCTTTCAAAACTTTGGGCATCCACTTCATTTCGACGCCGCATTTCAGCCAATAAATTTATATAGTCAAGATTGCCTTGCAGCTTACCAATAATAGAAGCACGTAAATCTTGGCTAACACGGGAAAGTTCTTGTTGTTGATTATTAACAATTAGAATATTGATATAGAAAACAATGGCCAGTAATAACACACCAATGGCTGCAAGATACCATTTTATATGAAGCTTATTAGACGCCATCACAGCAATGTGTTCCCTATTTTTTAACTTTTGTTAGGTGTTTTTTTATAAAAAAACCTAGGTTAAACAATGACTTTTTCCCGCTAGGAAAAAGGAGGTATTTTATTGCGATGGGAAAGAGTAAACACCTTATGAACCCTTGTCCATAAAATTAGTTTATCTTAAGTAAACTAGACGTGAAATAGCGCAATATGGGCGCTAGATTACCTTGAATAACCTTACATTTAATACGTAAAAGTCAAAAAAGAGAGGATTAGACTAAGTTAATACCCGTCTAATAAAGTGGTGTTTATCATTATAAGATAAAGACACTCAGCTGTTTCAATTTAATCATACAGCATACCTATATTTAAGAGCGCCTAAACTTTCGTTTAAGCTCTCTTCATAAATAAGCACTAAATAGTGGCCGCTACGCCTGCCGCCACAAAAATCACAGCAGAAACCCTATCAAGCACACTGGTCTTACGAACACTATTAATACGCCCCACTATCATTCTAGATAAGATACCGTAGAGCACCTTACATAGAAAATCGACAGCAAACCAAGTTACAACTATCACAGCTAGCTGAGTGGCATAGCTCTCTTGGGTGGAAATAAACTGAGGTAAAAAAGCAATGAAGAATACAATATCTTTTGGGTTAGTAATCCCTAAGGTGAAGCTCTTTAATAAGAGGTTTTGATGCTTTTTTGGGGCTTCTTCTTGCCCTTCTTCGTTCGCTGGTTTTGAAGACATCCAAAGGTTAAAACCAAGATAGATAAGGTAAGCAGCCCCTAGATATTTAATCAGATAAAAGAAGGTTTCTGATGCCGCAATAACAGCACCTAAACCTATGGCAGAAATACTAATCAAAATAGAAGAGGCAGTACTGCCCCCTAAAATAATTGGCATAGATTTACGCATACCCACATTAATAGAGCTATTCACCATTAATAAGGTTAAGGGACCAGGAATCGCAATCACCAAAGCGATGGTGACAGTAAAAATAATCCAAGTATTAAAATCCATGCGGTTTCCTCTATCTTATTAGCCATTCTCACTTTAAGTTCCCTAGTGAGAAATGCTTTTGTATAAACATTTATATTACAAGTAATATAAATGATATTGAGAAACTGAGTCAAACCCTTTAGAGTTTGCTGCAAATAACTGCAAAAGAGAAAATGCTATGTCAGATTGGATTTCAGAAATGGAAGGGCTTGCCCTAGGCTCCAGGATGCGCCGTTTTAGTGATTACCTCTCTTCTGAAATCAAAGCTGTGTATAAGGCCAAGGGCATAGATTTTAACCCTAGACACTTTCCTGTGGTGTCATTAATTTGTGCCCATAGCAGTGAACTGCTCTCCATACGAGAGCTCGCCGAAGAAACCGGTCTCACTCATTCATCCATTAGCCAAACAGTTACCAAACTTGAATCCATTGGTTTTTGCACTCGTGAAACGGACCCAAGGGATGAACGTGCGATTATTGTCAGGCCTACTTCTGAGGTTCTCAACTTTGTTGAAAACGAATTAACGCCTATTTGGCAAGCCATAAAGCAGGTAACCAATGATTGTCTACCAGATCAGAGCATAGGATTTTGGCAAACCTTAGAAGAAGCGGAAGAAGTGATGCAAGGTGAGCCCCTTTCACGAAAGATTCTTAAACACCTCGCCAATAGCAAATAATCTAGCGCTAAATAGCCATATCTGTCTCTGCTAGCTAAGATAAGGTCAGTATTAATTAAATTTATCTTCATCTTATCCATGATAATCAAATGGATAAGATAAACTTGGATCGCCCTTAAAGCTAAAAGCACTTCTAATATGAAGCCATTAAGCTGTGTCTTAATAACAAAGTTTATCGCTTAGATTCCGACAGGTCCTGCACTCAATGAAAGAAAACAAGGAGCTAATTAGTGATGCCATCTAGTCAGTCCAATTTCATTTTTGAGCAAACTAAAATTCCAGGATGCTTTAATTCTATTAAGTTTCTATCTGTTATTGCCTGCCTTTTTTTTATCCTGATAAACCCAGCCTTTGCTAAGTATAAAACCATCAAGATTGTGACCCTGTTTGATTACGCACCTTATTGTATGGCTGATGAAGGTTATCAAAGTGATCAACTTATTCACCTAGGCGAAGATGCCGTTGGTTTTCTTGGCTATAGCTGGGATGTGCTGCGTGAAAGTTTTCAAGAAATGGGCTACACAATACAGCTTAAGATTGTCCCTTGGGCAAGGGCGGTATCAACTGTCAAATCAGGTAATGCCGATATTCTCTTTCCGACAGGGATTAACTCAGAAAGACTTAACACCTTTCATTTTTCAGAAGAAGCGATTAATAGCGCTAAATTTAAAGTATATGTGAACCAAGACTCTGCTTTAGAATGGCAAGATTTAACATCATTAAAAAACCTCTCTATTGGTGTAAAGCGAGGCTTTAACTATGGTGATAAATGGGATGCCGTAAAGGATATTAATATCATCAAGATCACCACCATCACCCAAGGGTTTAAAATGCTAGAGGCGAAACACCTTGATGGCTTTTTGGGTTATGAGACAAATTGGGATTACACCCTTAAGCAAGAGAATTGGCAGGGTAAGTTTAAAAAGATGCCAGCCTTTGATAGTTCTAATGAGTACCTAGCAGCCTTGAAAACTAACCCCAATGCCAAAGCCTTACTCGCAGATTTCGACCTTGGTAAGCGACGCTTAATGAGACAAGGCAGATTAAAGCAGATACATGAAAAATGGTTTGGTACAGCAGAATAAGATGCCACTCAACCCTATTCTGCTTTTAAAACTGCTCTTAAACCCCGGTTAGTTTTTTAATCAGCACTATTCCGTTTTAAACTTACCCACTAATAGCTGAATCTTGCTACTCAACTCAGTGGTGTGCTGACTATTACTGGCCGTTTCTCGTGAACCTGCTGCGGTTTCTTCCACATGTTCATTAATCACTTCTACCGTACGACGTATTTCTTCAATGGCATTATTCTGCTCTTCGGTTGCGGCCGCGATCTGGTGGTTTATTTGGCTAATAGAAGCCACAGACTGGGTGATCTCATTTAAGGCATCACCTGATTCCTTGCTGTTTTCAACACAAGCAATAGCACGCTCCTTACTAAAGGCTATTCTTTCAACTGCTTCTTTTGCTCCATGCTGTAGCTTTTCTATCATGATCTGTATTTCTGACGTGGAATCTTGAGTGCGTTTCGCTAATGTTCGCACTTCGTCTGCAACGACGGCAAAGCCTCGACCCTGCTCGCCAGCTCTGGCGGCCTCAATGGCAGCATTAAGTGCTAGCAGGTTTGTTTGATCCGCGATTCCTCGAATCACATCCAATACAGAGCCTATGGCATCCGAGTCATTTGCTAACCTGTCTATCACCCCTGAGGCGGTATCAATATCACTTTGCAGCAAGTTAATATTATCGATACTGGCATCCACTACGGCGAGTCCATTAGTGGCAGCCTTATCCGAGTTATTCGCTAATTCAGCCCCTTTCGCCGCATTCGATGCAACCTCTTGCACCGCTGGCAATATTTGCTCTAGAGCAACTAACAATTGCTCTATCCCCACCTTTTGCTCTGCAACCGCCTTATCTGTTGAATTAGCAGTCGCACTTAATTGGCTAGAAGAAGAGGATATATCGTCGATCACATGCCTTAACTCAATCACAACATGCTGTATTTGATTGGCAAAGAGGTTAAAGCCTCGACCTAAACTCGACAGTTCATTACTACCCACTTCATGCAATCGCTTACTTAAGTCACCATCCCCCTCTCCGATATTAAGCATGGCATTTATTGCTGACTGTAAAGGCTTAAACAGCGCCTGCATAATGAAAAAGATCAAACTAATAATGAGCAAGGCAACAATAATTTGGCTAGCAAAACTGGCTTTTAACCATAATGAGGCCGCATCTTGTGAGTCAGCTAGATGCTCTGCCGTACGTTGGTCTAAGGCTTCGAAAAAGGCATTTACTGGCACAAATATGGCTTTTACTTCTTTGTGATACTGCTGATCAAATACAATTCTGGCAGCAAAGTCTTCAACCGATTCACCTGTTTTAGGGGCAAAAGGACCAGACACTATCTTGCCTGTACGAATGGATTCCATAGCTTGAGTTTCAGTATCTATCAATAAATTAGAATTACTTGCCGCTTGCGCTAAAAGGTCTAATTCTTGTTTAGAAAAGTTAAGCTCGGCCATTATTTCACTTTGCTTCTTCACTTGCCCTGGATAAAGCTTAGGGTGAAATTCGCTTGGTCTTTTGGCTTTACCAGCACGCCAATTAACTATTTCCCAGTAGGCATCAAAATACTTTTTGTCGCCAGTTTTAACATAAGTGCGGCTTAATCGAGTTAAGTCCATGGAGGTGTGTCTAAATTCGTCAGCGAGGAGATAAGAGAGATAACGTGTTTGACTACTGAGCTTTTGATCTTCGTTTTTAAAGGTGGCGATATTTTGACTAATGATGGCAGTTAACATGAGTAACATAATCGCAATGAGGATAGCGATAAGACGTGTTTTAATTTTCATTTCAACATCCTTTAGCAATGAAAGGTTTTTCGGAAAATAGAATCAAACCTAGTGAATAAAATTTATCTCCAGTACGCATTTAAATAAGCGCTCAGTTTTATATTTTTCCAATACAAATATTGTCACATTTCTTCACATTTAAATTGAAGGATAGAGAGTATAAGAAAACTTTATCTATCTTGATAGAAACCAAGGTAAATGTAAGGTTAAATTAGCGATAAAAATCGCCTTTCTAAAACTTTAAAAAATATTAACCAATTGATTATTAAGAAATAAATAATTATAAAAGCATTACGATTATTTACAATTATGAGAGAAATCACTTTAATTTATGACATAAAAATTAGCTTAATTCTGAACTTAAGTAGGATTAAATAAATTAATATTTACACAAAGATACAGATATAAAGTAAATATACGCCATTTATTGAATGCCAGAAATCGAGTGAGAAGTATTTTTGTTTTATTAAATGGATAAAGTATCAGCCATAAAAAGTTAACTTTTTTACAGCTGACTTATATCAGAAAGGAGACAAAATTTGAGTGAGCTAAAGCGTAAGATTAGTCCTTTTTATACCAATTAAACTTAGCTCGAATAGGTTCATGGTCACTTAATTCAGTGAAGGTATCCAACTCTTCATACTCAGCCAATTCGAGCTGGTAAGATGCAAAATCACGATTCAAATAAGCTACTTGGTCCGTGCTTTCACTCGAGCTAGTTGCGCAGTTAGCTATGCTGTCATCCGTGCTTTCTATAAAGTCCTGACACGCTAACCTCATGCCAGTGGTAGATAAGAACATCTCCCAAACTTGTCGCTGTTCATCAGCAAATGGATAATCAGACCACTTATTATTAAAGTCTCCTCCCATGATCACAGTCGTATTGGCAGAATAACTATTAATAAAGTCGGCCAACTGTAAAAACTGCTTACGACGAGCGTTATAATCATCTTCATCTCGGCCGGCATTCATATGAGTGTTATAAACATGCACAGCAAAGTCTGGAGTGATTTCATGTACTGCCACACTAAAACCCTTTTCTGTCCAGCAATCTGGGCTGTTATCAAATAAGCTACCGTGACAAGCGGTATACTCTTCAAACTCATTAGAGTCTAAGCTGTAATCATTGTTATCTCGATTGGCCATATCAAAAGGAAAGTCGGATAAACGCAGTAGCCCATCACCATAAGATGTCATGCCCCCACGCCAATGTTTCGAACGATATGGGTAAGCTTGCTTACTGAGTCTACCTTCATCTTTTACCAAGTCGTGTTTAGACTCACTGAACATTTCCTGCATCAAAACTAGATTATAGTTTTCACTTTCAAGTCTTTTAAGGAGCTCTTTCAAATCAGATTTTGAGTTCCCTCCGATACATTCTGGAAAACCATCAATATTATAAACCACTAAGTCAAAACTCCCTGAATCAGCACTTTCATAGCTGGGAGCCCCACTCTCTTGATAATCATACCCTTTAGAGCTTTTAGTGCCTGTCGCTGAAAACTCATATTCAGTTAAGCCACAAAGAGCGTAAGCCGAGCTTTGATAGAAGCAGGTAAAGCCGATGAAAGAAGCGGGTAATAGGTATTTTTTAAGCAGAGTCATTCGCATTGTTATTTTTCCTTAGTTGTCAAAATAGATAAAAGACACTCCTCTCTTGGAGAGGACTAAGAAAAATTAAACAAAAAATGCGTAACAGAAATAGCTTTTCAGTCATCTATATATAAAGTGCCGTTTTCTCAATATTGGAGGCTAATTTCATGTCTTAATTAGCTTTTTATTGAAAGAGTTTTTTTACGCTTACTTTTAATCAAATCAGAGCCAGCCGTTATACCAAGTTTGAAAATGAATACCTATACAAAAGCTTTATCTTTAGCCTTTTCAATCGGCTTTTTTATGGTTATATTGCGCCAGCTACTAACACCTCTTTAGGGGAATATAGAGTAGAGAAAAGTCTTGGATGGGGCTTTTTTACGTGCGTGAACTTTTTACATGGATAGTTATAAGTCAATCAATGACAGCGCTTAACGCTATTGATTGCTTTCATTTATTCATGATTAAAAGGTTTTCAAATGAAGCAACACCTCTCTCCAAATTTGGCCATATTTAGCCGCTTAATTATTTTATTAGCCTTTTCTCAGATTTCTCCTGCTTTTAGCGCAACCTTATTTGAAACCCCTTTCTCAGCGTCTAAAGGGGAATCACTCAAGCAGTATTGGTCGGGGACGGAAGGCCTCACCTCTAGTGCTTTGAAAGATAAATTACATGACATTATTGATGGTCAGAAACCGCTTAAATATACCCGTAGTAAGAACACTGACTGGTACGATGGCAAACACCTAGATGTATGGGAAGCCCTCACTTATACAGACTCCGCTTGCCCAAGACACAAGCCTAAATGCGGCTTAATCCAGCTATTATATTTAGATGAAACCCGCCATATTAACCAAGCTAATCGCGGTAAAGGCACGGCCGATAGTTGGGATAGAGAACATGTTTGGCCAAAGTCACGCGGCTTTAAAAAGCAAAGCCAAGATGGCTATACAGATTTACATCACCTAAGGCCTGCTGATCGTAATATCAATGGCGCCCATAGCAATTATGGTTATGACGAAGGCGGTAAGCCTTTCATGGATAAAAAAGCAGATGGCACTAAACAAGCCAGCGGCACTTTTGTCGATAAGAAAAATCAATCTTTTGAGCCAAGTGATAGAGCGAAAGGCCAGGTTGCACGTATGGTATTTTATATGGCAACCCGATATGAGCTTAGAGACAATAGCGGACAAGAAAAAATGCCAGACCTCTACCTTAAAGATACTAACCTAAAACAAACAGGTCAGCCTTGGATAGGCGACTTATGTACCTTGGTGAAATGGAACCAATCTTTCCCTGTCACCACATTTGAAAAAAGGCGTAATAATAGAGTGCAAGAACTACAAGGTAATCGAAACCCTTTTATTGATAATAGCCAGTGGGTGGATGCAATTTGGGATCAATGCTAAGGAACCTGCGAATAAGTCACCTCCTCTCAGTCTGTTCTTCTAAGCCATATGGGGAAAAGTTATCACACGAGACATTACTTTGAAGTAATGTAAGCAGCTTCCCTAGAGATTACATCTAAAGTCAGATAATAAGTACGACATACTCTTTCTATTTAACGACATATTAGAAAACCTCTCTTCCTGATAAGGGGAAAAATACACTTCACCTCCTTCTAATATAAAGAAGGTAAGCATTTTTAAATAAATAAAACCTATCATAAAGAAAGTAATCCTTATAACCCATTCAGTTTATCTAAAGACTTATATAGAAAAACTATTCAAAAACTCTCACTGCAAACTGAACGTTAAAATAATTAAAAAATTCACATTTTATTTAAATGTTTTTTATATTTTTAAAATCAGTAACTTATAAAATATCATTATGTGAAATAATAAAATTAATTATTAATTAGTTTTTTTGGTCTAGACATCTCTCTTTTTTACTTACACAATCCTTACAAGATCAATGCTCAAAAACCAAATTAAATACATTAAAACTGCATGTTTTTGATAATTCTGCACAATACAAGCAAAAAGCAGAGAGCATCAATTTCTAGCATTGAACAACTTATTTCTGATTTAAAGGCTTTTAGTCTTTAAAAGCGATTGACTTTTTGAGTCAATTCTTTCAATGCTGAAAACAAGGAAGAGATAAATGCAAAAAATTAAACCCACAATTTTTTTAGGTATATTGGCTGTTTCATTAAGTTCGGTAAGTAGTTTAACGATTGCAGCTGATACAATTAAATCTTATACATCAACCTTATATGATTTAGATGACACTGATGCCAATAATAAAAGAATCAGATTACTTTATGCGGTTCAAAATGCTTGGAATTTAGATCATATTCCAGAATCTATTAAAGAGGTTAAATTAGTTTTATCCGGCGGATCTGGTTTTGATATGACGAATGTTCCCCAAAGAACCACGCTTTATGAATACGGTACTTCAGCAGACTATCGCTATTCCATCCCCACCTCTTTTCAACTAAAAGTAAATTATCATGATGGGGCAAATGTAAGGCATTGGGATCACAAGCCTTCTAATACCATTAGTTCTGCTTCGGTTTCTGAAACCTCTGAATTTAGTCTTGGTATCACCTCAGGGCAAATACCGGTTATTTCAGGCGGTGCATCTTGGAGTACGAGTGTACGTTATGATCAGGCTGAATTTACCACTATCGCCGATTATAATCAGAATCAAAACGCTATCACTTGGAATATTCAAAATCAGTCGATTAGACACAAAACGCCCCCTAAAAATAACTTAATCTATGCTTGGACGAATTTAGGAAAATGTAACTTTAACAACCTCATTCCAACAAATGAGTTACCCGTTGTGATGCGTTCAGACTTTAGACCTGAAGCCTCTGTCCTTTATCGTAAAGATTCAGTCACAGACGGACAAAGTAATACCCGTTTAGGTCTAAGGGCCGCTTGGACTAAAACCCATTATCACTTCGCCCGTGACTGGTGCACCTTCTACTCAAACTTTAGCTGGAAAAACCATTCAGACTATAGCCAAACCTCTGCTGCTGAAAGAGTTGTCAGCATAGGTTGGAGCGATAGTCTCTATCACTAAAAACAAGACTCGTCTCCCACACACGAGTTTGCGTAAGAGCAAGAGAAGATGTGTTCTCTTGCTCTTTGATAAAACGGATAAGTAAATATCTCATGGAGCCACAATGCGGATTAACACAGGTTCAAAATCATTTTGGGTAGTTTTAGCTCTCTGCCTCACTCTAGGGGCGAGTTTAGCCACTAGATTACTCTCTAATGGCCAAGCAAATAACCAAGAATCATCCCCTAATTTGGTTCAGAAAAAACCGTTAAAGCAAACAGATCTAACCTCAGAAACCACGACGGGCTTTATCACGAATGAACTGAAATCAGACAAGATAGCTGATGACTTATTAGCGCAAGAAGCGCTAAGTCAGATAGACCCAGAAAACATAGCCGTTGAAGAAGCGTCATTACCTAGAGTACTCAGTAGCTATACCGAAGCAGGTGCTCGCTTAGATAGTTTTCTCGAAGAACATGATATTGCTTATTTAGACTCATCATATTACCCCTTTGATGCCCAAACCGATGAGATTTTAAGACGCTATGCCAATAGTGGAAAGATGCTGCTATTTGATAATACGCAAGCCAAAGAAAACCTTTTAGAGTTCAACAAAACAAGTGGTGATCTGGTATCAGACTATTACGGCACAGGCTCTGAGTCGTCTATGACAATAGCCACTAGCATTAAGCTTGCCAATGGTGGGATTGAATACATGGTATTGCCAGTTTCAACGTCGGATCAAGAAAGTGAAGAAGACCTATCTGAGAAAGTAAAACTCGCCATAGAGCTTTTTGAAAAAGAACAAGAGAAAAAACAAGAAGCAAACGCCAATAGTTAAAGACACAAAAGCCAGTCACCTTTCGGTTGACTGGCTTAGTTAGAGCTCTCTCGCTATAAACTAGAGCGTAAAAATAACACGACTAGCCAAACCGATTAACACCAATCCCGATAGTTTATCAATCAGGGATGCCTTCTCTCTCAACTTAGGTAATACCGCCTTATGAGAAAGAATAAGCGCAATGATTGTATACCAAAGCCCATCCACTAACAGTGGCGTTAGCACAACAAGAGCATTACCTAAATTATCATCTGCCACTTTGACAAATTGGCTAAATAAGGCCAAAAAAAACAAGATAATCTTAGGGTTAAAAATAGAAATCGCTATACCATCTTGTGCTGCTTTTAAATAGCTTGTGCTTTCGCCCGCCGCCAATTTATCAGACATCCCACCTTTTGATCTTAATGCCTGTACACCTATCCAAGCCAAATACAGGGCACCAAATATTGCAATACCATTAAAAATTAAAGGCGAGTGTTTTAAAATTGCCGCCAAGCCTAGTAAGGTTAGTAAGGCATAAAAGCCGATCCCCAAAGAGTGAGCCCAAGCACAGACAATGCCTTTTGCTCGACCACCACCTAGGGTATGTCGCACAACCATGGCCAAACTCGGCCCAGGTGACATGGCACCTAAACAACAAATCGCAAGTAGCCCTAACCAGGTACTAAAACTCATCTTCATTCTCCATAAAACAGCTTAAATCACTCGATGCCTTATCCTATGACATTCTAAACATGAGTTAAAATCACATTTATTACTAACTAGCATGAATAAATTTCACACCATCTTTAATAGTTTGAATCAGATGCTTTTGCAGCAAGCCAGTACAAAGCTCTCGAAACCATTTATGTTCAGGGTCATGATGATGCTTAGCATGCCAAAGTAGATAGTATTGATTGGCGGCAAGCGAGATAGGCAAACGCCTTAATGTCACATCATGCCTTTGCGCAAAGTCTCCCGCTATATGCATAGGCAAGGTTAATAAGGCATCCGTGTTTAAAACCAATTCAATTGCGGCCTGATAAAATGGCACTTGAATCAGCACTTGCCTTTTCAAGCCCTGTGCTAAAAGCGCTTGATCTAACGGACTATTTTTATCCCCACCACCGCTAATAAGAATGTGCTTGCTCTGACAATAGTCATCAAGGCTAAAAGCCTGCTGTTTATTAAGGATAGGATGGTCTTGCCTTAACATAACCACAAGTTCATCTTCTGCAAACCATCTGCCTTGAAGGTTCTCAGGTACTTCGTCTGCAATAGTTGTCACAAGATCTATCTGAGTATCAGCAAGCTCTGTGAGTTTTGATGGCTGCCATGCTTGAAATTCAAGGCTAACGTTAGGTGCTTTATCATGCATTTCACGGGTAATCATAGGGACGACCGCTTGGGCCACATAATCACTGGAGGCAATTGAAAAACGGCGCTGACAAAGCTCAAGCTCCATAGTGTTTGGAGCATAAAGCCCATCAAGAGTTTGCATCAATTCAGGCAGTTGTGTTTTAAGCTGTTCCCCTCTTTGAGTAAGTACAAACTGATTGCCTTCTCGTATGAGTATCTTGTCATGAAAGGCTTCGCGTATTTGCGACAAGGTTTTACTCATGGCCGATTGAGTAACATTAAGCTCTGCCGCTGAAGCGGTTAAATTGCGCGTTTGTAAAATAGAAACAAGTGCGGGAAGAAGTTTGTAGTTATTCACAAGCTAGCTGCCATCAGGATGATGAGCATTATCTTACCTTGCAGCTTAGCCAAATTTACAGGGCTTTATACAAAAAGCTTTATTTAGCAATCATTCTCATTTAGAGTTCGCCCTACACTTTCAAAAGGAATGAAAATCATGCCCTATTTATTTGCCGTCACCCTACTTTGGGCCTTTTCTTTTAGCCTCATAGGCGTTTATTTAGCAGGGCAAGTCGATGCATGGTTTTCAGTATTACTGCGTATCGGATTAGCCACCCTCGTCTTTTTGCCCTTTTTACGCCTTGGCAAGATTCCGACTAAAAACATACTCAAATTAATGCTAATTGGCGCCATTCAATTAGGCCTAATGTATGTGTTTTATTATCACTCCTTCTTGTATTTATCCGTACCAGAAGTTCTCTTATTTACTGTAATGACCCCTATTTATGTCACACTTCTAAATGAT
The DNA here is from genome assembly GCF_000967665.1 of Marinomonas sp. S3726. Classification (NCBI taxonomy): domain Bacteria; kingdom Pseudomonadati; phylum Pseudomonadota; class Gammaproteobacteria; order Oceanospirillales; family Oceanospirillaceae; genus Marinomonas; species Marinomonas sp. S3726. The sequence continues at coordinate 154,349 of NZ_JXYC01000006.1, read as the reverse complement.
GCCTTTGATCGTAAATTTAACTTAAGCTTTCTCATCACCGCCATGATAGCCACCTCAGGTGCTATTGCGATTCGTTATCAAGGTATAGATGCAAACTTTATTACCGGCTTTCTTATCGTACAGATGGCGAACCTCTGCTTTGCCACTGGGCAAGTTAGTTACAAACGCCTGTTACAAGATTCAGATTTGGATCAAAAAACCGTGTTTGGCTGGTTCTTTATTGGTGCCTTTATCGTCGCCAGCCTTTGCTACCTGGCTTTTGGTAACCCAGAAAAACTTCCTAGTACTAACTTACAGTGGGGCGTTCTAATTTACCTTGGCATAGTTGCTTCAGGGCTTGGCTATTTCGCTTGGAACATGGGAGCAACCAAGGTCAATGTAGGCGCTCTTGCGGTAATGAACAACTTACTGATTCCAGCAGGTATCTTGGTGAATCTGATTATCTGGAATCGTGATGCAGATATTTTAAGACTCAGCCTAGGTGCTGGCATCATAATGTTTGCACTTGTACTGAACCAGTGGTTGGCTAAAGGCAATTTTAGATTTAACACAGCAAACCAAGCTTAGTTCTTTACAAGCCACATCTATACTTAACATCCCCCTTTAAACTGATCTCTAACACCTTGTTTTTGATCAGTTTAAACATCACCTATTAAAGCTTAACCCTCTCAAAAAGCTTCCAAGCAAGTTCACTTATTGGCATTATGATGACTGAATCCATCTTAAGGAATAAGATCAGTGAATAGGAAATTAAATATTGCGCTGTTAACTATCAATACAGTTTGCTTGCCTTTTGCTCATGCAGAAGTAACTAACAAGCAAAATATTCAAGATGTCATCCCTATGACAGTAGCCAATATAGAAGGCCAAAAAAACTTATATAAAGAAGGATGGTTTATCATCACATCCAGTGAGAAAGCGATAAATTATGCTAAAGAGCAAAGTATCGACTCATCTTTTCAAGCCATTCAAAAAGCCTCAAAAACAATTACAGAAAGATCGAATAACTATTTAGAAGGCTTATCTCAAAATGTTACTGATTCAAAAAAAACCAGTGAGTCTCTTTATCAGTCAGGCTCAAGATTAACTGACACTATTCTCGATAAAACCAATAATATCGCTCGTGATGAATGGACATATAGTAAAGAGAAAGCAGCTGAAGCTTGGCAATCAGTTATTTCAGGTTATGTCTATTTAGGACAATCAAGTCAGGAAAGTTTAAACGAAATTAAAAAATTACCCGGTAATTATTCAGACAAGGTTTATCAAGAACATTCTGAAATGTGGAACAGCTTAAAGGCCTTCCATAAGGAGAATGACCCTCAAATTCTAGCCCAATGGGATGACGCTTTAGAAAGTGCTGAAACTGAATTTAAAAATGCTTATTTAGATTCTGGAGATGAGGCGAACTCTATGTCAGGCCTATGGACCCTGCTAAGCGGATATGTTTCAGGCACCTACAAAGGCATAGTCAAACCCGCAATAGGAAGTAGCTGGCAAGTTTCAAAGTACACAGCAACCATTGCGGGTGAAGCCGTATTTTTACCCCTTTCAAGTAGCTACATACTAACTAAAAATACAGTTCAGTCAGCAGGTCTTGCTATGTATTACACAGGCAAAACTGCAATCGAAGTCGTTTCACCAACATTAAAGGGAGGCTATTTAACCAGTTTGTCTCTACTTTCTTCAGGTTCGGTTCCTTTAACATACCTAGCCGGAACTAGCCTTGGAATGGTAAATCAAGTTGGTACTTATGTCTCAGCTCCAGTGGCAGGAGCGGCTGAAGCTACCGTTAAAACAGCATCAGATACATTAGAGTATGGTGCACTAGTTACTTATGATGCATTTAAAGGCAGTACAAAAGTTTTTGTCAATCAAATAAAATCAGGTGTTGTTCTTGGTTATAACGCTTTAACCGCTATCCCGAGCCAATTACTACTAGGTTCTGTGAATTCAGCGATATTTCTAGTATGGGATGGACCAAAGTTAACCTTAGCGACTCTCAATGGTGAAATTCGCTATAAAGGGAAAATACTGGACCCAGGTTCAATTCCTGTAGGTAGTGTCATTGACTTGAAAGAGTTACAAGCAGAGAACCCTGGTAAATTAGAAGTACTAAGTGACGACCCTAGCTTAATTGATAAAGTGTTAGATCAACTGCCAAAGGATTTGCGTTTATGATGATTTATCAAGCAACAAAACCAATCATATTATGTGCTGCAAGCGTTACTTTATTAGCTTGCTCAAATACACCTAGTTCAAATACACCTAGTTCAAATGCAAGTATTGACCCACTAAAAAATACAAAAAAGCTAGTTACCCAAGGGCATACATCACTATACAAAGAAGGTGCATTACAGATTCCAAACACCTCAATTAAGCTTATCCCTGCAGGCAATGATGCAATAGGGCTAGCAAAGGAGCTTACAGGGTTAAAAGCAAAGCAATCCTTTTCAGAGTCAATCAAAGCGGCAAAAGACTCTGTCACAATAGTCAGTGTTGGTACGCAAAAAACTTACGAATTTAGTAAGGATATTTTTGAAGGAAGTAATGATTTTGCAAACTGGATAAGAGAGCACTCTCGTCCAGGGTCGACTCAATTAATTTACAACTCTTATGATCATGCTAATAAGATTATTGGTACCTCATGGGACTCCTCAAGAAGCATCGCTAATAGCTTGTCTGAGTCAGGAGATTCGCTCTCAGAAAACTCGCTTAATGCAGCCTCTGAAATCAATGAGACCGGACAAGAAAGTAGTCAAAAGACCTTGAATTACTCATGGCAGAAAGGGAGTACATTAGCCAAATCTAGTATTGAAAAAGCTGAAAAGACATTTGATCAAGGCAAAGAGAGTTTTGTACAAGGTTATATTAGGTTGCCCGACCAATTATCAAAACGTCTTGATAACATGGACAGCACAACAACTTGGCAGGATTTAAGTCAAACCACACAAGATATAGAAGAGTGGCGAAAAACAACCTCAGCTGAATATACCGACGTTTTAAATGACACCCGAGATACTTACTTTGACGATATCAATGAGTCTTTAGATAAAAGTCAGAAAGAGTTAAATGATACTTCTCAACATGGCAGTCTCGCCGTTTTAAAATCTCTAGGATGGGCTATCCATGGTGTTGTTTGGCAAGGAGTCATTAAACCCATTGGAAAATTAACTACTGGCGCATTGTCTTATGTAGCAGTCAATGGTGTTATCTATCCCGTTGTATTTGTTGGAAATGGTGTATCTTCAGCCGCTGAGTTGGCGGTTAAAGTCAGCTGGAATAGTGCAGCCATGGCATACGATGTTGTTGCCCCAACGGGACATGCCGCTCTTGCCAGTGTGATATCGTCAACGGAAGCCCTTGGTGGAAGTATCGCTGGAGGAGCAATAGTAACAGGCGGTGCATTATTATCAGGTGCTCAATATGCTGGGACTAAAGTCGCGGCAGGGTCAGTTGCCACTGTTGGTTATGCTTCAGGTAAAGGCATTAAATACATAGGTGTTCCCATTGTTTCATCAGGGGTTGTAGTAGCAGGTGGTCTAACAGGTGCAACGGTTGCTAGCGCAGAAGCGATAGCAGGAGGAAGCAGTTATATTGCAGGTGAAGCAGCAGCGGCTTCAGCCAATGTCATTGGGAGTGGTGCTGCCCTAGCAACCCTTGGCACAGGCACTGTCGCCTCCACAGCTGTCGGTGCAGGGTATGGCGTTTATCAAGTATCGAAATCTGTTGTAATACCTAGCTCCTACTCTTTAGGCTCTGGAGTAGTTCTTGGCTATGCATCCTTATCCCAAATTGCCGCTCACAGCTTATTAGCTGTCAGTGATGCATCATACTTAGTGCTATCAATGGAAGGTGCAAATTGGGTCGTATACAGTGTTAAAGGCGCTGTAAATAGTGACAGTGACATATCACCTGGTGCGGTATTGGATTTGGAAAATATGCAAAATCAAGGTGAAGAATTTAAACGCTTACCTTTGTCCCAAGAAGAAATGGATGCGCTTATAAACAATATTCCTCAGGATATATAAGCAGAGATAGTAAAAATCATGGCTAGATTAAATAGCCATGATTTTCACGCTTTTAAGTTTATTCCATGATAAAAAATTCATGTTAATCAATTCAAACATTCACACTTAACCAACGGCTCACTTTGGCCCTACCGCCCACACTGAGGCTTTTTATCTCATCATCTTCGAGCTTTAGTTCAGCCTTTAAAAGGCTCGGGGAAGGGACTTTCATGGCATAACCTTGCTCTATGATGAAGCTTGTTTGGTTTACCTTTTTTTGATCATAGAGATAGCAAGCAAGCGGGCCTGCAGCCATGCCAGTTGCCGCCTCTTCTAAAATCCCATACCTCGGAGCAAACATGCGACTGGTCGCAGCAGAAGACGCTAGGTGGGTATCTAGACTGAAAACATAATAGCCAATCAGGTCTAACTCTTCAGAGATGGTTTGAATCAAATCATAATCAGGTGAAATATTGGCTAATGCCTGTTTATCCTTCACTCCGACTAATAAGAAGGAATTCCCTGTATTCACCAGAAGAGCCTCGTCACTTACCTCTTCTGAGGTTAGGTTAAGAGAGCTTAGAACTCGCGCTTGATACTCAGGTAAGGCTTGATAACTTGGTGCCAGTTGCGTCATAAAAGCAGTCCCATCAGTAACAGAGACAGCACGGATACCATCTATCGTTTCTTTTGAGGTATTTTCTTGCGGAATTAAACCTTTACTAGCAAGCAGATTAAAAGTCGCAATGGTTGCATGGCCACAATGGGCTATTTGACGAGTTGGTGTGAAAAAATCTAACTTAAAATCCGCAACATCAGATAAAGAAACAAATGCGGTTTCAGATAAGCCCACTTGCTTAGCTATGCTCAATTTTTGTGCGTGACTTAAATCATCCGCATTAAGCACAACTCCAGCAGGGTTACCTCCCACTGATTTCCCATCCTGAGTTTGAGTAACAAAGGCATTCACAATAGCGACATCTAGTTTCATTTTATTAACTCCTACTTTATATATTTTGCCTAGGAGTTCATGTACTCCTGAAGGCGATAAAGTGAGGTTAACAAGTTAGAGCATACTCTAAGTCAAACCTTTTAAGCGTTTAATTTTCTCGCTGGTCACATCAATATAATGATGAATATCTTCTTGCTGATTTTTAAGCTTCAACAAGTGTTGTTCCAAAATATCCGTCGCTAAGGGGCTATCATCTGCTTCAAAAGCAGCAACATAGGTCTTAATTTTATTAAGGGACATGCCCGACTTTTTTAAGCAGGCAACCCAATTTAATAGATCAACTTCTTTTTCACTAAAGGCTCTATGACCACTGGCATCTTTAGCAGGTGTTTTAACCAATCCCTGCTTTTCATAATAACGTATGGTATGGGCACTAAGGCCTGTTTTACGGCTTACATCAGCGATCTTCATGAATAAACAAGCTTCCTTAATCCAAAAAGGTGAGACCTAAAAAGTTTATGTTTAAAGCAGTTTTCCCCGCTTCTTTAAATACTTAAGGTAGATAGTACAGGTCAAACAACCACCCCAAACAATACTGACAATAGTCACACCTAGGCTGCCGGCCACATCTAACCAGTTTTGAGTGAATATCCAAAACACAATGGAGCTCATGTCAAAAATCAGCAAGGTTAAACACCAAAAAATGGCACTTTGCTTCATCTGATATAAAGAAATTAACACCAAGCTAGCTAAGGATATATTGCCAATAAACTTTACTAAAAAGCTGGTATTGCTAAAAAGGGCTTGGTAAGCGAACTCACTTGGCATCACATCAAAACTATGTACCAAGATAACGACAAAACAATGGCAAATCATCAAAGCAAAAAAGACGATATACAAGCATAACAAGGTCGGTTTTTTCACCGTAAGTCGAGAATCTTCATCCGTATCATGGGAAGAAAGTAGCAAGAGATTTTCCTAATTTATTCAAATTACAGGGTTGGAATAATACTAAACAAGTCACCGCTAATATAGAGACAAGTTTGATTAGCGCCCTCCATATACCTATAAACGACAAACCTAAATCTAGCGTATTCTTTTTCCGATAAAAAATGCCCAAGAAACAAACTGAAAACACACAAAAATAGGACGCTAATGGGCAAAAAAGGCCCCTTATTCAACCCTGCAAGCCTACCAAATAAGAACCCATCTCACCTAGAACCCGCTCTTTATAAGGCATTGACGCAAATTCATGAGTACTGACGCAAGCGAGATAAGCTCTGTCGTTTTTAAGCAGATCACCATTAAGGTGCAGTGGCAGACTGATGCAATCTAAAGAAGATGCAACTGAGCTTTGTTTGTCACAGGTCAAACACTCTTGCATCACAAGCAAATTACAACCGGAGACTTTTATGAGCAGCTTACACAAGGATTCTATTATTATTGATGGACTTGTTATCGCTAAAGTTAACAGGGAGCTATTCGAAGACATGCATAAAGGCGGCCTAACCGCGGCTAACTGCACGGTGTCAGTTTGGGAAGGATTTCAAGGTACGGTTAATAATTTGGTTGAGATGAACAACCTCATCGAAGAAAGCAATGATTTGGTGATGCAAGTTCATTCCACAAAGGACATTTTAAAAGCAAAAGAGCTTGGTAAAACAGGCATCATCTACGGTTTCCAAAACGCTCACGCATTTGAAGATCAAATCGGTTATGTGGAAATCTTCAAAAAGCTAGGTGTGGGTATCGTGCAAATGGCTTATAACACTCAGAACCTTGTGGGTACTGGTTGTTATGAAAGAGATGGCGGTTTATCTGGTTTCGGCCATGAAATCGTTGCCGAAATGAACCGTGTTGGTGTGATGTGTGACCTATCTCACGTAGGTAGCAAAACCTCTGAAGAAGTCATCCTAGCTTCTAAGAAACCAGTTTGTTACTCACACTGCCTACCTTCTGGCTTGAAAGAGCATCCACGTAACAAGTCTGATGAAGAACTTAAATTCATTGCCGACCACGGCGGCTTTGTTGGCGTTACCATGTTCACACCTTTCCTTAAAGCGGGTATTCACGCCACAGTCCATGACTATGTCGAAGCAATCGAATACGTCGTCAACCTTTGTGGTGAAGACAGTGTTGGTATCGGTACTGACTTTACTCAAGGACAAGACCAACAATTCTTTGAGTGGTTAACACACGACAAGGGCTATGCTCGTCGCCTAACTCGTTTTGGCGAAATCGTTAATCCACTTGGTATTCGCACCATTGGCGAATTCCCTAACCTAACTGACGCCCTAAGTGCACGCGGCTGGTCAGATTCTAAAGTTGAAAAAATCATGGGCCAAAACTGGGTCAACGTTCTTGCAGATGTATGGGGAGAAAAATAATGTCACAAAAACCAGGTACTCACGCACCAGAAATGCCAATCGAAGTTAACGACGAAACTGGCGTATGGACAACCGACGCACTACCTATGCTGTATGTGCCTCGTCACTTCTTCATCAATAACCACATGGGTATTGAAGAAGAGTTAGGCGCAGAAGTTTACGCACAAGTGCTATATAAAGCAGGCTATAAATCAGCTTACTACTGGTGTGAAAAAGAAGCTGAGTGTCACGGTATCAGCGGTGTTGATGTATTCGAACACTACATGAAGCGCCTTTCTCAGCGTGGTTGGGGCATATTTACAACTCAGTCAATCGATCTAGAAGCGGGTACTTGTACTGTTCGTCTTGATCACTCTGCGTTTGTTCTACAAATGGGCCAAGTTAACCGTAAAGTTGATTACATGTTCACAGGCTGGTTTGCCGGTGCCATGGATCAGATTGCACAAAGCTTAGGCTATAAAGTGAAAACTCAAGCGCTTCAAACCCAGTGTGCGGCCGAAGAAGGCATTGAGTTTGGTCTATTTGAAGTTACTCCCCTATAAATTGGATGGCCATCTAGGTGGCCGTTTTAGCTAATTTAAGATTTCACTGACGAATCTACTTACTATTATAAATATAACGAGTCACTGAGGCGGACACAGAATAAAGTCCGCCCGATTTGTTTGAGGACAGTACACATGGCTTATGAATCCCTTTTTCAACCACTAAACATTAATAAATTGACCATTCGTAACCGAATTGTCAGTACCGCCCACGCTGAGGTTTATGCAACTGATGGCGGTATGACAACCGACCGTTATGTTAAATACTATGAAGAAAAAGCCAAAGGTGGCTGTGGTCTGTGTATTTGTGGTGGTTCCAGTGTGGTTTCCATTGATAGTCCTCAAGGATGGTGGAGCTCGGTTAACCTATCTACCGATCGTATTATTCCCCATTTCCAAAATTTAGCGGATGCTGTGCATAAGCACGGTGGCCGTATCATGATTCAAATTACCCACATGGGCCGTCGCTCTCGTTGGGATGGTGGTAACTGGTCTAACCTGCTTTCACCTTCTGGTATTCGTGAACCTGTTCACCGTGCTACTTGTAAAGTCATCGAAGAAGAAGAAATTCATCGCATCATCAAAGACTATGCGCAAGCCGCTCGTCGTGCCAAAGAAGGTGGTTTAGACGGTGTCGAATTATCGGCTGTACACCAACACTTGATCGACCAATTCTGGTCTCCTCGTGTTAACCAAAGGGACGACCAATGGGGTGGCAGTTTCGAAAACCGTATGCGTTTTGGTATGGAAGTGCTTAAAGCTGTCCGTGAAGAAGTGGGTCCTGACTTTGTTGTTGGCTTACGTATCTGTGGTGATGAATTCCACCCAGATGGCCTTAACCAAGACGATATGAAAGAAATTGCGAAATACTACAATGACACAGGTCTTGTTGATTTCTTTGGTGTTGTTGGTTCTGGTTGTGATACTCACAACACCTTGGCTAACGTTATTCCTAACATGAGTTACCCGCCTGAGCCATTCCTACACTTGGCTGCTGGCATTAAAGAAATTGTTGATGTGCCTGTTATCCACGCACAAAACATTAAAGATCCAAACCAAGCTGAGCGTATTCTAGATGCGGGTTATGTGGACTTCGTCGGTATGACACGTGCTCACATTGCTGACCCTCATTTGATTGCCAAAATCAAGATGAACCAAGTTGACCAAATCCGTCAATGTGTGGGGGCTAACTATTGTATCGACCGTCAGTATCAAGGTTTGGACGTACTTTGTATTCAAAACGCGGCAACCTCCCGTGAACACATGGATATGCCTCACCTATTTGAAAAGACTACAGGCAAAATTCAAAATGCGGTTGTAGTCGGTGGTGGTCCTGCGGGTATGGAAGCAGCACGTGTGCTGGCTGAACGCGGACACAAGGTGACTCTTATTGAAAGAGCACCAGAACTAGGTGGCCAGATCACGATCGCAGCGAAAGCACCACAACGTGACCAGATTGCAGGTATCACGCGTTGGTTTGCACTTGAATTAGCTCGCCTTGGGGTAGATCTAAAACTGGATACAGCAGCCGATGCGGCCATGATTCGTGATATGAATGCGGATCTTGTTATCTTGGCAACAGGGGGCACACCTTTCCTTGAGCAAAACCCTCATTGGGGTGCGGCTGAAGGGTTAGTTGTCAGCTCTTGGGATATCCTAAATGGCACAGTTGCACCGGGCGAAAACGTCTTGGTTTACGATACTATCTGTGAATTCTCAGGTATGTCTGCGGCTGATTACCTATCAAGCAATGGTGCGAAAGTTGAGCTTGTTACTGACGATACTAAACCAGGTGTGGGTATCGGTGGTACGACCTTCCCGACTTACTACAGAAGCTTGTACCAAAAAGAAGTCATCATGACCTCAGATATGATTCTTGAAAAAGTTTACCGCGAAGGTGACAAGTTAGTGGCGCTGCTTGAAAACGAATACACAGGTCAGCAGGAAGAACGCTTAATTGACCAAGTTGTCGTTGAAAACGGTGTGCGTCCAAACGAAGTGCTTTACTACGAGCTAAAAGCAGACTCTATCAACAAGGGTCAGATGGACATCGAAGCCCTTTATGAAGGCAAGCTTCAGCCTGCCATTAAAGATGCTGATGGCATGGTGTTATTCCGTATTGGTGACTGTGTGTCACAGCGAAATACACACGCGGCTATCTATGACGCATTACGTTTATGTAAAGAAATCTAAAGCCTACTAGGTGTTCACTAAGGTGAGCACCTTAACACAGCTTTAACTCCCTTCCTCTAGATTGCTACTCAGTTTAGGGGAAGTTTTAACACAGCTAAATTGAGCCTAGATCTTACATTTATAGGCCCTTTTCTTTAGATGGATGAGTTAGCATGCTAAATTCGCTATTACCTTCATTACTACCCTTCTTGGTTGTCCTAACCCTAAGTTTATGGGTAATTGGTGCCATTCGACGCATTAACATGTGGCGTCAAGGACAAGACAACCCGGTTGCTTTTTTCCCTGCGATAAAAGCCATTATTCCTCGTTACCTTAATGACCTTCACCATGTGGTGGAGCGTGATAAATACATAAGTAATACCCATGTTGCCACCGCAGGCGGTTTTGTTTTATCCATGGTGCTGATTATTCTTGTGTATGTCTTTGGCCTTGCACCAGAGATTTTAGGCAAGCTTTTACTGGCTTCCCTTGCGATGATGTTTGTCGGTGCGTATTTTGTTGCTAAACGTCGCATTAATCCTCCAAGCCGCTTATCTAAAGGGCCTTGGATGCGTTTACCTAAAAGCCTGATTAGCTTTTCTCTAAGCTTTTTCATTCTAACCTTACCTGCTTCCGGTGTGATTTCGGCAGATGCTTTTGGCTGGGTACTTGTTGTGATCCTTTCAGCCTTTAGCTTTATGGGCTTAACTGAAATGCTATTTGGTATGACTTGGGGCGGTCCGATGAAGCACGCCTTTGCCGGTGCACTGCATTTAGGTTTTCACCCACGCCAAGACAGATTCAACGGCGGTCGTTCCACTGGCCTTAAAGCCTTAGACCTGAATCGCCCTATGGTAGATAAAGACGCCAAACTCGGTGTTGAAATGCCTGCTGACTTTAAATGGAACCAGTTATTAGGCTTTGATGCCTGCGTGCAATGCGGTCGCTGCGAATCTATGTGCCCTGCTTTTGCTGCAGGTCAGCCGCTAAATCCGAAAAAAGTCATTCAAGACATTGTGATCGGCATGAGCCATGCGCAGGATGCCACCACAGAAGCTAATTACTATGGCTCTCCTTATCCGGAAAACCAAGGGGTCGAAGTTAAAGATCATAAAGGGGATATGCACCAGCCTATCGTCAATGGTTTGATCGAACCTGAAACGCTTTGGTCCTGTACCACTTGCCGCTCCTGTGTTGAAGAATGCCCTATGTTCATCGAGCATGTGGATGCCATTGTTGATATGCGCCGCTTCTTAACCTTAGAAAAAGGCCAAACACCTGGACAAGGTTCACAGGTTATCGACAACTTGATTGCCACAGATAACCCGAATGGTTATAACCCAACCCATAGAATGAACTGGGCGGCTGACCAAAACCTACCGCTAATGAAAGACGTTAAACGTACACAAGTTTTATTATGGATGGGTGATGCTGCCTTTGATATGCGTGGTCAACGTACATTAAGAGCCGTCGTGAAATTATTACGCTCTGCTAATGTTGAGTTTGCTGTGTTGGGCAATGAAGAGAAAGATTCAGGTGATTTAGCCCGCCGTTTAGGGGATGAAGCCACTTTCCAGCGTCTTGCTAATGCCAATATTGCCACATTACGCCAATATCACTTTGATATGATAGTCACAGCCGACCCACACTCTTTCCATGTTATTGGCAATGAGTATGGTGAGTTAGGTGGTCAATATAAAGTCTTGCACCACACCACCTTTATGAACGAACTAAGCGAGTCTGGTCGTCTACACTTAAAGGATGATTTACGCGGCAAAGTGACCTATCACGACCCCTGTTACCTTGGTCGTTATAATGGCGAATTTGAAGCCCCAAGATCATTGCTTAAATCCATGGGTGCAGATTTCGTTGAGATGGAACGAAGTAATTTCCGTTCACGCTGTTGTGGCGGTGGTGGCGCAGCCCCTATTACCGATATTCCAGGTGAGAAACGTATCCCAGATATGCGTATCGATGATGCGAATGCCACTGGCGCTGAGATAGTCGCGGTTGCCTGTCCTCAATGTGCTCTCATGCTAGAAGGTGTCGTAACACCTAGGCCAGAAATTAAAGACATTGCTGAGTTATTAGTAGAGCAGTTAGTGATACAAGATGCTGCTGAGGCTAATAAACAAGCGCCTGCGGAGGTTCATTAATGGCTAATCATGTTAAACGCGTTGATCCGCATATAGAGCGAATCAAACGTAACCGTTTACACCCAAGGCATTTGGAGCTAACCGCAACGGCTATCTCCATGGGGCCTAACGGTGTCATCAGAAAGGACCCTCATAAGATCGGCTTTATGGGGCCAAACGGTATCAAACGTATTGACCGTGCTAACTTGAATCAGGCCTCTGGCAGCTCTGTTAGCCAGATGCAAATTGAAGAGCAAAAACCGAAACATATTATCGAATCACCCACACGTTATATCGTGGTATTACCAGACCTTGCCGCTGGGCGTTTATCATCACACGATAAAGATGTATTGGGTTATGCCCATAGTCTCGCGAATGAAAATACGGCGGTTATTGCCATTGCGTTTGGTGAGCACAAAGAAACAGGTTGGCAAGATGCTGGAGTAGATCGTTTATTAGAATTAAATGACGATATTTACCAAGGTTTCTCGCCAGAAGCCCGTATTCAAGCTCTAGTACAAATTGAGCAATCTCTTGATGTTGCCCATTTCTTATTCCCAGATTCTATTGATGGTGGTGCAGATCTAGGCCGTCGTTTTGCGGCTGAGCTGGACTCTCGCCCTGTGACTCACGGCTGGAAGCCACTAGAAGACAGCATTATTTGTCGTGCTTCTGCTGGCACCCAAGATCTTACCAAAACATTAAGCAAAGTTATGTTGCTTGATGCCGAGGTAGCTGATCCGATTGACGAAACGCAACATGCTGCCAGCACCCTGGATGAGCTTGAATTAGCCGTTTCTGCTAAAGCCTTAATTAATGACCTTGGCATGTTAGCAGTTAACCCTGCTGATATTAGCCTTTCTGTTGCACCATTTATTCTCTCTGGTGGTAATGGTATTCGCGACTGGGATACTTTCCATCAAGCAGCAAGCGTCTTGGGAGCAACCGAAGGTGCAAGCCGTGTGGCAGTGGATGATGGCTTTATGCCAAGACATCGCCAAGTGGGTGCATCTGGTATTTGGGTTAGCGCTCGTGTCTATATTGCCGTGGGGATTTCAGGTGCGGTACAGCACCTTCAAGGTATCTCTCAGGTAGATAAGGTCATTGCCATTAATACCAATACCAAATGTGACATGATTAAACGTGCCGATTTGAGCATCATTGCAGACAGTACTGATATTCTTAACGCCCTAGTTGAACTAGTGCAAGCCCAAGAAGTTAGCGAGGGAGAATCACATGCCGCTTAGTCAACTAACGACACATACGCTTCTCTCTTTAGGTAAACACCCGCTTTCTGGTCGAACACGTCGTGCAGAGCAAGACGCTAAAGCCTTTGAACTCGCCGCAAAGCTAGGTCAATGCCTTGGCTTACATGCCGGTAACTACCAAGATGCTGATGCGCTTAAGTCTTTTGCTGGCATGTCTATTGCCCCTGTCTGCATCCTTGAGATAGAGCAAAGCTCTGATCCAGTGGCTGCTCTTAGCGCTTATTTCAAGCAAACTAAGAGCGATATCATACTCACAGGTAGCCAAGCTGAAAGAGGCGAAAGCTCAGGCATGCTGCCCTACCTACTCGGAAAATCCTTGGACCTACCTGTGATTAACCAAGTTTGTGAAGTGGAGCAAACAGAAACAGGGCTGAATATCACTCAAGCTTTACCAAGGGGGGCAAGACGCGCATTAAGTGTTAAGCCACCTTGTATTCTCATCATAGATGAGAGTGCACCTGAAGCCAGACAAACCGCCTATGGCGCAGCTATGCGTGCCGAAGTGGGTAAGCTACAAGGTTATAATGAAGCCGATTCCGATGCGGCGAATTTTAACTTTGAAGACGCCCGTAAAAAGCCTAAACGTATGAAGAAGATCAAAGCGAAAACCGCTGCTGATCGCTTTAAAGCAGCAACAGTGTCCCAAGCTAAAGGCGGTCAGGTAATTGAGCCTAAGACTAGCCAAGAAGGGGCAGAAGCGATTTTGAAGCTATTAAAAGAAGAAGGCTTAGTAAAAACAAATTAAAGTTTTAGCCCACTCTTCATAGATAAAAAAAACCTAACTTTTAAACTGACCCCCAATAGTTGGACATCCAATTATTGGGGGTCTTTTTATGTCAAAACATAGTCAATAGAGTAAGGATTAAGTTGCGAATCTCTCCCTAAATCTCAGGCATTTCATACACACATTGGGGCGAGAAGACCGACTAGAAAACACCTCAAACAAAAATCTAGTTTCGTTAGATTTACTCATATTACTGATTTTAGATCATTCAAAACGTTTTGATTATTGATTTTTCTGTAATAAAACATCGGCTATAACCCCTCATAATTACATACAAATACAGAAAAAAGTCTTACAGGCATTAATGCTATGTTATATCATAACGTTTTTCTAAAAATTACATTCCCCTTCGTTGATCCAAGAGCAAATACCTCTATGAAATATTTAAAGAAATCCTTGATCATTGCCGCTTTGGCAGGCGCAGCTTTGTTTTTACAGGCACAAACTATAACCATTACTTCCCCATGGGAGCTTAAATCCAAGGATCCAACCGTTGGCGGTTATGCATTCACACGTATGGGGATAACGGAAACATTAGTTAGCATCAATAAAGCAGGAGGACTGAAGCCTCAACTTGCTACTGATTGGTCTGTCAGTGATGATAAAAAAGTGTGGACTTTTACTTTACGCAACAACGTCACATTCAGTGATGGTGAAGCCCTTACTGCGGATGCGGTAATTCATTCCCTAGAAGTAGCCAAAGAGAAACCGGGCCCTTTGAAAGGCGTACCAATTCTTTCTATGCAGAGCAAGAATAACTCTGTCGTCTTTACCTTAGAAAAACCTTATACCTTGCTGCCCGCAGCATTAGGACACCATACTACGATGATTTTATCACCTAAAGCGTATGACAAAGATGGTGATGTCAATCAGGTGGTTGGTACAGGTCCATTTAATGTTAAAGAGTTCACTCCGCCACAGCGTTTGAGTATTGTTAAAAAAGACGATTATTGGGGAGAAAAAGCCAGCATTGATGAAATTGAATACATTGCGGCATCTCGTAGCGTAACTCGTGCATTGATGGCTGAAAGCAAGCCTTCCATTATCGCATACAGCCTTGATGCAGCCAGCATTAGCCGTTTGAAGCATAATCCAAAACTCGATGTGATGAGTATCATGTTGCCACGTGTTATCACCATAAAAGTAAACCATAAACACCCCTTCATGCAGGATATAAACGTTCGTCAAGCCATGAGCCAAGCCATCAATCGAAATGGTATTGCGGCCTCTTTGCTTCGTTCACCTGAAATTAAAACTACGCAACTGTTACCACCAAGCCTTTCACAATGGCACAACACAGATTTAGAACCTTTCCAATACAACGCTGATAACGCCAAAGCCTTGTTAGAAAAAGCCGGTTTTACCTTTAATGCTGAAGGCTATGCTGAAAAAGACGGCAAAGTTTTCGAAATCACAATGAGAACCTACTCTGACCGCCCTGAACTGCCATTAATCGCTAATGCGATCCAAGATCAATTCAAAAAAATTGGTATTAAAATGGACATTTCTATCGGCAGCTATACAGAAGTACCAGGTGGCCACCAAGACGGTACGTTAGAAGTCGCGCTAATGTCACGTAACTACGCAACCGTACAATCACCACTTAACAACATCGCCAGCGATTTTGGCCGTGGTGGCGCGGATTGGGGTGCAATGAACTGGGAAAATGAAGCGGTTGCCAAAGCGTTGGACGCACTTAAATTAGATAATGCCGATGATGCAGCCGATGCTAACCGTGCCTTGGTAACCCGTGCCATTCAAGAAGAACTGCCTGTTATTCCTGTCATTTGGTATAAGCAATCTGTTGTTGTATCAAAAAACCTAAAAGGCGTTTCTCTTGATCCTTTCGATACGACATACCGCTTAAATGAAATTGAGTTAGTGAAATAACACCCATTTAGACTAAAGGAAAAGACTGAACTCAGTATGAAAAGACAAACCGTTAACACTCTACTCAACATTCTCGCTTGGCGGTCCATCCAAGCTGTTTTTGTCGCGCTTTTCGTCGGCATTGTGTGCTTTTTTGCAGCACAAGGCTTAGGTGGAAACATGGCTTATCGCATTGCAGGTGGGCGCTATGGCATTGATTTGATGGATTCGAGCACAGCTGAAAGCGTTGCGCGCGAATTAGGGTTAGACCGCAGTTTATGGGTTCGATTGGTTGAATGGTTAGGCGATAGCTTAACCTTCAACTTCGGTAACTCATTAGTCAGTGGTTCCCCTGTCATTGAAGAAGTTGGGCACACTTTGGGCCATTCATTAACACTTGCCGGTGCGAGTATTGTGTTATCGGTTTTTATTGCCGTACCTTTGGGCGTCTTGGCAGCAAAACACCCGAACTCTTGGTTCGACAAGACTCTGTTATTTTGTAGCGTGTCATTAAAATCCGTACCGAATTTTGTGATTGGTATTTTATTAGTCATGTTGTTTGCGGTGCAGATGAAACTGCTGCCTGCTGCCGGACATGGTGATTTTTCCTACTTAATTTTACCTACTTTGACACTGGCGTTAGGGCTTGCTGCTGTCTCTGTGCAAGTAGTGAGAGATAGCACACTAGGCGTACGTAACTCGACATACTTTTTGTTTTCGCGAATTAAAGGTTTATCGGATGCGCAAACATTCCAACGTCATGGTTGGCGTAATTTGCTCGTCCCTGTCGTGGCCTTTTTAGGCATTCAGTTTATTACGATTGTTGAAGGCGTTGTGGTGATTGAAACCTTATTTGCATGGCCGGGTATTGGCCACAGTTTAGTCCATGCCATCTTTGCAAGGGATATTCCTATCGTTCAAGGTGCTGCGGTGGCAATGGGATTAATTTTTGTGGCGATGAATGCATTAGTGGATATCGCCGTACTGCTGCTCGATCCACGTGAAGGAGGTAAGTCATAATGAATATCATTACCTCTTTTAGCCTACTTTATTTCAAGCAAAAAATCGGACTTTTACTCTTCATAGTGCCTTGTATTTTTGCCTTAGTCGCACCCTTGCTTGTTGCGGGTAGTCCACATGATCAATCTTTGATGGATACACTCCAAGCACCAAGTGCTGAACACTGGTTTGGTACTGACCATTTGGGACGTGACATGTGGTTGCGCTTGGCCTCTGCGCTGCAAGTGTCTCTTGGTATCGCTTTGATCAGTACCTTTTTTGCCACTGGGTTCGGCACGCTAATGGGCGTTCTGTCCGCGCAATATCCAAAAACAGCGGATAAAGTCTTAAATTTAATTTCCAATTTATTTTTGGCTGTTCCTGGATTGTTATTTATATTGCTGTTCGCAACGATTGCACCGGGAAAGCTATGGCCACTCTTTTTGGGTGTCTCTTTGATTGCCAGCATCGAAATGTATCGTGTCGTGCGAGCGCAATCCATGATTATCGCTAACCGTGATGCAGTCGCCGCCTCTCAGTTATTGGGATTCACGCCATGGTATTTACTACAGAGGCACTATTTCCCAGAGTTGCGTCCGATTATCTTACGTTTGGCGGCTTTTACCTTGGCAACCACCGTTTTATCCGTCGCATCCCTTGGTTTTATTAACGTTGGTGTAAAACCACCCCGTGCAGAATTAGGCCTCATGATGATTGAACTCATGCCTTATTACTACGAAGCACCGTGGATCATACTACAGCCAATAATTGCTTTATTTATATTAGTTCTAGGATTAAATCTAATGATTGGGAAGAAAAAATAATGCTCGTTGTAAAGAATCTAAGCGTTAAGACGCTTGATGGGAACATTATCGTTAACCCAGTATCATTTGAATTAGTTGCTGGCGAAGCGCTGACCATTGTCGGCGAAACCGGTTCAGGCAAAACCTTATTGGCTCAAGCCATCGCCAATAATCTACCTGAAGGCCTAATCGCTGAGGGTGAGATTTACTTACACGATCAAGCCATTCACACCATATCTGCTGACGACCGCAATGCCTTATGGGGGAAAACCATCTGTGTTCTCCCACAGGAACCGACACGCTCGTTAGACCCTACTATGCATGCGATCAAGCAGGTTAAAGAAGGCTATCAGATAGTTAAAGGTTTAAACGCGAGTGACGCAACCGCTCAAGCCTCCCATGATTTTGAAAGCGTTAAACTGCCCCATGCCACACATAAATACCCATTTGAGTTATCTGGCGGTATGGCACAAAGGGTTGCGTTTTTAGCATCACGTTCAGGCGGAGCAACCTTCACTGTTGCTGATGAGCCAACCAAAGGGTTGGACGCTAATCGTCGTGATGATATCGCCAAGCAATTGCGCTCACTCATTGAAAAAAATGAAGGTGTCTTTACGATCACCCATGACATTGACGTTGCCCATCAGCTTGGTGGGCGCGTGATGATTATGCGTAAAGGCGACATCATAGAAGTGGGAGAGAGCCAGCAGGTTCTCAGCCACCCTGCCCATCCCTATACGCAAGAGCTTATTGATGCCGATCCACGTCGCTGGCCAAAAAGAGAAGCGAAAAGCAACAAGGGTCCATCCATAGTAAATGCGAAAAACCTCAGTAAAAGCCGAGGTGGAAAAGCACTTTTCAGCGATGTATCACTTAGCTTACATCCAGGGCAAATTATTGGTGTCAGTGGCGACAGTGGCTGTGGAAAAAGCACACTGGGAGATATGTTATTAGGCCTACTACCAAGCGACAGCGGTACAATCGAGTGGGCACATAAAAATAACGAGAAACATAAAGCACAAAAACTCTTCCAGGATCCAACAGATGTGTTTTCTGCTCATGTTCCTTTAAGAACTAGCTTCAATGATCTGATGAAAAAATATCACATCGGCCAAGATAAGCTAACAGGGTTACTTGCCGAATTACGACTGGATGAAGGGCTGATTGACCGTAACCCTGATCAAGTCTCAGGGGGAGAGTTACAGCGCTTAGCAATTGTCCGTGTGATGTTACTCGACCCCACATTTATTTTTGCTGATGAGCCTACTTCACGTCTTGATATGTTAACTCAAAAAGCTGTCATTGAAGCGCTAGTCAATGTGGTAAAACACAGTGACGTCGCCATTATGATTGTGAGCCATGATAAGGCCTTACTAAGCAGTGTTTGTGATGAATTGATTACCTTGTAACTATTCTGACGCTTTAGTTGAAGCTATGAGTATAAAAAAACCAGCCTCGGCTGGTTTTTTTATTTAACTCTTCTGTAAATTCTCAACCATTTGACTTGAGAGTTGATCAAACTGATCAATTTTCTCCTGTGGCATGCCTTGATGCATCTTCTCAATAATGGTTTTTTCAATGCTCAATACCTTGTTCAAAGTAGCCCGCCCATGCTCAGTTAATACAATCAATTGGCTGCGTTTATCATTTGGGTTCGGCTCTTTACGAACCAGTTCCTTATCAATTAACTCTTTGATAAGGCGGGTAATTTGCGCTTTATCTCTATCTAACGCTTCAGCAATATCAACCGCAGTACAGCTTTCTAAACGATTCACACAAAATAAAGATTTGATATGCATAGGAACAATATCAATGCCTTGGTCTCTTAACGCCCTTAACACCATAGATTTAAATTTATGAGCAAGCACCATAAAAGGGTTTGGCATCTTTAATTCTGACATAAGCATTCCAAAGTAGTTGACATTATCAATTATATTTCTTAGGATGCGCTCCAATCTAGTTGATATTATCAACCATATTCAGAGTGCACTTTAAAATCTCACTAATGAGAGGAAATACAATTATGCCTAAGTTATTGAAAAAGATCGCCATTGTAGCATCAATCATAGTTACTCTAGTGGGTAGCCTGACCTTTGTTATGACCTATCAAAATATTGGTTTCACCGATAATTTTGTCCACCAATGGCTATCATCATTAGCACTAGCCGCACTTATCATGGCTCCCATTGGCTTCTTACTCATGACCTTAGTAAGCCGTTTTGTTAAAAAGTGCTTACCCAATACTAGCGACCTGAAACGCAATTTTGTCGTTGGTTTTAGCATGGCTGTCATAATGGAAAGCGTCATGGCATTCGTAACGACCTTAAATAATTTAGGTATGACAAATGCTGCTGAATTCGCTCAAAACTGGTTTGGCGCTTTCACTCTAGCGCTACCTCTAGGTATTTTCATTGCCTTAATGATGACCCTTTTCATCAAGCCCAGACTAGAAAGATACATGGCAAGCTAGGGAGATTTTCACCGCTCAATTTTATCCTATACGGCTTTACCAGTTCCAAGGCTATAATCTCTTTAAATAGAGGTCATTTAAGTTAGTGAGAAAACGAGAACATGAGCATGGAAACATCAAAAATATGGAGGAGCGATACGTTTAAAGGCGTCGAGCTTCTCTCTGCTCGCTACAACAAATTTGAGTTTTCAAAGCATTGGCATGATGAACTAGCCATTGGCATGATTGAAGAAGGTGCTGAAGGGTTATATTATCGCGGCCAAAACTTAGTCATTTCCAAAAGACATATAGTCGCGATTAATCCTGGCGAAGTACATACTGGCTTCTCAGGCTCAAAGCAGGGCTGGCAGTACCGTATGTTCTACTTTAATTTAGCTGAACTTGCCACTCAATTTTCCCAGCGAGACTTACCTATTGACCCTATTATTGATTCTCCAAAGATCTATGATGAAGCACTCTTTGATAGCTTACGACAGCTGCATATATCCTTAGAGGAACCAGCTTTCCTGTTAAGTAAAGAGTCTTTATTTGTATTGGCACTTGATAAACTTTTCACTCAGTATGGCTCAGCTAAAGAACAGGCTTATCTAGGGATATCAAAAGCGGCAAGCTATAGGGCAAGAGATTATATCCATGATAATTTTGAAGCTAACCCATCATTAACTGAGCTAGAAGCTGTCACGAATTGCTCAAAGTTTCAATTGATCAAACACTTTAAAACCCTGTTTGGCATCACGCCACATCAATACTTAATCCTCATAAAAGTACAAAAAGCGAAAGGGCTTCTCGCTAATGGCGCAAGCTGTGTAGATGCCTCGCTTGCTTGCGGTTTTTATGATCAAAGCCACTTCACTCGTAATTTTAAAAAGGCCTTTGGTACCTCTCCATCAAATTATCAAATCCTCTAGTTATTAAACGCTCTACTTTATAAGCTCTCTATAAGTAACGCTTCACACTATCAGCACTAACCTAAGTAATCTCTTCAAACCTCAAGGGTCAATTTCATACAAGAGACTCAGGCTTCTATCGAATAAAATTCACCTTCATTATTAGGAGGATCTGTATGAGTTTATTTTTAATTTGGTTAGGGGTGATGTTTCCCCTAGTGTTTAGCCCAGGCCCTGCAAACATAGTATTTGCAGCATCAGGTGCAAGTGTTGGTGTGAAACGATCTATTCCATTAATCGCGGGTGTCGATACAGTCTTTTTAGTGAAGTCCATCATCATAGGCTTTGGGCTAGGTGAAGTGTTAAAATCTCAGCCTGAACTGATGAACACTATGCAATTATTAGGCGCTTTTTACTTATTTTATTTAGCCTATAAATTTGTTCAGAGCAGCACTTCTAAACTTGATAAAGAGTCACAGTCCCTTGGTTTCATTGATGGACTAATAGTGCAGGCATTAAACTCTAAGGGCTGGCTAATGGTCTTTTTAATGTTCACGCTATTTTCTGATCAAGCCCAACAAGAATTTGGACAGCAAGGCATCATGCTGCTAATTATCTGGCTCGCCATCTTAAACATTTCTATCCACTTTCTTTGGGTTTCCATTGGCGATTTATTGTCAAAAATATCGCGTAGCTCTACCTATGAAATGGCACTGAATTACCTTTATGCCGCTAGCTTAGCCCTTGTTAGTGCTTGGCTACTGATTGAGAATCCTATGCTGATAACACTCTTGAGCTAATCCGTACTTAATCATTGCTTTAGGGTTTCAAGTAGTCACTCGGGCTTTTGCCATAGAGGCGTTTAAACTCTCGGGCAAATTGAGTTGTACTTTTATATCCAGTATAAAAAGCGGCTTCTTGCACCTGACAGCCTTTTTCTTCCAGCAAGACTTTGGCCTTATCCAATCTAAGCTTTTTCAAATACTGGCCGGGAGAGTGTTGCGTAATTCGTTTAAACACACGATGAAAAGTCGACTCTCCCATATTCACTTTACTCGCCAGTTCCGTGATGCTGATACTTTGATCATAAAATTGATGCATCCATTTTAATGCCTGATCAATCCTAGCTAAGTCAGTATCCATCAAGGTTAACTGATAAAATTCACGCCCTTGATTACTCACCAAGACCCGATATAAAAGCTCCCTAAGAGTTTGCTTACCTAATAAAGCACTTTCTTGGGGGTTATTAAGCATAAGTATCAAGCGACATAAAGTAGCTTGAATATCATCGACAATGGGCGAAACAAAAATACCTCGGCTGGCTTGTTCGGTTTCAATACCCTTAAGCTGATGTTTGAAACTTTCCACTTGGTTTAGCTCGAAGACAATTTTAGTCAATTGCTCTAAATCAATATCCAAAGCTATGGCCAACATAGGATTAGTCGAGGTCGCTAGAATCTTACACTCAGCAATAATAGGCACAGGGATGACAAGATAGTTTTGTTCATCATAAACATATTTTTGCCCTCCTAGATAAACATCTTCCGAGCCTTGCAAGATGAAAATGATTCCCTGAGCATAAGTAATAGGCTCACTAATGTAGTGCTGAGATGCCTTAAATACACTAACTCCCTCGATATTACTTGGATTAAAACCTTCATTGATCGCCAGAGAGCTCAAGACCTGAATCACATTATCCATACATAACCATTGTTTAGCGTTTTGATTAGCAAGCTTATAAGCAGAGAAAAACAAGTTCAAGAATGAGAGAGGATTAGGCAGGTGTTTGCAAGTTTTAGATCTTCTTAAAAATAGAGCTCAACCTAGAATAGCTAAGCATATTAAGTCAAATAAGAGGTTTCTTATGCCATTAAAAAAGCACATTCATTTATTCTTTTATGCCTTTGTTACTTGGGCAAGTTTTTACATTTTAGGATTACCAGATTATTACCAAGGAAGGGCCTTGGAGATAAAGTTTATAATCTGTGTCTTGGTAACCTTACTCTACTTCCCTGTCACCCGTTACTCGCTTAAGAAGTTTTGGAATGATGGCCGTTATCTTAAGAACTCGCTTTGGCTTGCGCTTTACCTCACCTTGCCGCTATTTCTGTTCGATTATCTATTATTGGCTTGGTATCAAGGGCAGGGCATAGAATTTGTTTATCCTTATTGGTACCTAACATTCTTCTATTTTTCTTTCTGGATTCAGTTTCCCATCGTAGCTTATTTAATGGTGAAAAAAGCATACTAAACAAAGCCTAGATACTAAGTGTCAGGCATTAAAAAAGGACCTCTCGGTCCTTTTTTAACTGGCTTGTTTCTTAGCGAGTTTGCTTAGAAGGGTTCGCCATAATAATCACTCACAAGGCAATCTTGGCGGCTTAGTACTAGCTGCTTGCAAGTATCAACAGCAATTCGCTTATCGTAATAAGGGCCAACTTTTAAGCGATAGTACTGCTTACCTTTCACAGTGGCCATCTCAATCACAGGCTCTTTACCTGCTAACAGGGTTCTAAACTTAGTTGAGATTGGTGCCCAAGCTCGGTTAGCGCCTGCTTCTGAACGATGAGAAACTAGCTGTAAGCCATACTCACCTGGCGTTTTCTTACGCTTAGTTGTTTTTTGTTCTGCTGCTTTTTTCATGAACTCAGCACGAACATAGTTATCATTCGGTACTTCGTATTCTTTTTCACGAGCCATGGCTTCTTCTGCTTTCGCTTCTTCCATTAGACTCATTTCAAGATCTGTCATCATCAGATCTTCAGCATCAATTTTATTCATTTTCGCAACAACAGGTTCTTCACGAAGAGGGGCGGCTTGTGCCTTAATCTTCTCTGCTGTCATGTCTTCCTTGTCCATTTTTTCACTGGCAGCCATTTTTTCAGCAGGCGCCATTTTAGTACCAGCTGTTGTATTACCAGACTGAAGTTCAGCAATTTCACCTTCTAACTTGGCGATTTTAGCTTCAAGCTGAAGTACATTATCAATCTTAGGTTTGATGCTTTCCCACTCAGCAACGGACTGAGCCATTTGCTGTTCCATTGTGATAGGTTGTGTCTCAACAACATTGCCTGCTGGTGATAACATAGAACAGCCCTGTAGAGCTGTGACGGCTAATGCAAATGCAGATAGCTTAGTCAGTTTTTTGGTTGAAGTAGCAGCGAGTTCTAGTTTCACGTGAATTCCTTAGCGTTATCAGCGTTCAATTCTTAATCATGATTCTAGCGGGATTAAATTTTGACGTCACCCTAAAAAAGCACTTAGCTTAGAATAAATCGTGATCAAACAATGAATTGAACCTAAATAACCAAGAATAAGAGCATTGAGTATCGCAATGACTTTCCAATTAGCACCAAAACGAAAAAGGAAGCAAAGTTAACCTTAAGCAAGCCAGCCACAAAGCAAAGCGGGTCTCCAATAATTGGCAACCAAGCAAATAACAAACTTGCTCTGCCATATTTATTAAACCTTATCTGGGCTTTATTTAGCTGTTCTTGAGAAACAGGAAACCACTTCTTCTCTTGAAAGTGCTCAAGATATCCACCTAACCACCAGTTCACACACGAACCAAAGGTATTGAAAAGACTTGCGACAACAGCCAATCCAATAAGAGAAAGACTCGTATCATTTGCATAAAGCAGTAGTAGAGCTTCGGACCCCATAGGCAACAAGGTTGCACTTAAAAAAGCCGTCAGCGCTAGGTATAAATATTCCATATCAATCAGCAGTAAACTAAGACCGCGTCATACTAGCACTTCTCATAAATAAAGAACCAAGTTCACATATGAGATATAAGATTTTTTTATGTATTTAGCATTTCATTCCATAAAATCACAACTTCATTGAAGAAGCCTGTTAGCTTGATTTACATCAAGTCTTGGCTCAAACATACCAGTAAGCTTGTCGTTAGAAATAAGAATTACTTATAGGTGATTCACTTTTTAACATAGAAAAATGTTCCCTCGTTTCTCTAGGAAGCTGCGAACAAGTAGGATGAAAAATGTTTAATGCATTAAATAATATTCAAATACGTTACAAGCTTTGGGCCATCATAGTACTTATGTCGTTAGGTACTTCAGGCTTAATAGGCGTTTCGCTTTACTCCCTTTATATGACCCAATTTCAAGACAGGCAAGATAGGACCAAGGATTTGGTCGAAGTCGCACACAGTACCCTCTCTCACTATTATCAAGATGCCCTAGAAAAAGGCACAAACCAAGACCAAGCAAGACAACAAGCATTCGAAGTAATCCGAGAATTACGCTACGAAGGCAAAGAGTACTTCTGGATAAATGACATGAACTCCACCATGTTAATGCACCCTATTACTCCGGCTCTCGAAGGCAAAGATATGAGCCAATTTGAAGATGTGAATGGGGTGAGAGTCTTTGCAGAATTCTTAAAAGTCGTCGAAAAAGATGGTGCTGGTTTTGTCGATTACATGTGGCCCAAAGCAGGTGAAACAGACGCTACTGCTAAAAATGCTTATGTGAAAGCCTTTGAGCCTTGGAGCATTATTATCGGTACGGGTGTTTATCTGGACGCCTTACATCAGCAGTTCTTCCATAATCTCATACGTTTTGGCATTGCGGTTATCCTACTGACGCTTTTCATTGGTGGGACCGCCCTATTCATCATCTATTTAGTAACCTCTCGGGTCATTATGCTTAAAGACATTATGTTAAGTGTTGCTGAGTCAGGTGATCTAACCCAGCGTGTTGATTTTTCGAGCAAAGATGAACTTGGTGTAATGGCCTCGTCTTATAATCAAATGATGGAATCCTTCCAACAAATCGTAAACAAGGTCGGCAGCTCTAGTTCTCAGCTTGATCATATCGTAGTGCAGTCAAACCAGATCAGCGACAAGACCACACATGGGGTTGAAACCCAACTTAAAGAAACCGAGCAAACCGCCAGTGCTATGCTCCAAATGGCGGCCAGCGCTCAGCAAGCTAATGACATTTCCGCCGAGGCAAGTAATAAGGCTCAAGAAGTACAACAACAATCAAAACAAGGTCTAGCCATTATCACCAGCTCCAACGATAGCATTAAAGGCTTGGCTGAAAATGTCGCCCATGCTACCAACTCTATTCACCAACTTAGAAACAATGTGATGAATATCGAAACCGTGCTTGAGGTAATAGGTCAGGTATCGGATCAAACCAACCTACTCGCCTTAAATGCCGCTATTGAAGCAGCAAGAGCGGGAGAACAAGGACGAGGCTTTGCCGTGGTAGCGGATGAAGTCAGGCACCTAGCTCAAAGATCACAAGGCTCTGCAGTTGAGATTCAAGACATGATAGAAAGTTTGAGGAACCAAACACTCGCTACTGTAGATATCATGGAAAAAGCACAGACCATGGCCCAAGAAGGGGTTGAGCAAGCCGTACAAGCAGGCACTAGCTTCTCTGATATTAACCATGGCATCAAAGAGATCTCACACTTAAACCAGCAGATCACCTTAGCCTCCCATGAGCAAACCCAAGTGGCCGAAGAGATTAGCCGTAACATAAACAACATTAATTCGGTGACTGAAGATACCTCTCAAGACAATAAGGCGATGGAAAGCAACATCGTAGAATTAAAACAATGCGCTGGCCAACTGAGAAACTTAATCACTGAATTCTCAACCTAGGTGCTTTTATCCACACGCTGAGGCGGGAGGACTTAATCGTAGGTTCCCTCGTATTTAGAAAAGATTAAGCAAAATAAAAAAAGCGGTTTATCGTATGATTAACCGCTTTTTTTATTTTTACACTTTGTCATAGAACTTGCATAAGACTATTTTAGACAGGCAAGATAATAAGATGCGATAGCATGGCTCGATCGTTTTACCTGAGTAGATGTTTATTTGTCTGTCGATAACAAATTGCTTCTGGCGAAACATATTTTTGCAACACCTAGGTGTTAATAATAATGATTGGCTAAGCACTAAACTGACGCTGACGGAAATTTTTTAGCATTGTTTTTTAGAACTTAAGCGTTTTCTCAAATCAAAGGAACTTACCAATGACGTCTGTAATACCTGATAAGTTAGAAGCTCTCTATCAACATATTAATCAGGTTATTTTATCTCGGCAGCACCCTGTGACTGGTCTATTTCCTGCCAGTACCAGTATTAATAACCATGGTAACTATACTGATGCCTGGGTGAGGGATAACGTCTATAGCATTCAAGCTATTTGGGCGCTTTACCTTGCCAATAAACGTAACGGCAACCCACAAAAACGTGCCTACGAATTAGAGCACTCCTGTATCAAAATGATGCGCGGCCTTTTATCCGCCATGATGAGACAAACTCGCAAAGTAGAAGCATTTAAACACAGCCTTAATCCTGCTGATGCACTACACGCAAAATACGATACAAAAACTGGCTTAGAAGCCGTAGCGGATGATGCTTGGGGCCATTTGCAAATCGATGCCACCAGCTTTTATTTATTGATGCTGGCGCAAATGACAAAAGCGGGCTCTAAAATCATTTTCTCCCGCGACGAAGTCAACTTCATTCAAAACTTAATTTATTATATTTCAAGAACTTACCGCACTCCTGATTATGGAATTTGGGAGCGAGGCAACAAGGTAAATAATGGTAAAGCAGAGATAAACGCCAGTTCTGTCGGCATGGCAAAAGCCGCGATGGAAGCATTAGATGGCCTTAACCTCTTCGGTGATGATGGCCCTAAGTGGGCAGAGATTCACTCCTTTGCTGATGCGGTTGCACGAGCGTCATCTGTACTGGCGTCCTTATTGCCAAAAGAGTCCCGCTCTAAAGAGGTCGATAGCGCCCTTTTAAGTATTATTAGCTTCCCTGCTTTTGCCGTGAGAGACATTAAACTTGCTCGTAAAACACGCCTTGAAATTATCGATAAGCTAGGAGGCGAATACGGCTGTAAGCGCTTCTTACTTGATGGACACCAAGTAGCTCTTGAAGATCAAAACCGTATTTATTATGAGTATGATGAACTCATCAACTTTGAGCATATTGAGTCCGAGTGGCCGCTCTTTTTTACCTATCTCTATATCGACCGCTTATTTGCCAGAGACTGGGAGAGCGCCAATCACTATCGTCGAAAACTAGAAAGCTTGATGATAGAAAAAGATGGTCAAATGTTATTACCAGAGTTGTATTCTGTGCCCTTTGATAAGGTACAAGCAGAAAAAGAAAACCCAGGTTCGCAAAAGCGTGTCGCCAATGACAACCTCCCGCTTGTGTGGGCTCAGAGCCTTTATCTTGTGGGTAAAATGCTGGATGAAGAACTCATCACTACCCGAGATCTAGACCCTATCGGCTTGCATCCAAGACAACACCAAAAGCCCGTGGTTAAAACCTCTATGGTGATTTTGGCGCAAACGGAGGCAACTAAACAACGTCTGCTTGATGCGGGGGTTTTATGTCAAACCTTAGAAGACATAGCCCCTTTAAAAGTCATGAGTTGCGAGCAGCTTATTGATACTTATCGCCACCTTGGGGTATCTAGTAGCTTAGGTTTAAGCGGCCGCCCTTCTCGTGCCTTAAATAGCATGGCAACCTCACAGCTGTTTTGCATTAATGAGCAGAATTACCTGTGTTTATCTTGGATTCAGAACGAAGACAAAGACTATCGCAAGCTAGACCCAGACTTAATCAAAGACTATATCTGCAACGAATTAGACAGCATTCACGAGCACTGGTATTACCCAGCAAATCCTGTGTTTACCCTCTTCATCGAAGATGCTGTTGCCGCGATGAAACACAGTGATCAGCTATTCGAGTTTTTGCGTCAATTACAGAATCATGAAACAGAAAATTATGAAGTCTTACCTCAATCAGCGAAGAACGCCTTTAAGTCTGGTATTCGCCGAAGCATCACCCTAGATAAAGATAAGAGCCACGCTTTAGAAGCGAAACTCAGTGTGCATCAAGCCCCTTGGCCTGTCACACAAGATGAGTTTGAACATCCATCCATGTCTTTGGTATTAAAGTCTAATGATGAGCTGTTATTGCTTCTTAACCAAAAGCCAAACATGACCTTAGCAGTTGATTGCTTACTAGAGCTACATAAGCGCCAAGCCTTGGTGCAAACCATGCCATTTAGCTCGCCAGCCATTACCGCTTATAAGGTGCTTGAGTCTGTTTACACCCAAGCCCTGCTTCACGAGAACTGGGGAGCCGTAAGGCAACTGTTTGCGATTTTAATGCAACCAACTACAGACCTTGCGACCTATATTGCCGATATCACAGTGCGTCAACGCCAGCTTATTTTAGGCGAAGCCCATAAGGCTGAGATACATATTCGCAACCCATTGCATCAAAACGAGATCTTTGAACTGATAGAAAGAATCTCACCTAACCCCATCGCTAAGGTGATTTACCACGAGTTAATTGCGATAACAGGTGCACTAATTCGGGCAAAACCTGACTATTTCAATGGGGTTCGCACCATTCGCTTGCATCACTTTGCACTGCTTTGTGCCAAACAAGCTGGCATGGATGAGGGAGAAGATGCCTTTTTAACCTTGGCTCAGCTTTCTCCCCATCAGCTTTATCGCATATTTGAGCGTGTGTTAGACCAGAAACATCAGGCACATAATAAGGGGATGTCAGGCTTTTCTTATGGTGAAATGTTCAGCTCACAACGTGATGAAAATGATTTAGATATGACAGATCTAGATTGGTTTGATTGGCGTTTAGAGCAAGGCATGATCACCAAATTGCCAGAAGCCTTCTTAACTAAAATATGGTCTGGCCTTAAGCATGCTCCAAGTATTATTTTTGGCGACAAACAAAGTGATACCGTATTGAATTGTCAGCTCACGTTAAAGTCTATGACCGCAGGGGAAGACACCTTTGCACTCTTAATTGAGCGTTTAACCTATGACATACACCCAAGCTGGTATAAAAGCCTGATATTTGAAGCATTGAATGCATATTTACTTTACTGTGAGACATACCCTGATTGCACTTTTGAAGCCGATGTAAACCTACCACTGATTGTCAGTCACTGTGTGGAAGAGTTTGTGCGTCAAAACAGCCATCATGATTATTCACTTACTGAAGAAGAGAATGCCGCTTTAATCGAGTTTGCCCAACTTCCACCAAGCAAAATCAACCAGTATTTATTGCTTTCTGTGGCAGCACTACATGGTTAGCACGCATCAGCCTTAACCCTTGATTAAGGGTGATGCTTTCAGATTTAACAGTTGGAGATAGAAATGGATTTACTAGATGATTTGCAACAAGCCAGATGTGCTGACCCTTTTGCTTGTCTTGGATTACAAGACAACCCAAAGACAAAAGGGTTAAGCCTTACTGTTTGGCAACCTGGCGCTATGGCGATTGATATCCTCGCCCTTGAAGACGACACCCTACTTGGCGCCATGGTAAGTAAAGAAAATAACGGTCTTTTCTACATAGACTGGCCAGAGCGAAAAGAGCGTTTTCACTATCGCCTTAAGATCCAATATCAAGATCATGAACTGATTCGCCTCGACCCCTATCAATTCACAGATACCACCTTTAATGATGTACCGCATCATAGCGCCACCATGTACCTTAATCAGGGGGCTAACCCAGCGTTTTGCCAGATTAGCAACGAGCTTAGAATCGATGGCACTCGCTTTTGTGTGTATGCCCCAGCCGCCCGCTCTATTAGTGTGGTGGGGGACTTTAATGCTTGGGATGGCCGTGCTCATCCTATGGCCAGCAGCGGCGAAGGTCTATGGCGTTTATTTATTCCAGATGTGGGCACAGGTCAAAAGTACAAATATGAAATAAGAGATAAGCATGGGGAACTCATTCCTCATAAAACAGACCCTTATGCCAGATTAATTGAGCAATACCCTTCTTTTTCCAGCGTAACTTGGGATAACGGACAATATGCTTGGCAAGATAAAAGCTGGATGTCCCAAGAAAAGCCTGATCATTACCACAAGGCAATGAGTATCTATGAAGTGCATTTAGGCTCTTGGCGTCGCAAACATGGACAGCCTTTGACCTTTCGTGAACATGCTGACGAACTGGTAAATTATGTAAAAGAGATGGCCTACACCCATGTAGAGTTATTACCTGTGTCCGAACATCCGTTTGATGGCTCCTGGGGTTATCAGCCGGTTGGGCTTTATGCGGTAACCTCTCGCTTTGGTAATCCTGATGACTTTAAATTCTTAGTGGATAAATTCCACCAAGCAGGCATAGGTGTGATTGTCGACTGGGTACCTGCACACTTCCCGGCAGACAGCCATGGCTTAGCCAACTTTGATGGGGATAAGCAGTACGAATACCCAGATCCTAAAAAAGGTTTTCACCCTGAATGGCAATCTTTGATCTATGACTTTGGTAAAGAGCATGTGGTGAACTACCTCATCAGTAATGCGGTTTACTGGTTAGAAGAGTTCCACATTGATGGCCTACGAGTCGACGCTGTCGCTTCTATGTTGTATCTGGATTACTCCCGTGAAGAAGGGGAATGGATTCCTAATGTGGATGGTGGCAATCATAACTATGAAGCCATTAGCTTTTTACGTCGCCTTAATGAAACCATCTACCTCAACCATCCTCGCTGCTTTACCGTAGCGGAAGAGTCTACCGCCTTTGCAGGTGTCTCAAAGCCTACCTACCTTGATGGGCTTGGTTTTGGTTTTAAGTGGAATATGGGCTGGATGAATGACTCCCTTCAATACATATCTAAAGATCCAATTCACCGTCAATATCACCATGGAGAAATGACCTTCTCCTTAGCCTATGCCTTCGACGAGCAGTTTGTATTGCCCTTGTCTCATGATGAAGTGGTACATGGTAAAGGCTCTATGCTAACCAAGATGCCAGGAGATACTTGGCAGCAGTTCGCTAACCTGAGAGCCTTTACGGCTTATATGTATTTCCATCCGGGTAAGAAGCTTAATTTCATGGGTAATGAACTTGCTCAAGGTAGAGAGTGGAATCATGATACGAGTCTAGATTGGCACTTATTAGACATAGATTACCATCAAGCTCAGCAGTCCCTTTGCCGAGACCTTAACCAGCTTTACCAAGATGAAGCCGCATTGCATTACGACCATAGTTATCAAGGCTTTGAGTGGATAAGCTATGATGATAAAGGCAACAGCATTCTAAGCTTTATCCGCCGCGCCAAAGACTCTGATGAAAAGATAGTCGTACTCATCAATTTCACTCCAAACCCACACAATGAATACCGAGTGGGTGTGCCTGACGAAGGTGAGTATCAAATGGTATTTAATACGGATGCTGAGCACTATAAAGGTAGTCAGTACCCAATTCCGACAAGTTGTAACACTGACGCTATTGCGAGCCATGGTAAAGATCAAAGCCTTTGCCTACAGGTTCCGCCTCTTGCAGCAATTGCGCTTAAGCTTAAGGCTTAGCGAAGCAATCCTTGTACAGGCCCTTTTCAATGAAAAGGGCCAACAAGTCAACAAGGATAAAACAGGTAGATAAATGCAGAACCAAAAACCTCAAAACCAGTATATTCAAACACCCGGACATCCTCACCCACTGGGAGCAAGCCTCACTGAGGCAGGTGTCAATTTTGCGATTTACTCTCATCACGCCAAACAAGTTAGCCTTTGTTTGTTTGCTTCAGACGATCAAGAAGGCGAGTGCCAAATAGCCCTCAAACAAAAGACACAAGGTATTTGGCATGCAGAGATACACGGTCTAAAAGACGGCCAATTGTATGGCTATCGTATTGATGGGGAGTTTAATCCCAAAGAGCAGCACCTCTTTAATCCTCATAAGTTGCTACTCGATCCTTATGCGAAAAAGCTCAGCGGCAAGCTCCATTGGCATCCAGATCAAAGCGCCATGCTAAAGACAGGCGCAATGAATACGCAAGATTCAGCTCACTCAGTACCTAAATGCATTGTTAGCCAGCAAGATGAAAGAGCCACGCAAGCCCTTAGTAAAAAGATAAAAGCAGAAAGTCGTAGTCTTTACGAACTTCATATTAAAGGCTTTAGCCAACAGCTAGACATAGATGAGAGACTCAAAGGTAAGTACCTAGGCCTCATTGAGCCTAAAAGCCTAGCGCATCTAAAAGCCTTGGGGATTACCAGCTTACAAATAATGCCTTGCTTTGCCTTTGCCAGTGAGCTGCGCTTACAAGCTCTCGGGCTTACAAACTATTGGGGCTACAACCCAATCAACTTTTTCACACCTGATTATGAGTATGCCATTGAAGATCCTGTGACCGAATTTAAGCTCATGGTAGAAGGCTTACATAAAGCAGGCTTTGAGGTCATCTTGGACGTGGTTTATAACCACACCTACGAAGGGGAGCTAGACCAAGCAAATGTCAGCTTTAAGGGAATCGATAACAAGAGCTACTATCGCTCAGAACAAGGTGAATACTTAAACTTCACAGGCTGCGGCAACTGTTTTGATACTTACCACCCAAAGAGCATTCAGCTCATTATGGACAGCATGCGTTATTGGCTAGAAGTAATGGGAGTAGATGGCTTCCGCTTTGACCTTGGGGTCGATCTTGGCCGAACTCAACATGGCTTTGATAGCCGAGCGCCTTTATTAAGCGCCATGCTACAAGACCCTATCATCTCACAAGCGTGCCTCATTTCTGAACCTTGGGACATAGGGCCAGATGGCTATCAACTCGGCCAATTCCCGACTGCCTTTTTAGAATGTAATGATAAATACAGAGATAACATCAAACGCTTTTGGCGTGGAGATAAAGCCCAAGTGCAAGAGTTTGCAACACGCATTATGGGGTCTCGAGATATCTTTCATAAAGGTCATAAAAGCGCGGTGCAGTCGGTTAACTATGTCAGCTATCACGATGGTTTTACCCTACACGATTTAGTGAGCTATGAGAGTCGACACAACCTCGCTAACCAAGAGAGTAACCGTGATGGTCATGGGGAAAATATTAGTCGAAACTTTGGACATGAAGGGGAAACCGACAAGGATCAAATTAACCAAGAACGGCTAAATCAACAAAGCTGCTTGATCGCTACTCTCCTTTTAAGCCAAGGCACGCCTCACATTTTAGCAGGGGATGAGCTATCCAATACGCAAATGGGCAATAACAACGCCTATTGCCAAGATAATGAGATCTCTTGGTTAGATTGGAAAACATCAGCAAAGCGCAATCTGCTAGAAAGCCAAATAAGTCAGCTTTTAGCTCTGAGAAAGCAGCATCCAATTTTGGCCGAATGCCGCCTTGAAGATGACGCGCTTTTTCATCATGACATTAAAGACAATGTTATCTGGCTCAATCAAAAAAACGAACCAATGACACATGATGATTGGCACCAAGAAGACAGAGATTTTATCTCTTTGATTCTTGAGAGGCGCAAGGATGCAGGTAGCTTAGACAGGCTCTGGTTAGGCTTTTATCGGGGCGGCCTGGTTAATGCACCATCTGATAAAGAAAACCGTTTAGCTGACTCACCACTTGAAATACCACTCAAATGGCAAACTAAATTGCTCTTTGCTACTCAAGGTGTGAGTCTGGATGACACTAGCCTTAAGTGTGCTCATGCATCTGTTTTTGTGGCCCAACTAAGCTAAGGCGCTCTCTAGAATAAAGCGCTAAAATAGAGAACTAAAATAGAAAGCAAAAAGCAGAGAGTGAAAGGAAAGACTGAGCCAGTGAATTCACTGGCTCTTTAAACACAATACAAAACG
Source organism: Marinomonas sp. S3726 (assembly GCF_000967665.1). Lineage (NCBI taxonomy): Bacteria > Pseudomonadati > Pseudomonadota > Gammaproteobacteria > Oceanospirillales > Oceanospirillaceae > Marinomonas > Marinomonas sp. S3726. Next base: position 119,432 of record NZ_JXYC01000006.1, on the reverse strand, counting down.
AAAAAAGAAAAAAAACCTAATAAAGAGCACTAAGCATGCTGAAATTGCAGCTTGGCTAACTTGGCATAAAGCGGTGAGTTTTCTAACAACTCAGCATGAGTACCTTGAGCCACCAGCTTGCCTTGCTCCATCAGAATAATACGATCGGCATTCACCACAGTAGACAGCCTATGGGCGATAATTAAACTGGTTCGACCCTGCATTAAATGCTCAAGCGCTTGCTGTACATGATGCTCACTTTGCGCATCTAGCGCACTGGTTGCCTCATCAAGTAACAATATTGGCGCATCTTTTAAAATCGCTCTAGCAATGGCAATTCGCTGCATTTGACCACCTGAGAGCTTAACGCCATTTTCACCAAGATCAGAGTCATAACCTTCTGGTAACTGCATAATAAAATCATGGGCAAAGGCCGCTTTAGCTGCTTTTACTATATCTTCCATACTGGCTTCAGGTCTTGCATAGGCAATGTTCTGAGCCACACTAATATCGAATAAGGCGGCATGTTGCGGCACTATGGCCATATTTTCACGTAAAGCACTTAAGCCAAGCTGACGAATATTTTGCCCCAATAGACTGATAGCCCCAGAGTCCACATCATAAAAACGTAACAAGAGTTCTAACAAGGTAGATTTACCTGCACCTGATGGCCCCACCAGCGCGACTCTCTCGCCTTTTCGCAGGCTTAAATCTAACTCACTAATAGCCTTATCAGATCGGCTTGAATAAGCAAAATCCACCTGATTAAAACGAATCATTTCTTCACCAAGACCAGTACCATGCACATCTTCAATTTGTGTCGGCGTATCGGCATTTGGGGGGATTTTGTTAGGTGTGTGTAGCAGCTCGATTAAACGCTCAGCTGCCCCTGCTGCACGCTGTAATTCACCCATCACTTCTGAGATAGCAGCTACCGCAGCGGCCACCATAATGGCGTAAAACAAGAAGCTCGCAAGCTCACCTCCAGTGATGCGCCCTTGCATGACATCGTTACCACCAACCCACAACATAGCAGCAATGGCCGACATAGAAAGTACGATGACAACAACAGAAAGAAAGGCCCTTTGCCGAATACGCTGTACGCTTACATTAAAAGCACGTTCGACCACATTAGAAAAAAGCCCGATATCATGATCTTGCTGGTTATGACTTTGCACGACCTTGATATGACGAAGAGACTCGCCCACATGGCCACCTACCTTGGCGATTTCATCTTGTGTATCACGCGAAAGTTTTCGTACTTTACGACCAAAAAATAGAATAGGCACTATCACCAAGGGCACACTCAAAAGCACAATAAAGGTGAGTTTGGCATTGGTCACCATCAAGAGCACGCAGCCACCAATCAGCATCAAAATATTACGCAGAGCAATGGAAACCGATGAACCAATTACGCTCTGTAAAAGTGTCGTATCCGTGGTAATACGAGATTGAATCTCACCACTTTTTTGCTCTTCAAAAAAAGCAGGGTGCAAATTAATCAAATGAGAGAACACGGCTTTACGCAGATCAGCAACGACCTTCTCACCAATCCAAGACACTAGAAAAAACCGAATAAAGCTACCTAATGCTAATAAACCCACCAAGCCCAAGAAGATGGCTATGCTGTCCAATAAGGCTTCACTCGAACCTGATGCGATACCATTATCAATAAGATATCTCACTCCTTGCCCTAAACTTAAGGTCACCCCAGCAGTCACAATAAGGGCCAAACTGGCAAAAAAGATTTGCTTCTTATAAGGCAAAATAAAAGGCAATAAGTGGCTCAAACTTGCGGTATTTTTCATTAATAATCCTTACTCTATTTCCCAAACTCTCAATTAGATAAAACACTCTTTAGGGAAGGTATGATTAAAGTAACAAACACTGGCCTTAATACCTATGGGCTTGCTACTCTAGGCAGTCTTTACCTTGTTATTTCCTTGTTTTATTTTTTACGCTAACTGAGCCTCCTATGTCTGATCATCCCTTTTCTGCCCTCACTCCAGATTTTGTCATTAATGCCGTTGAAAGCATTGGCCTTTGGTGCGATGCCAGAATCTATCCACTTAACAGTTATGAGAATCGGGTTTATCAGGTGGGTATTGAAGATAGCACACCCTTAGTCGCAAAATTTTATCGCCCTAACCGCTGGAGCAAAGAACAAATTCTAGAAGAGCATGACGCGCTTTTTGCTCTCGCTCAGGCTGACATCAAGGTGATTGCCCCTAAGCAGATTGAAGGAGAAAGCCTGTTTTTATATGAGGGTTTCTACTTCTGTGTTTATGACAAACTTATCGGCAAAGCACCCGATGCAGATAATATGGACCACCTTTTTGTTACCGGTGAAACCTTGGCTCAAATCCACCAAGGGCTACAAGCAGCAGATTTTAAAACACGTCCCGCTATGGCGCCCGTTGCTGACTTCACCAAGGCAATAACGCAATTAAAAGAGTGCCAGCATTTACCTAAATTTCTGCATGAGAGATTGGAGAAAATAAATGCAAAGTTATTGCCTCTCATTCAAACTCAAATTGATAAGTTTTGGCCTACTAAACAGTACCCAATTCATGGGGACTGCCACAGATCCAACTTACTCGTTGACGGGTCTGATGATATCTATTTATTAGATTTTGATGATGCGAAATCAGGGCCAGCCGTTCAGGATTTATGGTTACACCTTTCAGGTAATCTGACACAACAAAAGCAACAATTGAGTGAGTTAATTGAAGGTTATGAAAGCTATTTTGAGTTTAATGAAAAAGAGTTGGAACTCATCGACAGTTTAAAAGCCATTCGACTAGTACAATATGCCGCTTGGTTAGATGCCCGCTGGGATGATCCCGCCTTCCCGATGGCCTTCCCTTGGTTTAGTGGTGAAGACTATTGGCTCAACCTATTAAATGACCTAGAGCTCATCATACAAGACTGGGGCAAACTCGCTGCACCTGCTTACTAATTAATACTAAGATAGCGCGATAGATTAAAAACCAATTCACACAAACATAAGACAAAATTAGCTAACTATGAATCTCATACCTGCCCTACAGCAACACTTTGGATTTGATCAATTTCGTGGCGGACAAGAGCAATGTGTCCGCCAAGTTTTAACAGGGCAATCTAGCCTAGCTATCTTTCCAACGGGTGCAGGTAAATCCTTATGTTATCAATTTAGTGCCACTCAGCTTAGCGGTATTACACTGGTCGTATCGCCCTTGCTGGCGCTCATTAAAGATCAGGTCGAGTTTCTACAAAGCAAAGGCATAGGTGCTGCCAGCTTAGACTCAAGCCAGACACCTGATCAAAATCGCGATATTATGCGTCAAGTACGTGAAGGCCAAATTAAGATACTCATGGTATCGGTAGAACGTTTTAATAATGAGAGTTTCCGTAATTTTCTGCACACCCTGTCTATCTCGTTATTGGTAGTCGATGAAGCTCACTGTATTTCAGAATGGGGTCATAACTTCCGCCCTGATTATTTAAAGCTCCCTGATTACCAACGCCAGTTCAATATTCCTTTGGTATTGCTTTTAACCGCCACAGCGGCTCCTAAAGTAAAGCGAGATATGGCGGCAAAATTCGCCATAGACGAACAGCACATAGTGCAAACAGGCTTCTATCGTTCCAACTTGAATTTAACTGTCTTAAGTGTCCCTCAAGTAGATAAAAAAGCAGCCTTATTAAATGCATTGAAACAACGCCTTTCTCCTCAAACAAATGAAGCAGAGCCAGCCATTGTCTATGTCACCTTGCAATATAGCGCGGAAGAAATCGCCCAATGGCTAAGAGCCAACCAAGTATCCGCTCAGGCTTACCATGCAGGATTAGATAGCGAACGCCGTGAGCAAATCCAGCAAGATTTCATGTCAGGCAAACTCAATACCGTAGTGGCTACTATTGCTTTTGGCATGGGAATCGACAAATCCAATATTCGTCATGTCATTCACTATGATCTACCAAAATCGATCGAAAACTATAGCCAAGAGATTGGCCGTGCAGGTCGAGATGGGCAAGCCTCAAACTGTGTCACTTTGGCAAACCTTGAAGGCCTTTCGACCTTAGAAAACTTTGTTTATGGGGATACGCCAGAGCTTGAAAGCATTGCCTATTTATTAGATCTGATTGATCAACAAAGTGTGATGCAACGCACTCTGACTTGGGAGATGCAGCTGTATGCGCTTTCTAATGAAACCAATATTCGTCAACTTCCTTTAAAAACATTGTTAGTACAACTTGAGCTGATGGGCATTATCAGCCCTAAATACGCCTATTACGCGCATTTTCGCTACAAGTTTGTCACGCCTATGGCACAAGTACTCAGCCAATTCGATGCCGATAGATGCGCTTTTTTAATGCAGGTTTTCGAAGCGACCAAGTTCAAAAAAGTTTGGGGCGAGCCTAACTTTGAGTTTTGGGCACAAGACGCTAAAGACAGAGCAATTAAAGCCTTAGATTACTTAAGTGAAAAAGGTTTGATCGAGCTAGAAACAAAACAGTTAACACAAGTTTATGAGGTATATGACCTTTCTCAGAAAGAACAGGTTGCGGCTCAGCTTGGTGACTATTTCAAACAAAAGGAAGACGCAGAGATTGATCGAATTGCCAAGCTCATTGCCTTCTTCGAACAAGACACCTGCTTAAACAGAAGTTTGGCGCGCTATTTTGGTGATGAGAGTTTTGGAGACAAAAGCGTTGGTAATGAAAGCACTGAGAATACAAGCATACAAGCCCAATGCGGCCACTGTTCAAGTTGCTTAGGAAATAGCATAGGCAAACTTAGCGGGCGAGGTATGAATGAGAATGACATCGACTCAGAGCAAGTTAGACAAGATCTCAGCGAACTCGCTAGCGCCTTTCAGTCAGCCCTTAAGCTTCATCCAGATAGTATGAGCCTAGATACCAAATGCCGCTTTCTCGCAGGGATCAGCACGCCTTATCTAACAAAATGTCGAGCAAAACGTTTATCAGGTTTTGCTCGTTATCAAGATCAAAGCTATGCCAAGTTAAGGCAATTAGTACAAGGCTTATAAACTAAGGCCTGCCTTCTAAAACTTAATCAGATAGAGCCGCTGCTTCATCTTCAGGGTAGCGGCTTATTTCGATCAGGTTATTATCCAGATCATTAATATACACAGACATCATAGGTCCCATAGCGCCAGTCTTCTCGACAGGCCCTTCTAGAATATCCACTTGTTTATGTTTTAGATGAGCAATCACTTCGTCTAGGCTAATCTTAGCAATCAGACAAAGATCTCCCGAGCCTTCAAGCGCATGATTACGCATTTCTTGACCCGCAGTTTGAAAATTAATTTTCTGTTCACCAAAACTCACCGCCTTGCGACCATTGGCAAATATAATGGGTGTCATGCCAAGCACTTCAACAAAGAAGTTCACTGAGGCATCAATATCGGAAACTGTTAACACTAGATGATCTATATGACTAATCATAGAAGGCTCAATTTATCCCTAAGGTGTAAAACAGTACTAAAAAGCGCTGAAAAATCAGACAGCTCCTAGTCTTCAAAATCGTTATCGATCTCCAGTTTAGGCCCAGAGCGTATGCAAAACAAGCCTTGAGTGAGAGCAAACTTCAAGTTAATTAGGGTTTCTTTTTATTAGGTTAAAAGACCAAGACACTTGTCATCAAACAGGTAAATAATCTAGATGTTTTTATCAAGGGTCTAAGGCGAGAGGGCTTACTTTCAGCTTACCTAGGCCTTAGCGGCCACTTGCTCAAGAGCAAGCTGAACAAACTCTTGTACGGCAGGCATCACACTGCGGTTTTTTAACCAAACCACATGTTCGACAGCCGGCTCATCTGCTTCAATAATATCGAGAGTGAGGTATCTATCATCGGCACGAATATCATGTTCAAACGCAAAACCGACTCCTAAGCCATGGATCACAGCCTCACAAATTTCATGTCTATGATCTAAACGAATTTGGCTATGACCTTGGATATCATGCGCAGATAAGAGCTTTTCTAGGCATACTTGGGTGTAACAAGAATGAGCAGAAAAGATTAAAGGATATTCTGCCAAGGTTTTGATACTCACTTCTTTTAACTTGTGCAGTGGACTGGACTTAGCAACAATTGCCACTAACTTATGACGATGAAACTCGAAGCTAGATAAAGACGCATGCTTTTTAGCAAGAGGAAACAAACCAATATCCACTTCACGATTTAGCACTTGAGACAAACAATCGGCACTGCTTGTAGAGTTAATCTCTAGGCAGGTTTCCCCATACTGGTGTCGAAACTCTGCTAATAAAGGCATAAAAATAAGAGCAGATGCTGTAGCAATCTTAATGCTTGGTAAAGTGCCTTGGTTTTCGGCTGAAAGCACCGCATCTAAAGCATTGCCTAAGTCCGTATATTGTCTAGAAACTTGATATAGGCGCTTACCATGATTCGTGAGCTCAAATCCGTTTGGTGTTCGTTCTAATAAATAATGGCCAGAACGAGATTCTAACTTACGGATTTGAGCCGTTACCGCAGGCTGACTAACCTCTAACGCACTCGCCGCTCGTGTAAAATTGCCATGTTCAACCACAGCATTAAAAGCACGAATTTCAGACAGGCTAATACTCATTTTATAAGGTTAATTGCTTGTCGTTTGTGAGCGATGCAATTCTGTTGAAAGTGCCTCATCACGGCGCCAATCTAAGATAGGCCACTTTTTATCATTGGCGATTTGCGCCAAGCGTTCATCAGGGTTGGTAACGATTGGAAAATCCACATACTCAAGCAAAGGCAAATCATTAATCGAGTCAGAATAGAAATGGCTATGTTCAAATTCACGCCCATTATCAGTCAGCCATTCTTGTAGGCGAATAACCTTGCCTTCACGGTAACTCACCTGTCCAGCAATTTGCTTGGTAGGCATATCGTTTTCATCCATCACAAGATCTATCGCCAACACATTATCTAACTCAAGTAAGGCCGCAATAGGCTTAACCAAGAAGGTCACTGTTGCTGAAATGACTAACACCTCATCACCTTGTTGCTTAATCCGTTTGATTAGCTCAATCGCCTGAGGGTAAAACTTTTGCAACATCACTTGGCTAACAAAAGTTTGAATTCCGGCCTCTAATAAAGGTTTTGAGAATTGCTTGAGCGGTTCAACCTGAAGATTCACATAATCCTGCATCAAGAGTTCGCCTTTATGGTAGAGATCCATCAGCCTTGCTTCTTCTGCCAAAAAGTTTGTCTTATCCATCCAACCTTGATCACACATAAATTCGCAAAATAAAGACGAGCTATCGCCTGCGATTAAGGTTTCATCAAGATCAAAAATATGTAAATCAGTCATGCTTAACCCTTCAAAATATTCTGAGCAAAATGCTTATCATGCCCTTCTATACCGAGTAGTTGGCAGGCGAGTCCACAAATATCAGTTTGCTTAACCGGTTGTAGATCTGATTGCGGACAAAATTCCTGGCCAAGGACCATAAAGGGTACTTCAATTTCCTCAGGGAGGGTACCACCGTGTGAATGATCATTGTTCATACCATGGTCTGCCGTGATCATAATCTGATAACCCTGCTCTAACCACATGGGTAAAAAGTGAGATAAATAACCATCCATGCGGCGAGCTGAATTACGATACTGCTGGCTATCTAACGCAAATTTATGGCCAATATCATCCACGTTCATGGTATGAATCAACAAAAAATCTGGGTCATGCTTTTGTCTTAAATGCTCACCATCCAACAAGGTGTGATGATCAGGATAATGGTCTTGATGATAAAAAATACCTTGTTGAATTGGCATAGTCTCATTATCAGTGAACCTGTGCTTAATCGCATCATAAGGACAAGTATTATAAAGCTCACTAATCCAGTGGTAGGCTGCGGCTGCGGTTTTAAGTCCGGCTTTTTGGGCTAGGTGGAAGATGCTTTTTTCAGTGGATAAACGAATCGTGGTGTTATCGACAATACCACTTTCTAAAGGTGTTCTACCCGTTAAAATACATTCGTATAAAGGGCGAGATAAGGAAGGCAGTTCACAGGCCATTTTATAAAGCTTGCCCTGCCCAGCTTGCTCAAGCGCCGCTAAAAAGCCCATACACTCTTTTGCGACTTGGTAGTTCAAACCATCAATCACAATTAAAATTACTTTATTCATACTTTCTGCTCCTACCAAGTAACTCTGCTAGCTGTTTCCTTAAAGAGAAAGCCAAGCAATAAAAAGACAACCAAGTGTTTGAGGAGCAGAATATATAAAAATAAAAGTTTTAGTTATGAATATTGGCAAGAAAACCTTATATTTATAACATAAGGTTATTTTATGAAATATAACTCACTTATTATGAGCTAAAATATCATCTAAGGTGAGTGAGCCGTGAATAAGCGAAAGCTTTTTCTTACGATCTATTTGTTTGATTTTATATTCGATCGACATAGCTTCTCGCTTATCACCTATAGCTTGGTGCCACATAAGCGCCAAAGGCCCTTTACCTCTTAGGTATCGAGCGCCTTTTTTAGAGTTTGAGGCGTGCTCTTTAAAGCGCCTATCTACATCTGTTGTCACCCCAGCATACAAGGTATTCAGGCGTGTACGTATTAAATACACACTCCAAACCTGCTCATCGTCAGAACAAGTTGTTACCTTAACTTGAGGGACTTCTGCATCTATTGTCATAATTTTTTGTATCGCGTATTCATCATCAAGCCCATGTATTTAAGCTTACATGGGCGTGGTTAAATCTAATGGTCAGCCACTAAGGATATAACTAATCTACCAGAATGAAAATCAAAGTTGCTGCCGTCATCATCCCCATAAACCAATTAAAGTTACGTTTACGCTTTACCGAAGTGAGCCACTGTCTAATCGCCACACCAAGACCCGCCCAAAGACTAATCGCAATAAAGCCCATGGTTGCAAAGGCTATCAAGATCCAGATTCCAGACTGCCAATACATGTCCCCTGTTAGCGTAAAGGTACTCACACTACCAATCGCCATAGTCCAAGCCTTAGGGTTCACAAACTGAAATAAGGAGGCCGAATGCAAACGCATGGGTCTGGCTTTTACATCACCCGATTGCAAAGCATTGTCATCCGTTGGTGCGTTAGCAATCTTCCATGCTAACCATAACAAATACAGACTACCCACAACCTTAAGCACATCATACAAAACAGGGTAAAGTTCAAACGCCGCACCTAAACCAACCAGCACAGAGCTAATCAGACACGCCATACCTATTATGATGCCAAACATATGTGGCAAGGTGCGTATGTAACCAAACTGAGCACCCGAAGCCAGCAACATTAAGTTGTTAGGCCCTGGCGTTACCGACATCACAAAAGCAAATAAAGCAATGGCAAAGAAAAATGACAGCTCCATATTAATCCTCCTTACCTTTTGATTGTCGTTTCATCACATCATGTAATAGACACCATAGATTAGCCTTTTTCGCTTCTTTCATCGCAGCCTGAGGTGCAATCGCCACATCTTTTAGCTGCGCTTGGCTTAAATGGCAGAGTTGACGGCGTGTTGAATAAGTTTTCATTGCGCCTTGGATATTGTGAAATAAAGCAATTAATAGCATCGTCTTCTCCTTCTTGTCTCATACATTATGATTACCCACTTAAATTACTAATAAATGGGGTTTGATTAAGTGAACTCAGTTTAAAAAATATTCAAAAAACAATACAGACCCAAAAACACCTTATTTAAACCATACAGATGAAGTTAAAATTGCCCTGTATTGTCTTTTTAAACATCATCTGTATTGGAATAAATAGAACATCTTGATTAATATTCAAGCTAACTTCCCTTTGATAACAGACAGTCACTATGAAACTCTATCAAAAACTGGCCAACGAATTACGTGAGCATATCCAACAAGGTTACTTTCAAACTGGCGATAAAATGCCCTCTGTCAGACAGTTAGCAAGCCAACATGAGGTGAGCATTTCCACAGTACAGGAAGCCTATCGTCACCTTGAGATGGAGAGTTTGGTAGAGGCAAGACCTAAGTCAGGTTACTTTGCGACACCTAATAGCAACAACCATAGCTTGCCCGAGGTTTCACGACCGCCACAAAGACCTATGGAAGTGTCACAGTGGGAACAAGTACTCACCCAGCTGATCAACAGAGAGAATAAAGGCAATATCCAGCTACAACACGCTATGCCCAATATGGATAGCTCTTCACTAAAGCCTCTCCTTAAAAAGCTTTCAGACCTCACCAAACACAACATTAGCGATAGCTTATCTTATGGCGATGTGAAAGGAGCGTTAGTATTAAGAGAGCAACTGTGTCGTCTTGCTTTAGGTTTTGGCTGTCACCTTCATCCTAGTGATTTGGTTGTCACTTCTGGCTGCCAAGAAGCCTTATCCGTTTGCCTAAGAGCCGTTGCTGATGCGGGTGAAATTATCGCCATCGAATCCCCAAGTTTTTATGGTTCGATCCAAGCAATTAAAGCCGCCAACCTAAAAGCCATTGAGATTCCTACTCACCCAGTAACAGGCCTTAGTTTAGAAGCGCTAGAACTGGCTCTTGATCAGTGGCCTATTAAAGCCATTCTCGTTACACCAACCTGTAACAACCCTTTTGGCTACACCATGCCAAACGAGAACAAACAAAAGCTTTATAAGCTGGCTCAAAGTTATGATATTGCCATTATTGAAGATGATATTTACGGGGATATTTCTTACCAATTCCCAAGGCCTAAAACAGTCAAAACCTTTGATGAAGACGGCCGTGTCATGTTTTGCTCCTCTTTTTCTAAAACGATCGCACCAGGCTTAAGAGTTGGCTGGATAGCACCGGGGCGTTATCGCGATAAAGTGACTCATATTAAATATGTCAGTAATTCTATGTGCCCAACTTTGCCACAGCTCGCCATTGCTGACTTTATCAAAACAGGGGGCTATGACAGGCACATAAGGCGCTCTCGCCAAGAATACCGTCAAGCCAGAGATCACTTTATTCAAACACTTAACAAGTATTTCCCAGCGGAGACAAAAATCAGCCTCCCAGAAGGGGGGTTTATTCTATGGGTTGAGTTACCTAAGCATATCGATGTGGTGAAGCTCTCAGAGGAATGCCAAAAGCATGAGATCAATATTGCCCCTGGTACACTCTTCTCAGTCACAGGGAAGTACAGACATTGTATGCGCCTTAACTTTAGCGAAAAAGATATGAGAACCCGAGAAGACGGCATACGAAAACTGGCTTTCTTAATTAAACAACAAGAGGCAAGTCTAGCGTCTGAAACACATTAAAGAACCTAAAAAGCCCAATTTCATACAAGGTATAAAACTGGGCTTTTTAAAACAGATAACTTAAGTGAAAAGCCTTTAGATAAAAGCCTTTTCACTATAAAAAAGTCCTTAGAAGTTCACATCCAACCTCTGACCTTGTGCTTCACTTTCAAGGGCTAACTCTATCAATCGAATGCTATTCAAGCTCTGTTCAGCCCCCATAGGGTCAAAATCACCTGTACTGATTGCCTTAGCCAAATCAGCAAAGAAGTTCTGATAACAGCCTTTTTCTGTTGGAATTAGCTCAACATTTTCGTCATCGTAAAGTTTACCAAATTCAGTTAACTTCTCGGCACCCCAGTTATCACCAAGAGGCAGCTCTCCCGCTCTCAAACAATCTTCTTGAGGGTCCAGTCCATACTTAAGGTAGCTGGCCTTATCTCCCTGTACTTGAAACCTTAAGTTAGGCCCAGAGCAAAATAGGTTAGCAACTAGAATAACTTCTCGTTCTGGATAATGCAGGGTTAAATGGAAATAGTCCGTTGTACTGCCTCCTTTACGCATTACCTTACAACTGGCACTCAGGCTTTGCGGTAAACCAAATAAGGTTATTACTTGATCCAAAAGGTGTGGCGCTAGATCATACAAGATACCACCGCCATCAGTTGCTACTTCACGCCAACGCTGCTGTACATTTGGACGAAAGCGATCAAAGTGAGACTCATAGACTCTAACCTCACCTAATTTTTCTTCCTCTATCAGACGCTTAACCGTCAGGAAATCACCGTCATAACGACGGTTCTGATAGACACTCAATAACAAGCCCTTTTCTTTAGCCAGTTTGATTAGCGCTTCACCATCTTGCGAGCGAGTCACAAAAGGTTTTTCGATTAATACATGCTTACCATTCTCCAACGCTAACTTTGCTAAAGCATAATGCACGTCATTGGGTGCAGTGATAATGATTAGGTCAGCCTCTGTGTTCACTATCATCTCATCAGCACTTTGGTAATGAGAGACCTCTGGCCAATCCGCCAGTACCGCGTCTTTCTTGGAACTGCTCACAGCCACAAAACGAAAAGCGTCTGTAGTCGTAATAAAAGGAATATGAAATGTTTTCGATGAGAAGCCATAACCAACAATGGCCGTTTTAATGCTCATGTTTTAATCCTGTTTGTGTGCTTAAGTTGCTGTTAAGACAAGCGTTTAAGTTAAGGAGTAGAGATAACTAGTATCTCTTATTTACACCAAAAAAGCAGGATAAAAAATAGAAGATTAAAATAGAGGTAAAGCCTATCAGGCCTTATGAGGCTCGTCCTTGAGCCAAGATAAACGTGATTCTAGGCTTGCTGTTCAATATTAAAAACGCTGGTTTTCTTATCCAAATGCTCAACCAGTTGGTAAATCTGGTTAGTGTTGTCTGAAATAATAGTAATAGAATCTGTATCTACTTGAAGCTGCTGGGCAATTTTATCCATATCATCATTCATCAAAACAGCCGTTTTGGATACCTCTAAAATAGACTGGGCCATATGGTTGGCAGATTCAGCCCCTGTTTTAGCTAGGCCTTCAATTTCACGCATGACCTTTTCTGCTTTTTCACCAGACTCTTCAATCGCCAAGAGGTTCTCTTGACCTGTCTTCATGGTGGTAATGGCAGAATTGGTTGAGTTCTGAATTGTACTGACGATATTTGTTATCTTAGCAGTCGCATCCACGGTCTTTTCAGCGAGAGCACGAACCTCATCAGCCACCACAGAAAAACCACGACCGGCTTCACCTGCCCGTGCCGCCTCAATGGCAGCATTAAGTGCTAACAAGTTTGTTTGCTCAGCTAAATCATTAATCATAGAAATGACGCTATCAATATCTAATGATAACTGACCCAACTCATTAAGTTGCTCTCCTGTTTTATTCACAAACTCAGTGGTTTTAGACAGATTATGAAGCGCTTCCTCCATTGTCTTAGCACCACTTTTAGCCGACTCATAGGTATCTTTCGACTGAGCACTTAAATTATCCGTGGTATCTGAAATACTCGAAATATTATTAGAAATCTCTTCTGTAGCAGCCACTAAAGACGAAGTTTGAGTATTGATAGATTGGTTACTGTCAGCAATATTGTTTACTGCGAGATGTAAATTGGCGACCTTTTCATTCACATCCGTTGTGGTATTTACAACACCACTTACCACGTTATTTAAGCCTTCAGACATATCATTGACCGAGCCACATAAGGCATCGAATTCATCATTACGCTTGTTATTAATCGAGAGCCTGACATTAAGGTCACCCTCTTTTACTTTTACCAAGTCACTAATGATTTCACTTAAGGTTTTATTCACGCTCTTACCTATTGCCAGCATGATGACACCAGAGAATACAGCGACCAAAACACTCACTAAAATTAAAGTATAAATCGCATTATCAAAGCTCTTATTGGCTAAATGTTTTGCCTCTGCGTTTAAGCTACCTAGGTATTCAGAAACAGAGACCCTATTGTCGACAAACTGTTTTTTCTGACCGACAAAGGCCTCTTCAGCAAGATGGGTCGCTTCGTTTTGCTGAGTCAACTTACCTATCTCAGTAAGATATAAATTAATATTGCCACCAAACTTTTCCTCTAAACCAAAGTTCTGAATACGTTTTATAAAGCCTTGAAAAGTCTCTTCAAATAAAGCCAGATTATCTGGTGTGGTTTCAAAAATATAAATTTTCTCTGCTTCACGAACCTTAATAAATTCACGTTTTACCAAGCTTAAAAATGCAATTTCAGCCAAAACAATATCACCCTGCACTTGCACCTGATTCTTGATACCAGACTTACTATCAAAACCTAAGCTATGCCTCTGCTCAATAATATTGGTTAGGGAATCAGAGTATCCCATCAAGCTAGTCTTAGTACTCTCAAGCTCAACCCGGCCTTGCTCAGTCTCTATATTGGCAATGTCTAATTCTAAACTCTCTAAAAAAGCGACTTTGTTCGCGTTAATCGCTTCTACATAAGCCGCATAATTCTCATCATTGAGGGATGACATGCCGTCATGTTTTTCCATCATAGAAAAAACTAGGGAATCTAAATTACTTTCGATATTGGACAAGGTTTGCAACCGATCAGAGGCTGCTTGTTGGGTATTCAAACCATTGAGGGAAACTAAGGTAACGACGATGAAGCCACTTATTGTACAAAAAAGTAAAATAATGAGCTTTATTCTAAAACTAAGATTCTCAAACATACTCGTACACCTATTTCATCTGCTAAAAGATTGCGATTAGCCAGAAACATCCATGTAGGGCACTGATAAAAATAATAATAGTTCAAATCAGCATAATGTGAAGTTAAGCAGCTTTTTGTAATCTATACGTAATCATTTTGTCTAAAAGCGTCTAAAGCATAAAGTTAAGCTTGACCCTGAAAAATAATATTATCTCGGCTAAAAAGCTTAAAATTGCTACTAAAGTAGGTTTAATTCATCAAAAATCTATAAAAATAAAAATAAAAAATGAGATATATGCTTAAAAATCTGTTTACAAAAAGTAATAGTTACAGCCTTTCAAGAAACACCAAGTATTGTGATTAGCAATAAGGGGGGGGAAAGCCGAAGTGGCAAAAAGCTCTGATGGCTATTTTCTAGCATGAGCCAGTTCACGGTTTTCAACAAAGGTATAGCCACGCCATTCATAAAAAGGCATTTTTCCTTCTTCTATCAAGGTGATTAAAACATCATTAGGTAGGCCTTTTGCCTGAACATAATCTTCAAACAAAATAGGGTTATTAATATGCAAGCTTGCCTCTTGTAAGCCTAAGGTTCTGGCTTCTTCTAAGGTCGCTTTTTGGCTTTTCGTGCTCTTGGCCATTTTTAGCAGCAGCAAAATAGCTAGGGCAACAAGTAAGAGTAGGATGAGTTGTATCATGTCAGCTTCCTATGGTTTGAGGAATACGAGATAAAGCCTCAAGTTTTACAATCATCGCCCATAGTAACCTATGTCGCAATTGAGCCTGAACATTATTGAGCCTCAAGCATCTACTCTCTTCATTAATATCATAAAGAGAGTAGGTAAAAGGGAGCCGTTAGCGGTTTCGCGCTTATCGCGTTAGACCAGGTGAAACTGACTCTTCATACCTTTTTCACGCTGTGGAATAAGCGCCTGATATTCTTCACTCTCGTACCAGTTACGAGCAGCGTCTTTATTTGGGAACTGAATAACCGCTTTTTTCCCAAAAGCAGCGTCACCGTGAAGTACTTCCACATCCCCTTTGGTAATAAAGTGCCCATCAAAAGCAGCAAGCGTTTTCACGGCTTGCTCACTGTATTTAGCTAGCTCTTCAAGGTCGATTAAGTTTGATTCAACAATCACTAAACAAGTCATTCGTATTACTCCTAAGTGTTAAAAAGCGCTCAAAGCGCGATAAAGTTGACTTAGTTTAGAAACACAAAGATTATTAAACAATAACCATAAAATAGACTCAGTGTTTATATTTATGAACAATAAAATCAAAATGAAAAAGCATGTACACAGAAGCATAAAATCCATGAATACAATTAAACTTGCTCCTCTCTTACTTATCTTTGTTGAAGTAGCCAAAATGCGCTCTTTTACCCAAGCAGCTAAAAAGCTAGGTATGAGCAAGTCCGCGATTAGTCAGCAAATTAAACGGCTGGAAACCGCAACAGATCAGCAGCTTTTAGTAAGAAATACTCGTGGCGTGGTACTGACTTCAGTTGGCGAAAAACTCCTAGCGAAAAGTGAGTTACTCAGCGAACAATTAAGCATGACACTCACAGAATTAGACAGTGAAAAAGAACAGCCCAGTGGCAGTTTTCGCGTATCAGTCCCGCCCTTTTTTGAGAAGAATATTGTCGTGCCTGCCATGGCTCAGCTGTGTACTGAATTTCCGCTAATCAGCCCTGAGATATTGGTAAACGGCCGCTGGCAAGACTTAATCGAACACAACCTAGATGCCGCTATTTTTGGAGGAAATCTAAAAGACTCTAACTACCGTGCTTTATCTATAGGCAAAGTAAGCGAACACTTTTGTGCATCACCTCGTTACCTGAAACAATTTGGCATACCTAACCGACTTAAAGACCTAGATAAACACAGGTTTATTGCCACACCTTGGCAACAAAACAAGCTACAACTTTTAGATGTAAAAACAGAAGAAAGCATCTCACACCAAGCAACACATTATGCTAAAACCAACACCCCAAATACCGCCCTAGAGATGGTATTAAATGATATGGGCATTGCTATATTGCCAGAGTTTCTCTTACAACCCCACCTTCTAGAACAAGAGCTTGAACTCCTGTTACCAGAGACTAGAGGAAGAGCTTGGCACTTTTATTTTTTGCATCAATTTATGGCCGAAAAGCCCGCCCATGTGACACGCTTTTACCAGCTAGTTGTGCACTACTTTCAAAAGAGGATACGGTAAATAATAGTTTTGCAGCTTAAAGTTAAAGGTTTTCAATCACCTCAAATACCGACATGATTTTTATATAAGAAGATAATAAGATTCTGCTGTTAGAAAGTATTATAAATGCCATATTTAAAATAAGTTCAAATTCTTATATTAAACTTTATCTTCCCAATTTTTTTCAATTTAAAAAAGCCCTTGTTACAGGGCAAAGAGAGTAGAAAGTCATTTCGAACCCTATCAATAAGTTATTACAGAAAGGCTCTAACTTAGTTTAAAAACACAATGCATGAAATTTAAAAACTAGGCTTCATAAACAACCTCACCTCCTCTGTAGTTGGCATTGGACTAACTGCACCATAATTTTGAGTAGAAATAGCTGCGGCTGTATTTGCATAAATAGCAGCACTAAAAGGATCATCTCCTGCAACTAATCTTGCTAAAAATGCACCATCGAAAGTGTCACCTGCTGCAGTTGCATCAACAGAGTCCACTTTAATACCCTGAATGAGCTGTCGATTTGTCTGGGTTGCAACCAAACACCCTTCACTTCCCAGTGTTAAAGCTACAATTTTTGCACCAAGCTTCATATAAAAATCAACAATTTGATCTGGATCTCTTAACCCAGTTAACTGCTGTGCATCATCTAAACCAGGCAAAGCAATATCACATTTCTTCATTGCTTCATGTGTTATAGATTTAGCTTTATTTAAAGACCAAAGCTTCAAACGTAGATTAGTATCATAAGAAACTAAGCCCCCAGCTTCTTTAACTATTTCTATAGCTCTAAAAATTGTATCGGCAGCAGTATCTGAAATCGCCTGACTTATTGCTGAAACATGCAGAATTTTTACTTTCTTCAGCTCCTTTTCAGGAAGATCTAAGGGGCTCATTTTACTTGCAGCAGATCCCTCACGAAAATAGCTAAACTCATGACCTTTTTCAGAATGAGTCACGAAATAGACTCCTGTATGTGATTTTTTACACACTTTTATTGAAGATGTATCAACGTTTTCTTTTTTCCATAACTCTTTGAATGATTGTCCAAAAGAGTCATCTCCAATCAAGGTAAAATAACCTACTTTAGCACCTTGGCGTGCAGCAGCTATTGCACAATTAGAAGTGTCACCACCGTGTCCCGGAACATAATGACCATTCTCCATTTGATTAAATTCTAATAACGGCTCACCAATGCATAGTATTTCAGTCGACATGATTTTTTCCTGAATCCAAAAATTATTAACTTTATTTAAAAGCAATACTTATTTTATTAATCAAATAAGGGTAATTTATTAACTAATGATTAATTTATTAAATAATCTAAATTTTAGTTTTTTATTTAGAGGTATAGCTTTTTCCTACATTATTAGCTTTCCAAATTATAAAGTTTGATTCTTTTGGATTATCAAAATTCATATCACCATCAACCCAAACATTTAAATTATTTGAAATAATGTAGAGAGAATTATCAGGCCCCCAAGATAGTGTGTCTGGCCAATTCATTTCTGGATTATGTATGAATCGTGAAACTTTTCTGGTTGAAGTGTCATATTTCATCACTCCATCTAACGACAAAGCAGTCATATATAAGTTACCAGCATTGTCAGCAGTAATTCCGTCAGTATTAGAAGGCAATATGGTTTCTAAGGTTACAGAGTTTTCAATAATTGTTGAATTAGAAGTAGGATCACGCAGTATTTCAGTAGGTAAGCTATATAGGGCATTTCCTGTTAAGTTCGTCCAATATAGTGTTTTGTAATCTGATGAAAGTGTTATCCCATCTGCTCCGGTTCGCATTTTTCCATTTTTTAATACAGCGCGATCATCTATATTAAAAAAGAAATTTGGATCATCATTAGTAAATTTTGACTGATCTAAAACCCTTTTAGCAGCCTTTGTATTACTATCATAAACTACAATTCCGCCATGTAATGGATTACAGAAAATTCCACTATCAGAAATATAAGCAATGCCTGAATCATTATCTACAGAAAGGTCATTTAAAAAAGAACATTTCTGGTTTGCTTCGTTTTCTGTGAATACATACCTTTGTACCTCTTTATCTTTTTTTAAATCCCATAATATTAATTTAGCATCGCCTTTAGACATTTTTCCACTAATATGGCCCTGATCTAAAATCCACATAACATCATTTCTATCGATTTCAAAACCAAGAACAGATTTTAAACCTAAAGGATTCGATGGGTTATTTAATGATTCATTTGGGAATGCTTCTAATTGCCATTCTTCCTCATTTTTAACAAGTTTTGAAAGAGTAGATGGAATACTTTTTCCTCCCCACCTAGCGGTGGATACATATATATCTCCTCTTGAGTCTACTTTCACTCCTTGAACAAGGGCCTTCCCATAAATATCACTTTTTTCCCATAAAGCTTTGACTTTATTATCTTGGACTTTGTAGGGAAGGCTATTCCATTCTATTACTTTTTCTGCATTTGCCTGTGCTAGAATAGATTTCGATAAAAAAGCACAAAAAACCATCAGGATAATTTTTTTATTCATAGTTTTTTCTCACGTTTTTTTATTATTTTGTATCTTCGTAGTGTTGCAGCACTACGAAGGTACTCTCATTACTTTAAATACGGCCGTACTTAGCTAAGCCCTCTCTTAAAGAGCCACTCTCTAAGATCAAACGAGCCTGTTCAGCCTCTTTTAAATCAATCTCTTTAGCTAATGCTAATACTTCTTCAGCGTCGTCTTTTGGAACGACTACTACACCGTCAATATCCCCTACAATGATATCTCCTGGATTCACTATTACCCCCCCTAAAGATACTTCAACATTTGAGGCGATTGTCTTAATTCTTCCAAGAGTTGTTCCAGGACGAACAGCTCTAGAGTAAACAGGAAAATCAAAATCTCTTTTGATTTCAACTAGATCACGTACCCCACCATCTAATACAGCCGCTTCAAGCTTATTAGCTACTGCACCAGCAGTCATCAGGCCACCCCAAAGAGCAACATCTGTAGTCCCATTAGTTGAAATGACAATTACCGATCCATCTTCAGCTTCATCAATTGCATCTAAAGCATGCTCAGGAGGAAGAAATTCAACTGTAGGCCCTTCCAAGACAGTAACCGCAGGACCAACAATTTTCTTTTCATTAATTCTTGGCTTATATTGCTCAGGTAGAAACCCTGTATGCCCAGAAACTTTATCTACAGCATCAGCAACTGAAGCAGTTGCTACTGACCTGAAACCACTAATTAAGTCTTCAAAATTCATAATATACTCCTAATATATTTAATTTAATTTTATGGATTTACCCAAGAGTTAGGTTCTTTTCCAGTTAAAATATCATAAGCACACTCTGCAGCCTTACGTTGCAGCATCTCTACTGAGCGCTCGGAATACCATGCAGTATGGTCACTTACAATAGTGTTTGGTGCAGATAAAAGGGGGCTAACAATAGGTGTTTTTTCTGACTCAAATACATCTATTCCAGCCCCAAATATTTTATTTTCGCTAAGTGATTTAGCTAGAGCTAGCTCATCTATCAACCCACCACGAGAAACGTTAATCAAAATTGTCGTTGGCTTCATAAGATCAAGCATTTCTTTATTTAAAATATGATGTGTCTCTTCCGTTAAAGGGGCATGTAAACTAATTACATCCGATAAAGAGCAAAGATGAGGTAGTTCAACTTTTTCAATATCATTTTTGCTAGCTACAGATTCAGAAAGGTATGGATCAAACGCAATAACCTTTGAGAAACCTAGAGCCCTAAATTTTTTAGCGCTCTCTAATCCGATCTTTCCACATCCAATTAAGCCTAAAATGGCTTTATCTCTAGATGGAATAATCGCATTTTGACCAACCCCCCAAACACCCTCGCGAACTTCTCGATCTCGTGTACTTATTCTCCTTTGTATAGATAGATAAAGAGCTAAAGCATGCTCACTAACCTCTATCTCTGCACCGTAGTCAGGAACGTTAGCGACATATATGTTCTTAGATTTTGCATAGGGCAAATCTATATTGTCTACCCCTACTCCATAACGAATAATCCCCTTTAAATTTGAGCAAGCATCAATTTCATTTTTTTTAAAATTACTCTCCCTCAAAAACACAATATCAGGATCTATCGCTCTCAACTCTTCTATCACATTAGAGTCCATACTCACCGATATCATTTCTACATTGAGATTAGCCAAAATGGATAATTCAGTTTTATAGGAAGAATAACCGGGCTCGAGTACAACAATTTTTGACAATTTCATAGTTAACCTATTTATTAATAAACTCATTGCGATAATCTTGAACTGCGGCATCAAGTTTGTTTGGCCATTCCTCACCAATTTCTTGGACAATAAACTGCCTTACAACAGGTTGGGCCAATTCTCTAAATTTAGCTTTATCTTCAGGACTTACTGGCACTACTGTCATCCCTTTATCAGAAAGAATTGCAGCGGCATTAGCATCTTGAGATGCAGTCATTCCTCTGTGAATTACTTTTGAAATAGTAGCGCATTGATTTACAGAGCTTTTTTCATTATTTGACAGGCTGTCATAAAAGCTATCGTTCATTAAATACGCATGCCAACTAAAAACATGCCCATCCAATGAGACATATTTTTGGTGTTGGTATAACGAGGCATTAACAATATTCGTTACACCATTTTCTTGCCCATCTACTACTCCTTGCTGAAGAGCACCAGGTAATTCAGGCCAAGAAACAGGAATAGCTGAAGCGTTTAAACTCTCAACAAGTTTTATCCAAACCGGAGCAGTCATAACGCGAAGCTTTAATCCTTTCATATCTTCAGGAGAAGAAACTGGTCGAACATTATTTGTAAAGTTTCTAACGCCATTATCAGCGACTCCAAACATTCGAATACCAAGTTTCTTACGCATATCTTCAGCCATGCTCTGCCCAAATTCGCCATCCATAACTGACCACGCCATAGCTTGGTCATCAAATAAATATGGCATTGCTAATACCGAAAAAGGTTTGTATGCAGCAGAGATTGGTCCATCATGAATTGCTGCCATTTGAACAACGCCAAATTCCAGACCTTCCATAATTGCAGTACCACCACCAAGTTGAGATGCGGGATAAATTTGTACGTCTATAGAGTTCGATGTTTTTCCTTCTACACAGCTTTCAAAAGCTAAAGCTGCTGCATGTTTAGGAGATTGCATATCCGCTGATTGAAAGTGTGCATACTTTAATACCTTCGAGCTTTCTGCTGCAGCGGTTACTGCCGATAAAGAAAGAGTAATTGCAGCGGTTACATTTATTACTTTGGATATTTTTTTCATTATTTTCTCCAGATGTTATTAATTGCTATAACCCAATACCTTTGGGATGAAGGTGCTGATCTCAGGAATGAGAATAACCAGCAAAAGAACAAGGATCTCTGCAAACAATAAGGGTAAAATTGCTTTAAAAAGCCCTTCTAATTTAAGCTGACCAACTGTTGCAGTGACGAATAAAACAGGGCCTACAGGCGGAGTTATCATTCCTATGGTGAGGTTAAGAATAAGCATCATGCCAAAGTGAAGTGGGTCAATACCTGCGCTATAAGCTATCGGGCCAAGTATAGGAGTCAGTATTATTAGGGCAGGAAGAGTATCAATGAAGAAGCCACAAATTAGAGCGAAGCCAGCTAAAATAAAGAGAATTGCTATTGTATTACTCGTCAGACCACTAATAGCTGATGCTAATTGTTGTGGAATTTGTAAATAAGTAAGCATCCAAGCAAATATTGACGCCATTGCAATTATTAGAAAAACAGAAGACGTAATCACTGCTGCCTTAGTAAAAGCATGATAGACAGAATTAATAGATAGCTTCTTTTTCGCTACACCAAGCATTAATGCATATGCTGAAGCAACAGCACCAGCCTCTGTTGGAGTAAAAACCCCGAAAATAATTCCGCCTAAAATAATACCTGGCATAATCAAAGCAGGAGCGGCTTCAAAGAGAGCAACCCGTAGCTCTTTTAAAGAAGCCTTATTACTTCTGCCTTTATAATTATTTCGTTTAGAAATGATATGATTAGTTATTGATAGAGCAGCCCCTAGCAATAGGCCGGGGATGATTCCTGCTAAAAATAGCCCTGCAACCGTTACTCCACTTGTTGAAATAGCAAATATCACAGCAAGTATTGAAGGAGGGATTATTGGCCCTATTGTGGCAGTAGCTGAAGACAAAGCACCTGCATAATATTTGCAATAACCAGCATTACGCATCATTCTCATCACTATAGCTGAAGGACCTGCTGCGTCAGCTAATGCTGACCCAGAAATACCAGCAAAAAGCATCGATGTCATTACATTTACATGACCTAAGCCCCCTTTTAAATGACCAACCAATGCATTTGCAAACCTTAGTAAAGAGGTTGTAAGCCCACAAACAGCCATTAACTCTGAGGCTAATATAAAAAAAGGAACAGCCATTAATGGGAAACTATCAATACCATTAAATAGTCTTTGTACTGCTATTAGCGGGTTAACTACATCGAAAGCAATAATTGAAACTAAACCAGCTATCCCCATTGTGAAAGCAACGGGTACACCTAATATTAGCGTACAAAAAAATAATATAATTAATGTTTTTGTCATAACTTAACGCTCCAATTCCTGGTTGGTATCAATACTTTCTTTTTCAAACTCAAATTCGTAACGAGTAAAACGTTTTGCGAAAAATATAAGTTGTACTAGAAAAATAAAGCATCCGATTGGAATGGATAAATAAGGTATTCCTCGTGAAATCCCTGTGGCCATTGTTTCTTTATTCCAGCCAAATTGAACGAACTCCACACCTAGCCATAGAACGGTTGACATGAAGACAAACATTACAATGACTATTAACCAACGAAGGACTAATTGAAAACGTTGAGGAAGAATATCTGGGAGTATAGTTATAGATACTAACCGACCTTGTCTCAAAGCAAGACCTGAAGCAGAAAAAGCACAAAGAATCATCAAGTGACGTGCAACCTCTTCAGCCCATGAAATTGAAACCCCAAAGCCATATCGACCAATCACATTTACAAAAACGATAGAAAATGTGATTCCAAGCAAAGCTGCTATGAGCACTTTATTAGCAGATGTAATTAAATTTTCGATTCTTTTCACAATAGTTCCAATCTTTAATTTTTATTGTCCTTATAGACTGGCATACAGTATGCTAACTCGTCAATCATTGTTTTTTTTCAAAAGATTAAATTTCGAATACAAAATTAACGTATAGTTAGAGTTATTTTTTTCTGGAGTGTTAAATGAGCTCGATAGTAAGGCCTAAATCATTAACAGAACTTGTTACTGAAAAGTTAACTGAAGACATTATTTCTGGGAAACTGAAGCTTGGAAGCCAGATTTCTGAAGTAAAAATTGCTAAAGAATTTAATGTAAGTCGAACACCTGTCAGAGAAGCTATCAATAGATTAGAGATGGAAGGGTTAGTTACAGTTGAACCCCAAAGAGGAACTTTTGTATTTTGCTTAGAGCCTGATGAATTAGCTCAATTATGTGATGCACGAACATGTTTAGAGTCTGCTGCTTTAATATCTGCAATACAAAATAACCCTAAAGATTTTTCAAACAGTATTAGAGAATGTACAAATAAAATGACTTCTGCTCGAAATGAACAGAATGATACAGAGTATTTAATATTAGATTCAAAGTTCCATCAATTATTCTTCGACCACTCTGGAAATCGTTTCTTAAATGATGCTTATCAGACAATTTCTCAAAAAATGTCAACAGTTAGGAATATGCTAGGAAGACATCCCGATCATATGTCAAAAAGCTATAAAGAACATTTAGAAATTCTTACTGCAATCGAAGAAAAAAATGAAGAAAAAGCTTTAAAAATCTTGCATTTACATATTGATAGAAAAGAAGGTGAATATTGGTCAGCAGAAACAAAAAAATCAATTTGATTTTTTTGTTTGATTTTCATACTAATTAATATTTTTAAATATTTACTAAATTCAACTTAATACTCATAAGTTTACTGCTCTACTCTAGTTAATGGTGTTATTCAGTTATTTAACTGATATTAGTGTTCATAAAAAATATAATCTTAGTCTAATAAACTAAATCTCTAACAAGAATAAAATACAATTTTAATAAAAAACCCCCATGACTAATATACGTTAGCCATGGGTAAATATTAGTATAAAGCCAGATTAATTAAACTAGAGTTCCACCTTTAAATGCGCCAACTGGGGCTATTTCATTCAACTTTGCAAGTGTTTCAGGTCGAAGATTCACTGATAACGCTTGTAGGTTTTCATCTATACGAGTGATTTTTCTGCTTCCTGGAATTGGTATGATGTTATCACCCTGAGCAACCAGCCAAGCGAGAGCTAATTGGGCTGGAGTGATACTATATTCCTCAGCGACCTTTTTGATTTCTTCTAATCGTTGTAGATTATTAGTAAAGTTCTCTCCTTGCATCTTTGGATTGTTATTACGAAAGTCATTTTCTTCCAGTTGCTGAACCTGACCAGTTAAGAAGCCAGCGCCAAGTGGTGACCAGCAAACAAGCGATGCGCCAATTCGATTAATTGCAGGTAGAATATCAATTTCAGCTTCTCGGCGGAAAAGAGAGTACTCATACTGAACTGCCGTAATTGGGTGTATTTTATGCGCCTCAATAACTTCCTGAGCGGTGACATTAGATAGTCCAATAGCTTTTACTTTTCCAGCTTTTACTGCGTCCGCCATTGCCGATACAGTCTCTACCAATGAGGTTTGAGGGTCTAAATAATGTGCGTACACAAGATCAATACAATCAACACCAAGGCGCTTGAGGCTATTGTCGATAGCACGCGTTACATACTCTTTTGTGCCATTAATGGTTAAAGGGAACCCCCAACCAGTGTCGACTGTGCTGCCGGTTTGATCTTCTTCGAAAACAAGACCAAATTTGGTAGCAATAAACGCTTTCTTATCAGCTTTCATCAGCGCTTGTTTAATCAAATCTTCATTGTGGCCACCACCATAAGCATCAGCAGTATCAATCATCATGCCCTTATCAATAGCATACGCCAAAGTTTTTATAGCGGCTTCATCTTCACTTGCACCATAGTACCCCTCTAGCCCCATAGCACCATAACCAATTTGTTTAACTGCTTGAAAATTGTTACTCATATTTCTGTCCTCGCTAAAGAGTTCTATTCAGTTCGTAATTACATTTTAGGGCTTTCATTGATTAGTTCTAGGTGATGGATACCTAATAGACCGTTAGGTAATAACTAACAACATTCAATAATTAAGTTTATTAATGTGAATAAATATCTAACAGACTGTTTGGATAATTCAGCCTTATGTAGATGCCACTTACTGAGTAGATTGTTAAAGCAAATTCTTAAATCTGAGAGGGAAAAATTTAATGATCATACGTATACTTTCATTTCGACACTTTCTACTAGCTTCAATCATTTTTGTAATTACATACTCCGGTTGGGCCCAACAGTCTTTCAAAGACTTCGATGTAAATAGTGAAGTTAGTATGTTATCTGTGCCTGTTCGTTGTTATTTTGACGCCGTTGCCGAAAAAAATGATACAAAGTTACTATCCTGCTTTAACAGACAAGTAACAGTTAATATTGCTGGTATGGTCTTTGAAGGTAAAGACGAAGTACTTAAGTTTGTAAAACGCGATGTTTACGGTGGAAAATACAAAGTAGAAAAAGTTCTAAAAGGTACTGAAACAGATTCTGTTCATTGCCTTTTCTGGCCTATAGGGTGGCCTTTTCCAGAACCAGCAATTGAATACAAATTTAAAATTAAAGAAGGGAAAATTATTAACTGGTCTGGACATTATCGCTAAAAAGCGATTACGAAACCATCATTGCAGAGATATCTTATGCAGTCAGCCGAAAGGCTGACTGTGAATTAAGCAGTTATTATTCACAACCCTACAATTAATTGAAGGCTTACCTAAATACAGTACATAAATGTAGGCGTAAATTACAAAAATAGCCCTCATACTAATTAACTTTATTACCAAGTCTCAATATTATTCTTGTCAAAAAGTACACCATATACTTTGAGAAACAGTGTTAATTTAAAAATTCTTTATCCTAGCTAAGATAAAGTAATTAAAAATTCAAATATGAAATTTTCTATAGATAAAACCTTCAAGCAAATAGCTACCAATTGATAGGCTTTTTATCACGAAAAATCTTCCCACTCGGACCATCTTCATTTAATGTCGCCAACCAAATAACGGTTTCTGCTGCTTGCTCAGGTGGCTTTGTTGCGGCATTGCTCCCCATACGCGTTCTCACCCACCCTGGACACATTGCATTTATTTTAACAACAGAGGAATAATTTTGAGCTGCAACTTTAGTTATCGCATTCAATGTCGCTTTGCTAATAGAATAAGCTGTTGGACCACATAGACCCTCATAAAAAGTTCCCCACCCTGAAGATACATTTACAATACGTCCATAGCCCCTTTGGGACATATTATTTGCGAAGAATTGAATAAGTTCATATACAGATAAAGCATTCACCTGCATAGAATACATAAGATCAGATGTACTAAGTGTCGAGAAATTACGCTCTTCACAAACACCAGCATTATTCACAAGAATGTCTATTTGTGGAAAATTCGCATCAATTTTACGGATTTGCTTAGCTAGTATTTTAGGGGTTGAGAGCTCTATCTGAACGACTGAAACATCTCCTTTTATGTCTCTGGATACTTGTAAACCTTCTTCAATATCACGACAAGCAAGGATAACTTTATACCCCTTACTAGCAAGCGATTGGACTATTGCCCTACCAATACCTCGATTACCACCTGTAACTAAAGCTGTTTTTTGGTTATTTGTATTCTTCATAGCTTACCTTGATAAGGTAGTAGCCTTTTATTAACTCTTTCGAAGGTAATTAATAAAAGGCTACATTATATTTACTTTATTGATTCAGCAAATTTATTGAAAAACATGTCTGATTCATAAAGATCACCTGAGAAATTCTGCACACGCTTAATCTTGCCGTTCTCAATCTGATAAAGAAGGATCCAATTTAAATCAACGCTATCTTTAGCTTTTGTACTCCAACCACGATGAGCATCGATAACATAAGTATCATTGGCAGCAAGTATCATTACCTCTGCAGCAAAACCGGCTTCACCCAATTGGTTAAAGAAAGCTACGAATTCATCAATACCACGCTTGGTTCCTGCAAGTTGATGTCTCCCCGGAATATGCCACTCTACATCATCGGCTACAAACTCTCTTAATCCATCCGTATCGCCTTTACCATAAGCCCCAAAAAAGCCTTGAACGACTTGTAATGCGGCGCTATTTTCAGATCCGGATGCTACTGGATTAGCTGGCTTTGGCCATAAAGCAGGGTTATTAATTTCAACAGTATTCTGCACTGCTTTAGGGTTCGTAAAGCTTGTATTTCCTGCGTTCGCTGTAACAGAAAGTATACCAGCGAGTAATAAGACATGAGTTAATACATTTTTCATAGTGAGACCTCTTTTAGTCAAATTTATACAGCTATCACCTGATAACTATGAATAGTAAAAGAACCTGCTTCATTCACAGATACTTTCCAGTTTTCATTTACTAGCTGATTAATGCTCTCACCGTTTTTCAGCTCTCCTTTTACACGTATACGCAGTTCGGCATCATACTTTGAACCGTCAGCAGGTTTTAAAGATACCTGCTCAATGAGGTGCGTTACGCTAGGTTTAAACGTGTTCAACAGCGATCTGTACCAATCGTTAAATCCAGCAGTACCTTTAAAGATCTCTCCAAACGAATTTAGCTCAAAATCTTCAGATAAATATTCAAGGAAATAGTCGTTCACATCTGGCAACTCATCAAACCTGTAAAACCATTGTTTAACAAATAATTCAAATTTAGCTTCAATCGAGTTTGCTAATAGGTTTATTTGACTTAATAAGCGATCAGCATGATTTCTAGCACGTTCTTCAACTTCTTCTTGAGTGTTATATATACCTGGGATGTAAACCATACGGTGTGAATAAACCGGAGGCTGATAAACCATTCCTGATAAATAGCATAATTGCTGCAGAGGATATGCAAGTTGTTCAATGGTAAAGTGATTATAGCCAAGCGGATCATAAGAGCTTTCTGGTCCACCAATAGTGAAAGAAAGAATAAACTGTTTATTCTTTAACTTGTCTCCTTCTGGACCATATGCAAAGTTAAAAGCAAAAACATCATCAATCCACTTTTTAAGAAGTGCTGGCACTGAATACCAATAATATGGGTACTGTAAAACCACAATATCAGCTTTAAGCAGAGCATTTTGTTCAGCTTCAATATCAATATTGAAGTCCTGATAGAGTTCATCCAAACGACGAATATCAATGCTTTCAGCACTTTGATTTAGTTGCTGTAAAATAACTTTATTTGTCCAAGATTCATCTAAATTAGGGTGACCAGAAATTACGACTACGTTGCTCATATATACTCCAATGTTGAACCTTGTCTTAGTGAACAATTCTATTCTAAGTTCTATTATGTTAATTTCTAGATGACAAAAAGCTAATGGACTGTTAGTTTTTTCCTAACATTAATAAACATTTAAGGAGGGGAAATGAAAGGCGCGGGGGCAAGCTATAATCAAATAGTAATATTTCATACGATTGCAAATGAAGGAAGTATCAGAGGTGCAGCTCGTAAACTTGAAATGGCAGCACCTTCTATAAGTCAGTCTCTGAAATTATTGGAGAACAAACTTGGCCTTCCTCTATTTAGACGCTCTACTCGTCAAATGAGTCTCACAGAAGCAGGGAAGTACTTACTGGAAAGCACTACAGAAGCAATAGCTACGCTTGATTATGCTCTTGAAGGTGTACATGATTTAAGTAGCGCACCCTCTGGCAAAGTTAGTATGACAGTTCCAAGATTTGTTTATCAAAGCATTATACGTCCAATTTTTCCTAAGTTTTGTCAGCAATTTCCAGATATTGAACTTGAAATATCTATATCAGAAGCCTCTGTAAATATTATCAAAGAAGGAATTGATATTGGGATTAGATTTGGAGATCGAATTGAAGAAGGATTAGTTGCAAGGAAACTCACACCTCCCTTTAAAGAGGCCCTTTTCGCCTCACCTGCCTATTTAAAAAGATACGGAAAACCTCAATCACTTAAGGATTTGGAAAAGCATAAACTTATTCAATACAGATTTGGCACTTCAAACAGGCTTGCGCCTACTCTACTAGAACAAAATGGCAGCACAGTTACGATTGAAATGGCCAGTGCAATGATAGTTAATGATACTGATATTATTATTGACGCAGCACTTGAGAATGTAGGAATTGGACGTTTTCTGGCACCTTTAGTAGAAAAACATTTCGAACAAGGAACATTGATCCCATTTCTTCGCCCCTACTGGCATGAATATCCAGGCTTATACCTCTATTTCTCTCAAAATAGTCAAAAAGCAAAAAGAATACGTGTTCTTGTTGATTTTCTTATCGAGAACACAGAGCTTAACGAAATTTAAAAGTTAGATTGTTACCTTCTAACATTAAGCATGAAAATTATCATCTGCTCAACACATAATATTTCTCACTTAATATAAGGGCTCAATTGGCTACAAATAGCTTAAAGATTCAGCTTATACGCACAATGACTTTCAAAAGACTAGATGGTTTATGACTCCCACTCTGCCAAGCTATCCCGTTTAAAAGTATTTATGGAATGGTTAAAAGCAGAGATATCTTAGTCAAAATCAAACCGAATTTAGCACTAAATGCGTTAAATTTGACGGAAAATTTACAATGAGACACGTTAGAATAATAAAGACAGCAGAAAAATAATTAAAAACGTTAGAAAGAATGTCTTTATGAATTTTGAAAAACTAGCCAAAAAAACACTTTCAAGTATCACCTTAGCAACCACCCTTTTCACTATTAGCGCAACATCTTTAGCAGAGACAAATGAAGTACGCGTTTGCTCATTACAACTGCCTCCTCAAACCATGCTAAATAATGAAGGCGAGCCAGATGGTTTTGCCGTGCGCATTCTTCAAGGCGTATCCAAGCAATTAAATTGGAAGCTAACCTTTATATACAGCCCTTGGATGCGAGTAGTCAGTCATGCAAAAAGTGGTAAGTGCGACCTAATGATGACAGTACTGGATAAAGGAGATTATTCTGAATATATGACCTTTCCTAAGTCCTATATTATTAATCAAAAAAATGTCTTGGTTAAAGCTAAGGGTAAGAAGATACAATATTCGGGAGACTTAGAAGCATTCATGCGTAAGCACGACATTGCCCTTTATCGTGACAAACGAGTGGATGACAAATTTGAGTATTACCGCAAACAGCCTTGGGCGAAACTTGAAGAGGTAAATCAAATAGAACAGGCAATCAAAATGCTTTTAGCAAACCGCATAGATGCCTATATCGAGAATGATTTAACATCAGCATATAAATTAAGAGAGCTTGGTTTGTTAGATCAAGTTGAGGTGCTCTCACCTCCGTTAAATACTACGCCAGCCTATATCACCTTTCCCCATGCAGGAAATCTAGTTAACCAAGTTGATAAATACGATAACGCGATAGAAGCTTATAAAAAAACATCAGAATATAAAGCGCTAGAGAAGCATTATTTAGGTAATTAAATTGCTGGGCTATTCTTAGAAAGCGCCATTATTAATAGCGCTTTCTAATCCACTTAACGATAGCTTTACCACAATTAATAAAGCTCACCTTCCTCCCCAGTGACTATGCCACCAAGCGCCTCGGCCACAGTTTTAATCAATGGAATATCTTGGGTATCGGGATTACCAATCGTAATTTTCAGCTCACCCGTTCTTCTATTAACTATAGGAGAAAAATACAATCCATTCTGAGCAACGGCTGCATTTGGTGTATTGATCGATATTACTTCGCCCGTATTTGGATTGGTCATCACAGCCTTATCTTGTCGAGTAAGAGCTGCACTGTTAGCAACATATTCATCCCATTGTGCTAATGTTTTATTTGTTTCCGTAATACGAAGTTCGTAAGCCATTAGCGTACCTGCATTAAATAAAAGTGTGAGTAATAATAGAAACTTCATAAGCGTCCATTCTTGCTTTTGATAAGAGCAGAAATAATAAAGCCTTTATTAAACATTAAATAGCCTTCTCACATCTTCTTTTTCTAATATTGGTATCAAGTCGAATAGAGTTCGAACTAATCCATTTACCAAATAGAAAATGGGAACGAGGCACATTGGTGAGTTGAAAAAGGCGCTATTTTACTAAGGCTGCTGAATATACTTTTGGATGATGAGGTCTATGTCGCCGTTTAGCTTCATATCTTCGATGATTTGATTAAACTCTTTAATAAAGGCCTGTTTGAAAGGGTACTTTCCTTCATTCACATTGGTAAAACCTAGGTAACTTTCTTCGTAAGAAACCATTTTCCCTGAATCGATATTTTCCAGTGCATTATAATGGGAAAAGCGTGTTTTAATTCTTTCTAACTCTGTTTCAATGGCTAGCTGATCGTTAACGTAACAATCTATTCTGCCTGTTCCTACCATTAATAAGTTTTGTTCTGCGCGTAGTGATTCCGACATATATATTTTTTTGTTTTTTACGGCATCTAAAAATGCGTCACCACCTAATAAGTAACCACTGCTCTGCCCTATGGTTAAACCAAAATAGTCTTCTGGCCATCTTTTTCGATTGAATGAATCAACACTTTTGTTACAAACCAAGATGGTTTTTTCGGTGAAGATAGGTGCTGAGTAAGGCTCGATATAAGGACGTCGATTTGGGTAATAATAAGGTGGAAAAAGCGCAAATGCTTTACCTGTGTTGAGCAGATTTAAGCCTCTCTCCCAAGGGACGGCAACCAAATCTACATGGTAATCATCCATTTTATCAAAGGCTTGCGTCAGCACATCGATATAAACACCTTTAAAGACACCATTTTCTTCCCATGAATAAGGGCGGTATGAAGCATCACCATAGATGGTAACTGTGTGTTCTTGCGTGGCGAGAGTCACTAAACTAAAGCTGAGGAGTAAGCCGGTAATTATAATTTTTCTTATCATTAACAACTCAATTTATAATGGATTAATGAATACTGTTCATCGTCTCTTATTCTTTGATCCTATCAGTAATTAAAAGGTGAACCAATACTCATTAAGCTGTATCCACCCTTTAAATTCGATTTAACTAATATAATATTGATATTCAAAAGTTGTTAGCTGAGATAATAAAACTAAAGAGGCTTTAATAACCCTACTTTTAAATCGGTTGCTTGATAAATCACTTGCCCATTAAGCAATACCACTCCATCTGCAATTCCCATGGCTAAAGGCTTTTTAATGATTCGTTTAATATCCAATTGATACTGTATTTCTTTTGCATCTGGATAAATTTGCCCGCTAAATTTCACTTTCCCAACGCCTAAAGCCCGCCCTTTTCCTGGCAGGCCTGACCAACCTAAAAACACACCTAATAATTGCCAAAGCGCATCGAGACCTAAACATCCGGGCATCACAGGGTCACCTTTAAAGTGACAAGCAAAAAACCAATGCTCAGGCATTATTTTAAACTTGGCACTTAGATAACCTCGATTAAAACGCCCTCCTTCTTTGCTGAGTTGGTCAATCTCATCAATCATCAACATTTGATCACTGGGAAGCTGAGCATTGCCTTTGCCAAAATAATCCCCCTGTGAAAGAGCTAATACTGCTTCGTTAGAAAATGTCATATCTGCCTCCGTTAAAAAAGGCAGCATATAACTTTGTTCTCTTTATGGATTGTAAAAATCGGACATTAACTAAAATCGAAAGATGACTGCATTTTACCCAAGTGCTTTTTCACACTTTTTATAAAATGGGCTTGGTCAAAGTAACCAAGCTCTAATGCCGTATCTATTGGGGATTGAGAGACATTCGCCAAATCACGCCATGCGGCCTGTAAGCGAATAACTTGTGAAAATGATTTTGTACTTAGCCCAGTATGCTGTAAAAACTGACGATTAAGATGACGGCTACTCCAACCAATTTGATCTGAAACCTGCTGTATTTTGCTAGTTCCCTTGCTTTGAAGAATAAGAGATAAGGCGTGATCAAGTTGGTTTGGGCTCACTGGAATAAAACGTTTTAATAGCCAAGTCTCACAAACACTTACCCGATTAGAGAAATCATCTTGCAGATAAATCTCTTCTTGTAAGCCATGAAATTGCTGGCTAGAAATGAAAGCCGTATCAACCAATTGGTTTTGTATCTCAGCAAGGTCTAAGCAAAAGAAAGACCTTAAAGCCGCTGGATAAAACCACACACCAAAGTAATCACCAGGTTCGAGTAGTTGCATATTCTGGGCATGATCAAATGCCCCTCCAACTAATACACCCGCATTTGAAAAGTAGAGAGCTTGAGTGCCGTCAGGCATGACAGGGTATGGCGAAGCCTGCGTCACACTGATTTGTAAATAACGATAAACTACTTGGTTTAGAGGGTAGCTAGAGGGTGCCATCTTTAATCTAAAGCCCTGCTTAGCGAGCCCTTGCGGGCTTAAGCTAGGCTGAAATGGCTGATAGATACCACTCATATTCTGTTAGCAATTAAGCTTGAAAGCTTTTTAACGCCTGCAACGCTGCGTCTGCTTTCTCTTTTTGAACAAAGATATGATCATGGTAATAAGCGGCAATCACATTGGCACTAATGTCATGTTCGGCAAGTTTAGTGGCAACGGCGGCGGTGAGTCCAACCGCATCTAAGCTTGAATGGACAGTCAGTGTGATACAGCTAAAAACAGATTCGTAAGCAAGCTGTGAGTATCCGCCATGGCCTGTTCTAGCACTAGGGTGAGGCCCTCTTCTTCCATAAAGGTGGCGATAGGTTTCATGTTGAGGCTGCTAGCAAGGTCAGTATTTTGAACAGTACAAAAAACATAGTCTTGCTCTAATACATTAGGTTGCATGCTTGAGAGTAAGGTATCGAGATTCGTTTCACCTGACATAATAACGCCTCATTTCATAGGTTTACGATGGATTCTAACTAGGTTTAAAGACTTTTCACACTGTCTCGTTCGACCAAACATGGTTCAAGCTCAACTATTTGATTATTATCCGAGTTAGTCTCAATTTTTTTCAGCAACATGTCTACTGCTTGTTTGCCTAAGTCGTATTTAGGCTGATGTATAGTCGTCAATGAAGGCGTGATATATTTAGCAAGGTTAATGTCATCGTAGCCCATGATAGATAGATCATCAGGTACGCGAATGCCCTTCTTGCTGGCCGCGTTAATCACACTCATGGCCATCATGTCGTTGCATACAAATAAAGCGCTGGGCAATGGCCCTTTCTCATAGATTTCTAAGAAGGCTTTTTCGCCCCCTTCGCAAGCAAAATCACCGGTTGCAATCCAATCTTGATTGACGGTTAACTTGGCTTCTTCCATGGCTTCTAAATAACCAGAATAGCGCTGCATGGCAGTTTGTTTGTCTAGCACACCTGTGATGCAGCCAATGTCTTTATGGCCTTTTTCGATAAGATATTGAGTGGCTAAATAACCCCCATGGTGGGAATTATCTTGAATTTTGTCGCAAGGAAAATCGGTTGGCCCCCAATCCATTACCACGGTTGGTATGGGTTTGTGATGGGAGAAAAGCGAAAAGCCTTCGGTGTTTACTTCGCTACACATGAGCAAAAGTCCATCGACACGCTTTTGAAGCAGCGTATCTAGGTTGGCGTTCATGCGGTTAATATCATCTTCTGTGTTACACAAGATAAGGTTGTAGCCTTGTTCGTAACAGCGTCTTTCAACGCCTTTTAATACTTCACTAAAAAAAGGGTTAGCTGAGGTGGTCACTAGCATACCGAATGTCTTGGTATTATTGACTTTGAGGCTGCGGGCTAAAGCCGATGGGGCGTAACGAAGATCTTCTACTGAAGCTAATACTCGCTTAGATACATCTTCACTGACATAGCGGGTTTTATTAAGTACATGACTGACTGTTGAGGTGGATACACCAGCATGCTTTGCTACATCTTTTATTGTCGCCATTGATTAACCTTATTTAAAACATCTTGAGGGCTCTGAATTCTTTTGGCGCTTTTCATCCAATTAAACCAGTATACCCAGTTTCTTCAAACTTATTGTAGTTTGCAGAATAAAAGTACCGAATATCAAAAAGATAGTCACTATTTAAGCGATATCTATTACACAATTAACACATAAAAAAAGGGCTTTATAATGAAAGCCCCTTTCTCATTACTAATCCGTTAAATGCTTATTTCGCAATAATTTTTAACGGTACTGCGATGTTCTTAGCAACCGTTTCTTGTTTAAGAATTTTATCTGCTGTTGCTACACCCAAAGAGCCAATTAGACCAGGCTGTTGAGCAACCGTTGCGGCTAGTAGTCCACGTTTAACCGCAGCAATACCATCATCAGTGCCATCAAAACCAACAATCATCACATCTTTACCAGAGGCTTTAATTGCACGTAGCGCGCCTAATGCCATTTCGTCATTTTGAGCGAAAACAGCTTCAACATTCGGGTTAGCCGCAAGTAGGTTTTCCATAACATCTAGGCCTTTTGCTCTGTCGAAATCAGCAGGCTGACTAGCGAGCAGGTTCATCTTGCTTGAATCAACTGCTTGCATGAAGCCTTGGCCACGTTCACGAGCAGCAGAGGTACCTGCAATACCTTCTAGTTGTAACACTTTAACGTTAGCACCTAGTTTGTCGGCAATGTATTTACCTGCCATTGCGCCACCCGCAACATTATCAGATGCGATGTGGCTGACAACATCACCACGGGTCGCACCGCGGTCCAAAGTCAGTACAGGAATATCAGAACGATTCGCGATACGAATAGCATTCGATACCGCATCAGAATCGGTTGGGTTAATTAGAATAGCTTTAACACCTCGAACTGTTAGATCTTCTACGTTTGCTAGCTCTTTACTTGGATCATTTTGAGAGTCCAAAACAATCAGTTTATAACCTAGTTTAGCGGCTTCGATTTCTGCGCCACCTTTCATAGCGACAAAGAAGGGGTTATTTAATGTCGAGACAACCATTGCCAAGGTGTCTTGTGCTAATACCGTTGAGC
Source organism: Marinomonas sp. S3726 (assembly GCF_000967665.1). Classification (NCBI taxonomy): domain Bacteria; kingdom Pseudomonadati; phylum Pseudomonadota; class Gammaproteobacteria; order Oceanospirillales; family Oceanospirillaceae; genus Marinomonas; species Marinomonas sp. S3726. Next base: position 82,772 of record NZ_JXYC01000006.1, on the reverse strand, counting down.
TGACTGAGGCAGACACCAAAACAGCAGATACCATGCTTACTAACTTTTTCATTCTATTTACCTTTTTTAGAGTTATGAGAAGGTGCTAATAAGGCACCTTCCTTGGTTCTGCCACCTATTCCTTCATTCAGATAAATGCGGCAGGGTGACGATGAGTTACTTGTTTTTGTTGTCTACCAGCACGGCCAGCAGAATCACGACAGCTTTTGCTATCATTTGATAATAGGAAGACACATCTAAGAGATTTAACGCATTATTCAAGAAGCCTATGATGAGCGCCCCTATGAGAGTGCCCATAATGCGGCCCTTACCACCTGCTAGGCTGGTACCACCAAGAACTACGGCGGCAATCGCATCTAGTTCGTAGCCCATACCTGCTGTTGGTTGAGCCGAAGACAGCCTTGAGGTCACGATGAGCCCAGCCAAAGCAGCTAGCAAACCACAAATGGCGTAAACTCCAATTTTGACTCTATCCACATTTATGCCGGATAAACGGGTGGCGGATTCACTGCCCCCGACCGCATAAACATAACGACCAAAACGAGTGTGATTAAGCAGATACCAGACGCTGGCGAACACAAACACCATGAGCCAGACAGGTACAGGAATACCAAAAAGATAGCCAGTTCCGATGAGAGAGAAGGTGTCGGAAACATCAGTAAAGCCAGTCGAAATAGGACGTCCATCGGTGTAAACCATGGTGACACCACGAAGTAATGTCATCCCGACTAAGGTGGCGATAAATGCCTGCACCTTACCTTTGGAAATGATAATGCCACTTGCCGCACCTAAGGCCGCCCCTGCAATCAGGGCAATAGGCACAGCAAACATGACAGGGACTTCTAAGCCGATCAGAGTCGCGGCAAACGCACCACATAAAGCCAAAATAGAACCCACACTTAAGTCGATTCCTGCGGTGAGAATCACCAGCGTCATGCCCACAGCAATGATGGCGTTGACAGAGGTTTGTCTCAAAATATTGAGAATATTCCCCATGGTAAAGAAGTTAGGATTCAAAAAAGAAACGATAACTATCAGTAAGATAAGCGCAATAAGCGACTTCTGCTCGATTAACCAAGCCTTACTGAATAGGTTTGTTTTACCTAATGACTCATTGGTCACAGATGCTGGCTTATTCAATAAGCTCATTGGGTTACCTCACTATATTGACGACCTACAGCACAGGCCATTAGCTTTTCTTGATTTGCATCCGCTGCGTTAAACTCACCACTCACACGCCCTTCATGCATAACGAGAATACGATCACTCATTCCCAGCACTTCTGGCATTTCAGAGGAGACCAAAATAATGCTCATTCCTTTCGCTTTAAATTGGTTAATCAGTTGATAGATTTCTTTCTTGGCGCCAACATCTACGCCACGGGTTGGCTCATCTAAAATAAGCACTTTTGGATCTGTCATCAGACCTTTGGCAATCGCTACTTTTTGCTGATTACCGCCAGACAAGTTACCGATGATTTGATTTTGACTTGGGGTTTTCACATTGAATAAACGGATAAACTCCGCCACAGAGGAAGCTTCTTCTTGATGCTTAAGCTGTAAGCCTTTGGAAAGGTCTGACAAAGAACATAAAGACATATTCTCTTTTACCGATAAACCAAGCACGAGACCATCACCTTTTCTGTCTTCTGAGATATATGCAATACCCGAATCCAGTGCTTTTTTAGGTGTGTTAGCATTCACTAACTTACTATCTAAAAGTACCTCACCAGAATCCCTTTTTAGGGCACCATAAATGACTTTCATTAATTCGGTACGGCCTGCTCCCATGAGCCCGCAGACACCTAAAATTTCACCTTGATTAAGGCGAAAGCTCACGTCTTTTACACCCTCTGCACAAAGGTTTTTTACCTCTAAAGAAGGCTTACCCTCTTGTACACCAATACGTGGATAAAGCTCGTCTAGACGACGACCTACCATTTTTTCTATTAGGCTTTCTTCGTCTATATCCGCAACTGGATGTTCAGCGATAAACTTACCGTCTCTTAATACGGTAATGTCATCACAAATTTCAAAGATTTCTTTTAGACGGTGAGAAATGTAGACCACACCACAGCCTTCTTGGCGTAGCTCTTTTATGACTTCAAATAGCGATGCTGTTTCTGTATCTGTCAGCGCATCTGTTGGCTCATCCATGATAATAACTTGAGATTTGAACGACAGCGCTTTGGCTATTTCAACCATTTGCTGCTCGCCTAGACTCAAATTGCCTAGCCTTTCGCGGGCACTATGCTTTACGTTCAATCTTTGTAAAAGTGCATCGGCTTCTTGGTACATCTTGTTCCAGCTAATGGCACCAAAGACATTGGTCTTTTCACGCCCAAGAAAGATGTTTTCAGCGATGGTTAGCTCAGGCAGAAGGTTGAGTTCTTGGTGAATAATGCTAATGCCGCTGAGCTGTGAGTGGCGAGGGTCATTAAAACGAACCTGCTTTCCTTGATATTCAATCCCACCTTTGTCCATTTGATAAATCCCCGTCAGCACCTTCATCAAGGTCGACTTGCCAGCACCGTTTTCCCCTAATAAAGCCATGACTTTACCCGGATAAACATTCAAATAAGCACCATCTAGAGCTTTTACCCCAGGGAAGGATTTTTCAATTTTATTGAGGGTTAAAATTGCTTGTTTCATATCAATTCTTATTATTTGTTTTGATAAATTCGATTAAAGAGAAACTAGAAAACGACGCCAGCTTGTAAAATCACATTAGCGTAAGGAGTGAACTCCCCCGTTCTGATAACTGCTTCACTTTGTGCGCTTCTAATTTTGAAATGCTCATGGGACACGTATTTCAGGGAGATCTTTTTATCTATCAGCGCTTCCTCTTCTTTAATCAGATCGAGTAGTGCTTGATGCAATTCTGGACTTTCAACCATGAACTCTTCGGCTAAAATTACGCCTTCTAATTGCATTTCACTCAAAGTCGCTTTAACACTGCTAATAAAATCTGGCACACCAGGAATTAAGGCTAAATCGATACGTTTGCTATCACTTAAAATTGGTAAACCAGCATCACAAATAGTGATCTCTTGCTGATGGCCTAGTTTGGCGATCAGGTGTGATATTTCCGCATTAATCAGTGCACTCTTTTTCATCTATCCGGCCTAACCCTGTTTAAAAAAACCGCTTTGCTCTTGGGGAACAAAGCGTAAAGTATCTCTCATTTTGCATCGTCGAAACGTTTGCGCAATCGTTTCGATAAATCGAAATATAAGTTAATTTTTTCTTAAATGCACCTTAAAGTTGCAATATTTTTACAAGAAAGTAGAAAAAAAATTGTAGAAACTAAATAAAAAAAGAAAGGAGTAAACCGTTAAATAACTAAAGAGTTTTTTATTTAGTTATTTAAAAACAATAAGATATGAACTTTATTTCAAAAAACTAAGGGAGGTTGTGAGTTTTAATAAAACGCCTTACTTTGGTGCGCATACTTTTCATGGGGGAAGAGGTATTAAATTGAATCATGCGCCCTTGGCTCCAATCATTATACCAACCCGCTTGATACAAGATTTCAGCATCACTTGCTTTAATAAGAGAAAGCACTTGTTGGGTAACAGACTCAAACTCCTGCAACAGATCATCGTATTGCCAGTCCTGATAAGTGTGATAAAAATGCTGTGCAAGCTCACCTAATTGATTCCAAGCAAAACCTATCGCAGGGAAATCGACTTCTTGATTATCGGCTTTGAGTTGATGCCAATTTAATACTAATCGCCCCCAACCAATAAGGTAAGCCAAGCTATCTGACACACTAATCAAACCGGCTTTATGGCCAGACTCAACACCCAAGGTTCGGCTCAACTCTGCAGGCACTCTTTGATAATCTTTAAATATCTTATCGAAAGCGGTTTCTATCGCTAATTCGAGTTCTGTTTTGTTCTTAGGGACTGAAGACATCTTGCCATCCTGTATGCGAGTAAACGTCCTTATTAGGGCCTTTGAGCTTGGGTTTGAATCTAGTGCTAGCTTAACGCTAAAACTCAAACCTAACTAGCAGCCCCTATTGCCAAATGTCACAAAGCGTTTATGAATTAGGGATAACAGGCACATAATTTTTTACTTGCTCAGGCAAGCGAGCAACGACCCCAGCACGAGCCTTTTGCCAAAGTGCAGATAAAAGCAATAAAGCAGCCCCTATGATAAAGCCAGTCAGGGCAAGGTCATAACTCACATCGCCATATACTTTTAACACGTCGAAAATAGCATAAATCACATAAACCAAAGAAGACACCATGAAAGCACGTCTATCGACAATAAGAGAAATGAGAGTCATCAATACATAAAGGCTAACGATAATTAGCATGCTTGTGAGGCTTTCGTTTCCTTGTGAAATACCAAGACCCGTAAAGACAGGATGGATAATAAGAGGAGCAGAAAGTAGGTGTAACCAAAATGCGACATCTGACTTATGAGTCACTCTGCGTCTGTCTCTTGCATCCCAGAACATGGCTAAAGCAAAAGCAACAAAACCACAGGCAAATAACAAAGCGAGGATGAAGTCTTGCGCTACTTGATAATTTAGTAAAAGCTTGACCACAACATAAATGATAAAACCCCCAGTCGCTGCGGCAATGGTAATCGGCACACGAAAGCGCAACCAATGGCCATAAGTTAATGCTCCTGCAAGACATGCAGATATCATGGATGCTTGGTTAAAACTTAAATAGCTGAAGAAGTGCATACTGGCAAAATACACACCACTGACAAAGGAGAGCAATAAAACAATCGCAGGAAGTGCCATCTTACGCTTACGCACAAAGAACTCAGCCAAGCCCCAAGCGATAACAGAGAAAATCACATAACTTAGGGCTTTGCTTTGTAAATCCACCACCCAAAGTGACGAGCTCAAAAGTAGAACACAGGCAATCACAACAAAGATGTCATTAAAGCCCCCTACTAACCGAAAGTTTTCGTTATCCTCTTGGGCACTCTCTTTTCTTGCCGCCACATCGGACTTAAATTTATCGACCGCCTCCTGGGTAAAAGTCCCTTGCGTCACCGCATCGTTTAAGTCTTTATTCGTGTACATAGTGAGTCTCTTAGTATTTTTAATCTATTTTGGCGCTAGGCCCATGTCATCTAAACGCATGAGTATTTCTGATTTTTGTGTACGAGCCACCTCTTGCCAATGCAGATCTTCTCTTGCACCAATGATGGCATAAATTGAATTAAGACCAGTGCCTTTGACTTCACGTTTTAGCCTAGCGTAAAGCTCAAAGGGTTCTGCATTCATGAAGTCTTCAACGCTATGTATATCGACTTTGGCAAAAATCTCTTCACTTTTTGGTCCAAACCCTTTTAGGTCTCTAATTCTTTTATTTGAAGGTTTTAATGTATTGGAAGAAGGCATGTTTGAATACTTTGTAATAGGTAAATTGTTTGTAATTAAAATGCGTCAGGCTTATTAAAACTTAGGTTAAGAAAACCTTTAATGCCTTATCGCTAGAATCTAGCGCTTTATTATTACTTTTCTCTAATCCAAGGGATAGGCATTTGCTGCCAAGGGGATGTGCTGAGTTGTTTATCCATGGCATTTAGCGTGTTCCACATGGACCTTAAAGAAACTTTATTCGCTAACCATAAAGGCACGCTGCCACCGGGGTCCGCAATGATCGTATGTTGAATCTGTATCTCCTTAGATGAAATAGGAGAAAGTAACCAATGGGCTTTAATCAGTTTTATGCGAATAATATTTAATGGGTTGTCGACTTCGTGACTAGCATCTTGTACCGCAAGCTCTACCGAGAGATCAGGATTTTGCCAATAACGTGAACGAATCACCATTTCTCTTTCCGACACAGGCCAAATACGTTTAAAACGAGTCACAAAGAGGTTCTCTGTATCTGATACTTGTTCTATCAAATAGGCCTCTTTGGCATTATCTAGCCAATTAGGGATAAGTGGGTAATCTTGTAAAAATAATAAGAAGCCGGACAGGCTAGAAGGTAAACGAGCTTGTGCCTGTATTTCGATTAAACCTGTCTTTTTATAAGGCCGAAATGAAAGGTTTAACTTGTCAGTCTCTTTCCATAGGGTCCATGGAGTATCTTCAACCTTTTGAGATGCGGCTTCAGCGGCTAGCAAACTGGAACTAATAACAGGGGAAAGCAAGATTGTTAGTCCCAAAATAAAGGGTTTAAAACACCTACTCCCCATCATATTTAACAAGGTATTTTTTATTTTTGCTTTCAATATTTAATACCTCGTGTTGTTAGATGAATTAGCCTTAAGCACATTATTAAACGTTAGCTTTTATCCGTTTGAATTTGTTTGAGCATGGTTTTGAGCCCTTCAATGTCTTGCTCTAATTTAGCAATATCCGCTTTGCTTTTATGTGCATAAGCAAAGGCAACTAGCCCGAAAAAAAAACCAAGTATTCCCATACTCTCCATATAACTCTCCTCATTCCTTGAAACGTCATTAATAAAAAAGTACAAAGTTAAACGAGTCTACCGCTTATCTCACTCGATTAATAAGTTAACCTAACTCATCCTTTGGTGCACCAAGGTCACACTTTTTACAGTTAAGCTCAAAACCCAGCATACTGTCTCGCCCTTCTTGCGTTATCACCCAAGGTCGATTAGTAAAAGGCGGTTTATGGCGTACATGCTGAAAGTGGCCACACGCTAATACAGCAACCCAATCCGCCTCTTCATCTTGATGGTAAGCCTTTATACCTTGTTTCACGCTTATTCTTCTCCTTTAACTCCTGACTTCAGATAATAAGTAGGACCCTAACATTATGTTTTAAGTTTCATTTGTTTTAAAACTATCAATTTCTGCTTGGGTTAAATAACGCCACTGACCTTCTTCAAGGTCTAATTCAAGAGAGCCTATTCTCTGTCTGTGTAGCTGAATAACACGGTTACCCACTGCGGCGAACATACGTTTAACCTGATGAAACTTCCCTTGAGTGATACCCAATGTGACATTCTTTTCATCGATAAAGGATAGCTTGGCAGGTAAGGTTAACTCAGCCTCTCCTTGAAGCTTAATCCCTTGTTGAAACCTCTCAATTGCACTTTCTGCAAGAGGCTGGGATAAAGCGACTCTATACTCTTTCACGCAGTCTTTCTCTGGCCTTGTGATATTAAAAGACCAATGCCCATCATCCGTAATCAAGACCATACCTGTGGTATCAGCATCTAAACGGCCAACAATATGAAGCTCTTCTTTATGATCTGTTTCTAGAAAGTTAAAAAGAGAGGGATAAACCTCATCCAAATTTGAGCAAATGGTATTGGCAGGTTTATGCATGAGAATATAGCGAAACGGACGTAAGTTAAGCGCTATTTGGTTAAGGCTAACCTGATTATTCTGGTGTACTTGAGACTTAATGTCGGTCACTACTTTATGATTTACTTGCACCAACCCTTGTTCGATAAAAGCATGTGATTCGGCTTTGGTTAATTCGGTACTTTTACAAACAAATTTATCAAGGCGCATGGAGAATCTCTGGTGGGCAGGTCATAGGTAGGTTTAACCATTAAACATTAGGGTAAGAGTAGATAACAAAGCTGTTTTATCTTGAAATAGCTATTATCAAGAGAAAGCCATTATCCAAAGATCTCTTCGGCAAGCAAGAAGGCTCGTCTCTTTTCATTCACAGCCTCGATTCCACTATTTAGACTTAGCTAGGTCATTTTATTGAGCAGCTTGAGTTTGTTCTCTTCGGCTTTGCGCTTAGGCCCCATTTCTTGATAACTTTTCATGACTTTAATACGACAGGCTTTATGGCTCGCTTTGGACTTTTCCCAACATTTATTTTCACTTCCCTGTAAACAAAAGTCTAAATATGAAACAGCAAGCTTTTTACATTTTTCAAAGTCATGTTTGGTCGGAGAAGCAACTAATGCGGTGCTTAAACTGGCTATAGCGAAATAAATCAAACATGCTTTTAATCGTCTCATTACTTGCCTCTGCCAGTTTAGTGTTTCGGGTCTGATAACAACTCATTCTAGTTGAATAACCAGTCTGGCTGATAAAGACTGAATTACAGCCTCTTCCCTGAGCATATCAAGCTTTGCCTTCCATCACCTCTCTTATCTATCTCTAAGGTTAATCGTCAGCCAAAAGCACGAAAGCTCAATAACAAGAGAGCATTAATTATTTGACAACACATAGTTGCATACGCAACAATTGTATTAGCAACTTAATTATTATAGGTATTAAGATGAAAAAATTACTCCCACTCATTCATAAAGTTTCTGGTTTAATCGCCTTTATCTTGATTGCTTCTTTTTTTGTTAGCTCGCTTTTTGTCGATAAAACGGCTGTTATCAGTGTTAAAAGCAACATTTTTGCTTCGATTTGGTTACTTATTCCATTGATGGCTATCACAGGTATGACGGGAATGAAGATGGCACCCAAGGTCACTTCTGGCCCGATTGGTGCAAAGAAAAAACGCATGCCTTTTGTAGCGTTAAATGGTTTGTTGGTCTTATTGCCGGCGGCGTATTTTCTGAAGGAAATGGCTATTAATGGTGAATTTAATAGTCTTTTTTATACCCTTCAGACTATTGAACTATTAGCAGGTTTTATTAACTTAAGCCTAATGGGTATGAATATTCGTGATGCGATGACCTTAAAAAGAGGTAGAAAGTCACTTTCCTCTAAAAGCTTATAAAGAGTCATAGATAAAAAGCTTTGGATGAATAGCGATTAACCTGAAGAAAGAACAGAAAAGAAAAAAGAAAGGTAATAAGAACTAAAACCTAGCATGTAGAAATTCAATAAAAGTACGGATCTGGACAGGCACAAATTTAGATTGAGCATATTGAGCAACAATATCCCCTTGGTATCTTTCTAAAACCTGCCAATCCGTTAACACAGGAATAAGTGCACCTTTTTCGATTGTTTCTTGAATGGCGAAATCTGGAAACGTTGCAATTCCTAGACCTCTTAATGCTGCATCGCGCCTTACTTGAGTGTGGTTTACCGAAAAGGACTCAGGCACTTGGACTTTGACTCTTTCTCCAGCTTTTTGAAAGCGCCAAATATCATCGCCAGCGACCTCCCCTAGGGTAATACAGTCATGCTGCTTTAAATCATCAGGTGTTTTAGGAATACCATTTTTTGCTAGGTAATCAGGGCTAGCGCACACAATCAGCTTGGTTGTTGATAAGTGTTTAGCCACTAAGCCTTCAATCGGGTGGTGAGTAAAGTGAATAATCACATCGACTTCTTCACTAATTGGATCAATAAAATGATCTACTGCCATTAACTTTACCGTGACTTTAGGATAAGCCTCTGCAAAGTCTAGCGCTATTGGACTAATCACTTGTTTGGCAAAGGCTTTTGGCGCTGCAACACGTAACACACCAGAGACCTCCCCCGCCAAAGACTGAGCAGCATTTGCAGCCAATTTAGCAGAGGCTAACATAGACTGACATTGCTCGAATACTTGCGCTCCTTTCGGGTTAAGTTTTACTTTTCTCGTGGTTCTTTCTAACAGTTTAGTACCAAATGCGGCTTCTAATTTTGCAATAGAACGGCTGATTGAAGAAGGTGCTAAATTCAGCTTTTCACCTGCTTTAGAAAAGCTCTCTTGCTCTACCACAGCGACAAAAACAGCCATTTCAGTTAATAAAGAGATCACCTTATTTATATCCATAGCGCAATTATCCTTTGCATTTTTACCAGATTATCTCTTTGAAGTTATTAATTAAGCTATCTCTTGTCAAACACGATTACCGATTTCCCTCAATTATTGAGGCATCAATCTACCAAGAGGTCTATATGAAAAGCTTAACCATCACTCACCCTATACTCAGACTCTTTGTTAAAGAGGAGCTGCTTTTATTACTGGTCGCCCTATTCTGGGGGACAAGCTATGGGCTTACTAAGTCGGCTTTGTTTTATACCTCTGTGCTTTTATTTATTGCTATCCGTTTCCTTTCAACCCATTTAATTTTGCTCTATGTCACCTTGAAAGACTTTAAAGAAGGCCGAAATAAAGATTGGCCGATAGCTCTACCCACAGGCTTTTTACTCTTAGGTATTTTTTGCTGTGAAGTCTATGGGGTCTCTCTCACTAGCGCAGCCAATGCCGCTTTTTTAATTAGCCTTTCCATCATAATGACAGCGGGCTTAGAAGGTTTTTTATCAAAGCAGAGGATGGATAAAAGACTCTATTTATTAGCCTTGATGAGTCTAGTGGGAGTGATCGCACTCACCCATAAAGAAGGCTTGGATATTACTATGAATCAAGGAGATTGGTTGATTTTAGGAGCGGCGTTTCTTAGAGGGTTAATGGTAATTCTCACTAAGGCTTTATGTCAGAATAAAACGATTACAAACTTAAGCTTAACCTCGATTCAATCTCTTATTGTGGGCTTGGGGGCGTTAGTCTTGGCGTTTATCAGCCTACCGATAGAACAAATACAACTTCCTAAAGATGCCAACTTTTGGATGATAACCCTGTATTTGGTGCTTTTTTGCACTCTCTTCGCTTTTTTCATTCAAAATTATGCTGTGCGTCGAATTTCAGCTACGAAAGTATCACTGCTAATGGGAAGCGAGCCTTTATTTGGTGCCCTGTTCGCCATTATTTTCTTAGGAGAAGGCTTTACCTGGGTACAAGCAATAGGCGGCGCACTGATATTTATAAGTATCAGTTACGCTACTCAAATGAAGACTAAGAGCTAAAACCCTAGCCAGAACGAAAGTTAGTAACTCGCTATTTTCGCCAGATGAGACTTTAAATAATCGAGCAAGAGCCTGAGTTTTTTAGTCTCGCCTGTCCCTGGTGGAAATACCGCATAAAGCTCGATATCAGATAATTTATAAGAGGCTAATACTCGCTCTAGTTTTCCGGCTTTTATTTTAGGGCCAGCATCATACAAGGGAACTCGCCCTATGCCTTGGCCCGCTTCAATAAAGGCGGTACGTGCTGCGGCATTATTAGTGCTAATACTGCCGCTAACCTTGATATCAAAAGTACGGTTCCCTTTAGTTAAACTCACGCTGTTAGCCGCTAATTTGTATACAACCCAGTCGTGCTGAATCAAGTCATCAGGTGTATTAGGGCGCCCTTGTTTATTCAGGTAATCAGGCGCAGCGCATAAACAGTTTTGCAGACTGGCAAGCTTACTTGCCTGCAGACCCGAGTCTGTTAACTCGGCCCCGCGAATCGCCAAATCTATGCCTTGCTTCATAATATTGACTACGTCATCACTCAACATAAGGTCGAGCTTTATTTTTGGGTAAAGATCACGAAAACCGTTTAAAGCAGGCACGATAAGCTGTAAGCCAACATTCACAGGACAGGTGATTTTAAGCAAACCTTCTGGTTCGTCTTTTAGGTTCTCTATCGCTTGATTGGCTTCATGGGCTTGCTGAGCAATAACACGGCATCTTTGATAATAAGCCTCCCCTTCTTGGGTTAAACCAATGGAACGGGTCGAGCGATTCAGAAGTTTCACACCTAGTTGCTGCTCTAACTTTTTAAGGTGATAGCTAACAACTGCTCTGGATAAGGATAAATGCTTGGCGGCACCCACCAGGCTTCCCTGTTCTACAACTTGAGCAAAGACCACCATACTTTTTAGTTGCTCAAATGACACATCCATCACCTTACCTCGCATCTGCACATCTATTAGGGCTTTTATTAAAGAGATTTTATTTAATAGCTCAGGAATTGTATCAATAATTAAACCAATGAAGTCAAATTTACTCTTATTGTTTAACTTAACTCTTAACTCTAAACTGCCTGTCATTCGATATTCATATTTAAATTTTTAACAATTATTAGGGTAGAAACATGACAACTAAATCCGTGCTTATGGTGCTTACTTCTCATTCAGAGCTAGGGAATACAGGAGAGAAAACAGGTTTTTGGGTAGAAGAGTTTGCAGCTCCTTATTACGCTTTTATTGATGCAGGCATTGAAGTCACTTTGGCGTCTCCAGCAGGCGGCCAGCCACCAATTGACCCGAAAAGCGAATTAGCGGATTTTCAAACCGATGCAACTCGCCGTTTTGATGCCGATAGTGACACTCAAGCAAAACTTGCTAATAGCCTAGTATTGGCAAATGTAAAACAAGATGAATTTGATGGTGTTTTCTATCCAGGTGGCCATGGCCCACTATGGGATTTAACCGAAAATATAGACTCTATTCGTTTGTTAGAAAACTTTGTTGCTGCACAAAAACCGATTGCTGCGGTTTGCCATGCCAGCGCTGCTTTTCTAAACCTGAAAGATGCAGAAGGTGAATTCCTAGTAAAAGGCAAAGCCGTAACAGGTTTTAGTAATACAGAAGAAGATGCCGTACAACTAACAGATATCGTGCCTTTCTTATTAGAAGATGAATTGATCAAACGTGGCGCTAACTATCAAAAAACAGATGATTGGAATGTATTCACATTAGAAGACGGTTTGCTTATTACAGGCCAAAACCCTGCAAGTTCTGAACAAGCAGCTGAAAAGCTTATTACTCGTCTTTAGCATTTTAAGTCGTGCTTTAAATAAGTGACAAATTAGTTTCAGGTCCCTGATTAGGCAGCTTTAAGCTGCCTAATACTTGCTATCTATCTTCTTATTTTATCGATTAATTAAGATAATTTACTTGATAAAACTCCTGCACAAAATCATTCGCAAAGGCTTTTACGCTCGTTTTCTCTAACTTTATGTCCTTTTGTATTTTGCCAAATAACGGAATACCTTCGCCTATCAAAACAGGGGCTCGAGTAATCGTCATTTCGTTAATTAAACCTAGTGCAATAAAGTTTTGAATGGTCACACCACCATCTACATAAGCATGTTTAAAGCCCTCAGCACCGAGTTTTTCCATCAAACTTGGGATACCTCCTGAGAAAATTTCGACCCTACCCACTAAGCCTGTAGGCACCTCTTTCAAAGTTTTGCTCAACACAATAATACGGGTGTCACCATAGGGCCATTGCTCTGATGTTAATGCCATTGCATCTATCACTTGCATGCATTTACGTCCCATTATCATGCAGTCAACGCTTGTCATATGCTCTTTAAAACCCATATCCGCGTCTTCTCCTAGATCAGCTTCTGGGTTTCCGGCACTCATCAACCAATCAAGACTACCGTCAGGCTTTGCAATATAACCATCAAGACTAGTCGCAATATAAACGGAGCACTTCATGACACCTTCCTTCAATTAAATATGGAAATTAATATTTTATTTCTACAGTGTAGAATTTATATTTCATTCATGTCAATCTTTACTCAAGAAAATGCCTACTGAAAAAATTTAATAATTAACCCTTGATCTAACATCGCCTATTGATAAGAATGATTCGCCACTTTATAGAAGAGCCAATATGAGTTCAGCACACACGAAACGAGGACGCCCAAGTAAAGGTAGCTCCGGGCTAAATGCACAAAGTATTTTAACTACTGCAAAAACACTCCTTGCACAAACTGGTGCACCGCCTTCAATTCGAAAACTGGCACAAGCTCTCGATGTAGATGCGATGGCAATTTATCACTACTACAAGAATAAAGCGGCGTTATTAGAGGCGATAGCCGTTTCTCTTATCGATGAGATTTACACCCCTAAACAAGATCAAGATTGGCAAGCAGAGCTATTAGAACTCTCTCATAGTTACCTTTCACTCTTAGCCAAATATCCAGGTTTGCTAGACACCTTGTTGCGTATGAACTCTGACAACCCTGCGAAGGTTTTTGCAGAGCGTTTTAACGCCATCCTTTTAACCTTGGAGCTAACAACTGAAAAAGAAAAAAGTGCATTGGATCTCCTTGCAGATTATTTACATGGCTATGCCCTTGCTATGAGCTGCAATCCGGCACTTAAACTAGATAAACAACAACTTTCAGGTCCTATCAACATCATTTGTCTGGGAATAAATTCTGGAGTGAAATAAGCCAAGAAGAATGGCTTAAATTAGGATTTAGGTAGGCTATTCATTAGCATGTATTTGCCCGCGTTCATCTTCCCTTTTTTGTATTTAATAAGCATTCAAAATTAAGCCTATTAACTTAGCTTACACATTAGGGAACCACTTATGACAAACCAAGAAAGAGCCATTGAACTAGCGAATAAACGCCTACTTGTTCGAGATAGTAACAATGACGGTAAAATTTCAAAGCATGAATTAGAAAGCTTCTACTGTAATGATGAAGAGCTTAAGCAGCATTTTACCAGACCCGATTTAATTGCCATGGCGAACCATTATTTTGATAAGTTAGATAAAAACAAAGATGGTTTTATCAGCTTAGAAGAATTGATTTAACACGTAACACCAAGCCATGTGCCTAGGGGGACAGCTTCAATCCTAGGCAATTGGCTCATGCTATTTATTTACATTCTCGCTTTTGGGCAAGCGCGCTTTGTATTCTTCTAACCTAGACTAAATTTAGAATAGCTCAGAGTCTAAACTTATCAGTCAGGATAATTACTCGCTTGCCTCAGAGTTGGATAGGTAAAAAAGGTAATCTGTTTGGGACACCTGAAGGTAAAACAATAGTTCCTATCTCTGTTCAAAAATCTATGAACAAAGCCTTTGCTGGTAAGGCCTTTCTGACTCAGTTATGGTCAATTTAAACAGCATTTTATGCAATTGATTTCGAATATCTAAAAGATCTAGAAGAGGTTAAATATGCTTAATAAGGCTCCAGGGTTTATCGATAACCCCCATCATAAAATTGTTATCACCCCCTCAAATAAAACTGCAACGGTAAGCTATGAGGGTCACGTTATTGCGATGAGTAATAATTTACTTATTTTGGATGAAGCTGGGTTAAATAAAGTGGTTTACATTCCAGAAAAAGATATCAAGATGTCCCTCCTAGCTGAGAATAAGCACACTACCTATTGCCCTTATAAAGGCCATGCAAGCTATTGGTCTTTAAAGCTTGAAAAAGAGACAGTCGAAAACCTTGCTTGGGGTTATAAAACACCTTTCTTGGAATGTGAAAGCTTAATTGGACATCTCGCTTTTTATCAAAATAAAGTAGAAATCGAGCTTATTGGTTAGATATCCATACCATCTAACAACATGTCTACCATTGCCTCTAACTCACTGGGGACTTTTCCTAGTTTGGCCATGGTTGCGGTTCCTTGCAACAAAGTAAAAACTGCCAATGCTTTATCTTGTGATGTTTGACTATGTCGCTTTGCATTCGAGTTCGCTTGATGATGAGTTAAATGATGTTTGGTAAAAAAAGCATGCAAGGTGAATAAAGTATCTTCACCTGCTTTTTTAATACAAGACTCGGCCTGTTCTGGAAGGTTATCTCCTTTTGCCTCAACGGAACAAAGGGATATAAAGCACCCTCTAGGTGTGTCATCACGACATTGGTTTTCAATACTTGCCATGAGAAATGCTTTCAACCCTTGCTTGGGAGTCAGACTTTCATCTGATAAATAAACAACAGAAGGCGCAGCAAAATGTGTCAGATAATGCTCTGTCACGGTTAAAAACAACTGCTCTTTATTTCCAAAGGTCGCATACATACTGGGCTTATTAATACCCATTGCCTGAATCAAATCTGTGAGTGAAGCACCAAGGTAGCCCTTTTTCCAGAATACCTTCATCGCTTCAACTAAGGCTTCCTGCTTATCAAATTCTTTCTTACGACCACCCGCCATACTTGCCTCAAAATTATTTTCATCAAACCACTTGACCAAACTATACCGATAGGTACAGAATAGCTCAACCTTACCGATCGGTACAATTCATATTTTAAGGATTTAAAATGAGCATATTAGTAGAAAATAAAGTGGCATTAGTAACTGGCGCAAACCGTGGCATAGGCAAAGCCATCACTGAAAGTTTGTTAAAGCATGGCACTAAAAAAGTTTATTTGGCCGTAAGAGACCTAAGTAGCACTGATAGCCTTGTTGAAAAATATGGTGATAAGGTTGTCACCCTTAAGCTTGATATAAGCAATTCTGAAGAAATTAAAGCACTTGCAACATCTGCAAAGGATGTTGAAGTTGTTATTAACAATGCAGGTATTCTAGAAATTGCTGACCTATTCGAAGAGGAGTTTGATCAAGCATTAGAACAACAGCTAGATATTAACTTATTTGGTTTAGTCCGAATTGCAAGAGCATTAACGCCTGTAATCGAAGCAAATGGTGGAGGCGCATTTGTACAATTAAATTCCATAGTTTCTATCCGCAACTTCTCAGGCGTTGATGCTTACTCAGCCTCAAAAGCGGCTTCTTACTCCATTACTCAAGGGTTAAGAGAGCAGCTTTTAGATAAAAACATTCAAGTTTTAAGTGTACACCCTGGGCCTATTGATACTGATATGGCTGCAAAAGCAGGCATGACAGAGGGTGAATCAGCAAATACGGTTGCCGAAGGTGTTATTTCAGCCTTAGCAGAAGGTCAATTCCATCTATTTCCTGATCCAATGGCAAAACAGTTTGAAACAGCTTATCAAGAATTTTCTAAATCGATTGTACTGGCAGATCTCGGTAGCTAATGCATATTAAATAGTTTGTTATCTCTAAAATGGACCTAAACATATTAATAACTTAGGTCCATTTTTCATTAACATGGTGCTAGTCGCTATAGCCTGGTTGGTATTGTTTAAGGAACCTGCGATTAAGTAACCTCTTCTCAGTCTTTTCAGAAAAAGCGTCAAGCAAGGCGTCACTTTGATGTAATGTAGGTACCTTTCGAAAAGGGACAACACAGAGTGACGCTTTTTCTGTAAGACCCGCAGGGCGTGGCCTAAAAGCCCTATCTTTATGTTGAGGTGCTTATCAATAGAATGACTATTAAGTTCACACCTCGCCATCAATCTAGGCACTTTTATTTACACGCTGAGACGGGAGGACTTATTCGAAGGTTCCTTAATCATATAATCCCAAAAACTGTTTGCGATAGCTGAGGTATTGCTTTTTAAGCGAATAAGGTAAATCGGTAATACAACATTAGAAGCAAAATCTTCCACCTCTATCATCTCGACACTCCCCTCTTTTAGCTCTTTTTCAACCATGTGATAAGGCAACCGAGACCAAGCCAAGCCTGACACAATTAGCCTCTGTTTGATCATATAGTCATTAACCGTCCAACGTTGGCCATTAGGGATCACATTTAACCTTTCTATTGGGTGCAATGAACCTGAATCTTCAATTAGAACTTGAGGGCGGTTTTTTAGTTCAGCTTGAGGAATGATTCGCTGTGTTTGGTTTTCAAGATAATGAGGGGCTGCCACTGTCACTAATTTTAGTTTGGCTATTTCAACAAACTCAAACTCTTGTCCTAAGCCATAATTTGGGCTAATTGCTATATCTGCTTTACCTGATTGCAAAGACTCTAATACGCCAGATAGATGCTCTGTACTCATGCTTAAATGCATTTCTGGGTGCTTTTCGACAAACATTTGTAGCTGCACTAAACCTTGTAACTGCACACAAGATGCACTTAGCGTCAGGGCCAAATTTGGACCTATACCTGATGCTAGCTGATGACCCAATGCCTTTAGTCCTTGCATCTTTTCTAGCGTGATACGCGCTTCTTGATAAAACACCTTACCTTCTGGCGTAAGCTCAGGTCGATAAGCATCTCGGCTGAGTAATTGCACTTCAAATTCTTGCTCTAAACTTGCAATCGCAGCGCTTATGGTTGATTGAGTTTTATGTAAAAAATTAGCGGCAGCTCTAAAACTTCCCTGCTCAACTACGGCCACAAAAGCATAAAGATGGACATTATTCATGATAGATAAAACCTTTCATCTTAATCAAAAAATAGCGTTATCTTACGATCATATTGCAAATTAAAATAGGCTTCATTCAAATTCATCAGATTCCTAGTCTTTCGAGCTTCGCTCATAAACTAAGACAGCTATTTCATTTTTAGAGGATACATTAACCTTTATGGATAACAGCCAAATCGTATTGCTTCTTGCAGGTTTTATTACTGGTATTTCTAAGTTTTCAACCGGTGGGATGGGATTCATTATTCTCACACTTACTTTGACAGCATTTCCAAGCGCAGAAGCAATTGTGGTGTTATTACCCATGTATTTAGTGGCAGATATGCTTGCAGTAAGTAGTTATCGTACTGATGTATCTTGGCCAAGCTTAAAACGTTTATTACCATTGGCGGCACTGGGTATTGTGCTCGGCTCATTTCTACTTGCCCATATTGATGCCAACACCTTTAGTAAGTTGCTTGGTGTCATTATTCTCTTCACCTTAGGTTTAGGCACTTACCTAGAGTGGAAAAAAGTCAGCTTTATGCAAACTAAATCTGTCTCTCGCTCTATGGCTTTTTTTGCTGGCGTTATTAGTATTTTGGCAAATGCTGCAGGCCCAATCATTAGTCTCTACTTATTAGAGCAAAAGCTGAGTAAAAACAGCTATGTTGCGACGCGGGCTTGGGTCTTTTTAATCATTAATATCATTAAGATTACCGTGGTCATTTCTTTAGGCATTCTTAGTTGGCCTTTAGCTAAGCAAAGCCTGATTACCCTACCAGCTCTTTTAGTCGGTGCTGGTATTGGTTATTTACTGCTCAAACGACTTAACCTTAAACAGTTTAAAACCTTGATTCGGGGAATGACCTGTATAGCAGCGGTTAAGTTGATTTTTTTCACTTAATTCAATTGTTAAAAAGAGTTCAACTAGAAGCAGAAAAAACAAAAAAACAGAGTCAGAATTAATTTAATTAAAATTAAATCAATTAACTTTAATTAGAGCCATAAATATAATAACACCTTAGATTAAATTATTTTTATCAACAGCTATAACTTAAGTTATAAAAAATAAAGCAATACAAAAACTCTTTTAAATTAAACATTTTTCTTGTGAAAATCTCGTTTTATAAAATACTAAAACTCTCTCTCATGGTTTATTTTTGCAACATAGTGTTGCAAAAAAGTATCTATCCAAACAAATATCTCTTTCATACGATCCGTAAAAATTTTATTTAAACAATTATTTCTTATAAAAATAATAATTTAAAAATTTCTAATTTAGAAAAAACAAATAGAATCGGATATTTAAATTGAAAAAAACAAATAAAATCAGAAAATTAAAAAAAGATATTTCACGTTCTTTTTTAATAATCTTATTAATATCATCTCTAACAAATATTCTTCTTTTAACCGCTCCACTTTATATGATGGCAATATTTGATAAAGTGATGCTTAGCTTTCAAATAGAGACTCTTTTCTTAATTAGCGTATTAGCCTTAATAGCACTGGTCACATATGGCGTGATTGAATGGTGCCGCTCTCAATTATTATTTAAAACAGGAAATTGGTTAGAGAAAAGTTTAATCCCAACAACTCTTGAAGCAAGTTTTTCGGCTACACATGATGGAAAAATCATAGGGGCTCAGGGGATTCGAGATTTAGCACAAATTAAATCTTTAATAGGAGGTAGGTCTTTACTCCCAATACTAGATGCACCATGGGCTTGTATATTTCTTATTCTATTATTTTCCATGAATGTATGGCTTGGTTTATTCACACTGATATCTGCACTCATTTTAATTGGCTTAACTTGCATTAGTGAGTTCAGTACTCGAAAACACCAGATTAGCTTTCAGAACAAACAAAACCAAAGCCAAATTTGGCTAGATCAAAGTATTAAAAATAGTGATGAAATAATTGCTCTTGGTATGCATGACTCGCTCATAGCGAGGTATCAAGAAAAGTTCTCAGAAGCTCAAGCAGATTATCAAATATCACAGCAACGATCTTCAAGTTTATTAGCTTTAGCGAGAACCATTAGAATGCTGTCACAAATAGGTATTATGGGCATCGCTGCATACCTATTGTTACAGGGAGAAGTCTCTCCTGGAATAGTAGTTGCGGGCTCAATATTGATGTCACGAGCGTTAAGCCCTATTGAGCAACTTATGAGTGCTTGGACGCAATTACTTACTGGGCGCAATGCCTATATAAACTTGACTGAACTACTCGATACCTACCATAGCCAAGCCCCCCTTAAGAAGCAGCCTAAAGACCCAATAAGCACATTATCTATCAATAACTTAACACTTTTAAAATCAGGTAAATCGTCCACTAATTATCAAGCTAAGCATGCTTCTAGTTACTTATTACAAGGGATAAACTTTGAGTTAGAAAAAGGCGATATATTAGCGGTTTTAGGACACTCTGGAGCAGGCAAAACAACCTTATGTAAAGCTCTTGTTGGCCTTTTAAAGCCAAGTTATGGAGAAGTGAGGCTAGATGGGAACGAGCTAGATCAATGGTCACCCAAAAATCTCGCTTCTCATATTGGCTACCTCCCTCAGGAAGTGAATCTAGCGCCTGTAACCATTTGGGAAAATATTGCCCGCCTAGATCCCAATGCATCTATGGAAGATGTATATGTAGCAGCAAAAAAAGCAGGAATACATTCTTTTATCCAACAACTTCCCGATGGCTATAACACAAAGCTAGCACTCAATACTCCCCAAATATCTGGCGGTCAAAAACAAGGAATCGGGCTTGCTAGAGCACTGTATAAAAGCCCTTTTGTTCTAGTGCTTGATGAGCCTGATGCCTTTTTAGATGCTCAGGCATGTGAGTCTTTAAAAACAAACCTAAAAGCCTTAAGCCAAGAAAATCACTTAATTATTTTTATAAGCCATAAACCCAATACGATTGATTTAGCCTCTAAAGCAATTGTCTTAAACAAAGGGCGTTTACTTGGAAAAGGTTTAAAAGATGATGTTCTTAATATGCTAAACACCAAGTCAATTAAAGCAGATGACAAAGCTCAAGAGTCAACGAGTAACAGAGGTGTTGAAAACAAAGCCACTCGTTATGACTATGGTTACAAAGTGAAAATAGGCACCTCGAGAAACTCTAAAAACTCAACAATAGGCCAAGCATAATGTTACCTCAGAAAAGCGCTATGTTAAGTGAATTAACCTTCCCTCTTTTAATCTGTATAAGCGCAATAGTCTTTTTTATCGGTGTATTAGGCATTTGGTCTTATTTTGCACCAACATCAGGGGCAATTATTGCTTCAGGAGAGGTACGCCCTAATACATCGAAGGGCTTTGAGGTTATAGCACAGCTAAATCCTCTCGATATTGATCAAGTTAAAATAGGTAGCTCTGTAAGGTTAAGTTTTTCATCTTATAGCTTTAAAAAACAAATCCCCATAGAAAGAAAGATTCAGTTCATATCAAAGGATACTGAGTTTAACCCTAGGTCTAATAAATTTCATTATACGGTAAAAATTCCGATTGAATCGAAAAAAATCATTATCGAAAACCCTGTAATTAAATTAAGAGCAGGCTTGCCTGTTGAAGTTTTCATCCAAACTAAAAAACGTACTTTATTTGAATATTTAATGGACTCAATAATCAACTTAAAGGAGAAAGGAATGCGAGAGTAAAACAATAAAAATCATTGAATAATTTTTAATTTTTTTGGAGATAATAGATGACAACGCATACATATAATGGAAATGATGAAGACAACACTAAAGTATTCTATAGGTATTATTATAATACCGACGACGGCTTTTATAGCAACCATAGCTGGGAAGCTTATATGGGCAGCGGAAATGATTATTTGGAATACAATGGTGGTGCTGTACGATTAGCTGATGGGTATAAGAACAAGGACCTATATGCAGAACTTGGCTCTGGTAATGATGATTTTCTAGCCAAAGACTGTGAGTATTTGGCTACAAATTTTAGCTTTACTGTTTATGGAGGATCTGGAAATGACACAATGGAAATTACCTGTAATAAAGATAGGGAGCATTGGTTATATGGAGAAGAAGGAGATGATACTGCTCTAGGAGAACAAGGTAGTGAAAATCTATATGGTGGTGATGGAGATGATTATTTAGCAGGAAGGCGTGGTGAGGATTATCTCTATGGCGGAGCGGATAATGATGTTCTTTTTGGTGGTTGGGACCAAGATTACTTAGATGGAGGCGATGGTAACGACTTTATTGATCCTGGCGTACGAACCGGTAGCGACATTGACACAGTTTATGGAGGTACAGGTAAAGATATAGTCACCTCTGGCGATTTTGATAGCTCAATCGCAGACTCTAGCTCTACTGTCGATTGGGAAAACTGGGGGATTGGTCAAACTATTTTACGGACATCCGCCCTTGGCGCATCAACAGCAACGCAAGGAAACCCACTCGTTTCTGCTATGTACAGTACCGGTACCAGTGCTTTAATGACATCTGTAAATAGTCTAATGAACGCAGGCACTGACTCTCAAAGTGAAGTATCTCAAGCTGATTATGTGGATTTTTTAGATTTTGATGAACAAGATATATTTATTGTTACCAGTTCTGATGAGTTTGGTGATATTCGTGGTGTGCCAAGTACATCACATGGTGATTTCACCGTAAACGCTGACCAAACAAGTGGTGGGAATGGCGGAATAGTTGCGATTTTAAGCCCTAGCTCATCCTTCTCAAGTTACATTTACAATAATTTAAATAGTACTTCAGTTTCACTTAACACAGCATTAGGGCAGATTTTTGAAGTAGTTGATAAAACTCGATTAGAAATAACTCGAGATGGAAGCAATTATTATGACGGTGATGGAAACCAATATGATACTAACACCATAGACTCACAGCTAGATGCTTTCAATGTCAGTTCAAACACTAGCGCTCAAGATTTTTTTAACGGTCTTGAGCTTGAGAGTGGAGACTCTTTGTATATCTATGGCGCGTTTGCTGGACGATTTTTTCAAGGAGCAAATATTGCAGATACAGGCAATGGCACTGACCGGTTTATAGCAGGAACAGACAATGCAGATGCTTTGGCTGTACATGGCTTTACCGATACAGACGATGATCCAATTGAAGGCCGTCTATATGGCTTAGACGGAGATGATCTTTTAATTGGTGCAGGCGGTACAGATTATATTTATGGCGGTAGAGGCGCTGATATTATTGTTGGCCATGGTGGGCAAGATTATCTTTGGGGAGATGGAGATAGTACTAGTTCATCAAGTAATGAATTTAAAGGTGGCTCTACAGACCTCTTTGTTGTTGACGGCTCTCATGATGTTATTAAAGACTTCAACTTTGATATCTCTGGATACAATAATAAAGAAGATATCATAATGATTCGTCTGGGAGAGAACTTTGATGAGTCAGTTCATGCTAGCCCTTATCAAGCCGATGGTGCAACTTGGCAAAAAATTTGGTGGGAAAATGATGAAAATCCATCAGGAACATGGGTATACCTAGATGGCATTAATACTTTTTACTTTAGTGAGTTACTTCAATGTAGTACTGATGGCTCCAATGAATACTATGTTGCGGCTTCAACTGACTTAAGCTTATTACCAACAGATACTGTAAATGGTGGCTGTTGGGAATCCTACTTTGATTAAGTAATCAACTTATAATACGAACAGGGAAAGTTCGTATTTAGTTATTTTCCAAAAGGTAATTTCTACCTATTCAAACTCATGATTTGCAAGCGGAATAATATTGATAACAGGCTCTTCGTATGGGTGGATATGACGAATAGCTTTGAGCGTCGCAGCAACTCTCTCTTTGTCACAGCGCACCTCGATACGGACTTCATGACCAAAGTTAATCAGGTTTTTATCCCCTGTGACAGGCGCAGATGCATCATTAGGTCGCCAAAAACCTGAAATATTAACAATCGAGATAACACTGTCATAATTACCCACTATGCCCGCTTTCATTTCAATGAGCAGATCACGTATCTTGATTATCTCTGCTTCTGGGGCATAGATTTCCAATTTATATTGCATGATTTCTGATTATCCCTATCATTATGTGTAATAAGAAGCTTAACGCCCTTACTCCTAGCCTTTTCTTTTGCCTTCAGCCTAAATATCACAAAATGTATCAAGTTAGCCTTTTTTCAGGCAAACATGCACCCTGTGTCAGCTTTCTTCAGGTTTTATTGTCAATAAAGTAAATAATTCAACTTAGCCAAGCTTTTGCTAAACATCTCAGTATTAGCTAAGTATTATGATTCTCTTATATATTTTATTTTAACTTATCCTCTTTGAGACCATACACTTTATGCCTCTTTTTAAGAGAAATACCCATAACAAGTTAGCTAAATTATCAGGCATGTCTGTATTAGCCTTGACTCTGTCAGCTTGTCAAAGCCTGCCAAGTTCTGATGATGAACCTTCGAATTTTAATAGTTTGGCAGCCTCTGAAGCGCAAGCAGAAAAAGTGCAATGGCAATCCACACCGATTTCAGGTGAAGCCACCAGCCTAACTGAGTTAATTGATGATAAAGGCTTAACGGCTTTGATTGAGCAAGGAATCAGCGCTAACCCAGACCTTCAACAAGTGTTACTTACTCTTAAAATACGTCGGGCCCAGTTGAACCAAGCGGATGATAGTTTGCTACCAACAGTGGACGCTTCATTTAAAGCCAACAATGATGAAGAGAAAAACAATACCTATACGGGCGGCCTTACGGTTAGTTGGGAAGCTGACTTATGGTCTCAAATAGCAGATGGGAATAAAGCCACAGCGAAAGCCTTTTCAAGCCAGCAAGCTCTTTATCAAGCCTCATTAGATTCCTTAGTTGCTCAAATCATGTCTGCTTGGCTAGGGGTAATTGCTCAATCAAGAGCATTAAAGGTTGAAGAAGACAGAGTTGAGCTCTTAGCAAAAAACGAATCCCTATTATTAAACCGTTATAAAAATGGTAATGGTGATCTTGAAGGATTAGATGGTGCAAGAAGCTCTTTATCCAGTGCTAAAGAAAAGGTCGAACAGTATCGTGAAGATTTAGCTATAAACCAACGTAGCTTAATGCGCCTTTTGGGGTATAACAAAATTGAAGATATTCAAATGCCAACAGATTATCCTGAGGTGCTCATTCCTTTAGCGCAATTACCTGAGCAAACCTTAGCGCGTCGCCCTGACCTTATGTCTGCATTTTATGACATTGAGCAAGCAGATTTAGAAGTTCAAGTTGCTTATAAAGACCTACTCCCTTCACTGAGTTTAAGTGCTAGCTTAACCGATGTGGCTTACTCTCCTACTGCTGCACTTTTTACGTCACCTGTATGGGGGCTATTAGGACAACTAACCATTCCTCTGTTCCAGCAAGGAAAGCTAGACCTTGCGATTGATGTAGCGAAATATGAAGCAGCACAAAGTTATCAGATCTATAGAGCGGCTCTCTTAGATGCTGTATTTGAAGTTGAAAATGCCATCAGCCTTGAGAAGTCTCTAAGCCTTCGCCAAACTCACCTTGAAGATGCCTTAACCGCAGAAAAGAACAACCTACTGCAATATCAAAAGAACTTTAAAAACGGCAGTGTTGATATAGTCGATTTACTGGGTGTGCAACAGGATGTATTTAACTTAATTGCCTCATTGGATGACCTTATTTATCAGCGTCTTGATAACCGTATTACCCTTGGCTTGGCCCTTGGATTATCTGGCCAAGTCGCTAACACTCAAGGTAAAGATCAAAACACTAAGGGCAAGCTTGCTGCCTCAAATGGAGTATCACCATGACACGCAAAGTCTCCCAATTTACCTTTTTAATCGCCTGTTTATTGGTGTCTGGCCTAATTTTTATTTTTGTCTCAAACCAACTTGAAGCGAAGAAGAGCCAAACACGCCCTAAAAAAGCCAGTGTACAAGTGCTGCCTCAGGTCTCTGTTATACCAACAAAAGTTGGGAATTATCAGCCTGTCATTGAGGCATTTGGTAGTGCCGAACCCAAATACTCTCTTACCTTAGAAGCGCAAAATTCAGGGCAAATCACCAATTTAGCCAAAGAGTTTGAAGCAGGTAAGAAGGTAAAAGCAGGAGAGCTACTTGCCATTATTGCAGACACGAGTTATCAAGCTAGTGTGGCAACCCAAGAATACGCCGTTACCAGCGCGGTAGTCGCGTTAAAGGAAGAGTTAAGAAGTGCGGAGCAAGCGCTTGATGAATGGAATGCATCAGGGCTATCTGGCCAACCTAGCTCAGATTTAGTATTAAGAGAACCACAAATCGCAGAGGCAAAAGCAGCCCTTTTAGATGCTAAGGCCAGCCTTAAAGAAGCAGAACAAAACCTTGAAGATACTCGCATCAAAGCACCATTTAATGGGCTCGTAGTTAGCCGTGAAATCGTGCCAGGCAGTTATGTACAAGCAGGCACAGAGATAGGCACCATTTACAACACAGACCGCATGGATATTAAGATTGCCCTTTCAGCCAAAGATTGGGCTAAATTGCCTAGTATTGAAACCATGCAAAAAGAACGTTGGCCTGTCACTTTAACGGATGTTGAAACCCAAGCTAAATGGCAAGCGTATGTGCTTTCTGC
Organism: Marinomonas sp. S3726; assembly: GCF_000967665.1. Classification (NCBI taxonomy): domain Bacteria; kingdom Pseudomonadati; phylum Pseudomonadota; class Gammaproteobacteria; order Oceanospirillales; family Oceanospirillaceae; genus Marinomonas; species Marinomonas sp. S3726. The sequence goes on along the minus strand of NZ_JXYC01000006.1, from coordinate 56,529 downwards.
AGATAGCCATAGAGATAGTAGCACTCGCCTTAGAACCTTAGTCATCGCTGTTGATAACCCATTACAGCAAACCCCAGCCCTTTATGCAGGCAGCTTTGTGAAAGCTAGCTTAAAAGGGATTTCTATGGGCAAGCTGTGGCAATTACCTAGCACAGCCTTTAGTCAGAAAAGCCAAGTATGGTATTTAAATCAGGAAAATAGACTCGCTGCATTTAGTGCTGATCCTGTCTTTAGTGCTAACGGACAAGTGTATATTACCCCACCTACCGACTTACAAGCAGATGAACAGCGGGTCTTGATTCGCCCTTACAATAGTTATTTAGAAGGTATGAAGGTTAAAAGCAATTTAGATGCTAGCCAGCCCCAAGAGAACTCAAGAAAGTTATTAGCGCAGAAGTCTGGTTCACAAGAAAACTCAGCGAATCCAAGCCAAGCCTTGAATGTGAAGGGAGATAACTAATGTCATCCGCCCACCCTCATGGCCCGAACTCGGCGAACTCCCCAAGTGGCATTATCCCTTGGTTCACGCATAACCCGGTTGCAGCTAATCTACTAATGCTACTTGTGATTGCCCTTGGTGCTTTGACCATGGGAGATTTACGTAAAGAAGCCTTTCCCAGTACCGAACCCGATACCATCACCATTAGCATTGATTATGACAGTGGTTCTGCACTTCAAGCCGAAGAAGGCATTGCAATTACGTTAGAGAATGAGTTGGAAACAGTTGAAGGTATCAAGACCATGACAACTACATCTAACGCCAATGGAGTAAGCGTTAGTTTAGAAAAGCTGTCTGAATATGATATTGATGTACTCATGACAGATGTGAAGGCCAAGGTAGATACAATTTCTAGCTTTCCTTCTGATGCTGAAAGCCCTGTTCTAGAAAAGGCAGCACGTGAAGAGCACGCCCTTTGGCTACAGCTTTATGGTGATGTTGGTCGACATACGCTACAAAACCTTGCGACTGATTTAAAAGCTGACCTACTGGCTAACCCTGATATTGGCCAAGTAACGATTTCAGGTTGGTTAGATGCCACTATCAAGGTAGATATTGATGAAGGCCGTTTGCAATCTTACAACATGACCTTGAGTGATGTAGCGGACGCCATTAACCAAGAATCAACCAATGCCAATACCGCCACTCTTAAAAATGCGGACTTATACCTTCAAATCCAATCTTCTGAACAAGCTTACCAAACCCGTGATTTTGCCGAACTAACCATCAAAACCTTTAGCGATGGTAGCCGCCTTTTATTATCCGATGTGGCGGTTATTCGAGACACCTATGATGAAGATACAGCGGTACTCTCTCGCTTCAATAATGAAGACAGTATTGCTATTCAAGTCATTACCACAGGTCTGACTGACATTTCTGATTCTGTGATTGCCGCCAAAGCTGTCAGTCAAAAATGGTTAGAATCAGGCAGGTTACCAACAGGAGTAGAACTTGCTACTTGGTATGACCGCAGTGAAGCCATTAACCAGCGTTTAGACCTACTTATTGATAATGCAATAAACGGTGTGTTTTGGGTCTTCTTAATGTTGGCGATCTTTTTAAACTTGAGTGTTGCCCTCTGGGTTGCCCTAGGTTTGCCATTTATCTTCTTTGGTACCTTATTTCTAATGGGAGATGGCTTTTTAGGCATGAGCCTAAACGCCTTTACCACCTTTGGATTTATCATGGCCCTTGGCATAGTGGTGGACGATGCTGTTGTAGTGGGAGAAAGTGTCTACAGCGAAAGGTCTAAACATGGGGATAATATTGCCAGTACAATTAGAGGAACCTTAAGAGTCGCTGTCCCCACCTTATTTGGGGTATTTACTACGGTTGCAGCTTGTTTTGCCTTATCCAATATTGAAGGCAGACTAGGTACTCTTTATGCTCAATTTGGCACTGTTGTTGCCGTTTGCTTAATGCTTTCTATCGTTGAGTCAAAACTCATACTCCCTGCTCACCTAGCCCACTTAAATACTCGTCCAACCAAGAGCCGTTTTTGGCCTATGATGTTAATTCGCTGGGTACAAAACTTGGCAGATAAAGCCTTAAGTTTCTTTACGCAACGTATTTATAAGCCAAGTATCGATTTTGCTCTCGCTAATCGCTATGGAGTCTTAATTCTCTTTGTCGGTATTTTTGTTCTTGTCGCTAGCATGCCATTTACCGGTGCAATTCGGGTAAGCTTTTTCCCCAGCATTCCTGGAGATACAGTACGCGCCAGCCTTAATATGCATAATGATGTCAGTTATGGGCAGACTCATCAGGTACTAGCCCGTATGGAAGCAGCGGCTTATAGCACCGAACTCAAACTAAGAAATGAGGCAAGCACAGATAATGGCATTATTAATCTGCAAGTCAGCTCTAGTAATGATCAATCTGGCAGAATCACCATTGAATTAGATTCGGACCTATCCTATAGCGCCAAACAATTCGCCGCCGCTTGGCAAAAAAATATTGGGCAAGCTGAAGGTGCTAAAAGCTTAAAAGTTCAAACCCGTCGAGGCAGCATTGACGCCCTTCGTATTGAACTAAGGTCTTCAAGTAGTGAGGAATTAAGTGAAGCTTCCCAATTACTCAAAGACTACCTATCTTCTATCCCTGCTGTCAGCGGTATCGAAGATAATGCCGCACTGTCTCAATCACAGCTAAATTTGAGCTTAACTGAACAAGGTAGAGCATTAGGCTTAACCACTCAAAGCCTATCTAGCCAAGTGTTAAGTTACTTTGATGGCAGTAAAGTTCAGTCTTACCAAAGAGACAGTGATGAAGTTGAAGTACAGCTAGGTTACCCTGATAGCTCTGAGGCGAGTATGACTGACCTCATTGATACTCAAATCCGTTTGGACGATGGTAACCAGGTTCCTTTAAGTGCCTTAGTGAATATCAGTTCGGGATTTACTGAGCAAGAGATTGTACGGATTGATGCAAAACGTGCCGTTTATATTAGCTCTGAATTGAATAAGGACCTTTTATCTGCCACAGAATTAGTCAGCCAAATTAAATCAGACTTGGTCCCTGAGTTAGAGCAACAATTTGCAAGCCTTGATATCAGCTTTGCAGGTGAAGCAAAGGAGCAAGCTGAAACTCAGTCTTCCATGTTAGTTGTTTTTATCATGGCGATGCTGATTATTTATATTCTCTTGGCTATCCCGCTTAAATCCTATGTACAGCCATTTCTCATTATGATGGCAATCCCTTTTGGCATCATAGGTGCCATGTTAGGTCATTGGTCTAATGATTTGGCGTTAGGAATATTATCTTTGAATGGCATCATCGCCTTAAGTGGCGTTGTGGTGAATGATAGCCTGCTATTGGCATCACGCTTTAATGAGCTTAAGCAAGAGACTAACTCAATCAAAGAAGCGATCAACCAAGCATGCCGCGATAGAGTAAGAGCGGTGTTGTTAACCTCTATCACCACCTTTGTTGGCTTAATGCCTTTATTAGGTGAAACCTCTCGTCAGGCACAGTTCTTAATTCCTGCTGCAGTATCCCTCGCTTATGGGATCTTGTATGCGACCGTGATTACTCTGGTGCTTATTCCTGCACTACTTATGGTACACGAAGATATCAAGGCGTTAATTGAACGTTTTCGCCAAGGCGTATTAGGGGTAAACCCAAAATAACTGAACTTGCTTCCTTTGCTTAAATGGCAAAGGAAGCAAGGAATGAAGGCTATTTCAGCCACCTCAGCAAACTTGAGTTATTGACTATTTGTACCTTCCTTAACTAAAAGTAACTGGATTTAATCAATCTATATGTAATTTTACAATTTGATAAATTGTATATAAATCAATTAGCTCCAGATGGAATAGCCATTTTCCTAGGTTTTTATCAGTGATAAGCTATTAACTCTGGTTAATTTCAAAGTTATACTGATTAAAACGTAAACAGAAAGTGATTTAGTTAATGTCTACTATTAATGGCTCTACAACAATACCACCTATGACACTGCCAGTGGCTTCTAGCAATGCTGCGCCTGTCGCTGCGGCAACGACACCTGCTGCCTCGGGTAGTGTTGCCTCTAGCCAAGTAGCCTCTAGTCCTAGTGTTGCGAGCCAAGCTGCCACTAACCCTGTGACAACAAGTGCTTCTGCTGCCGCAAATGCAGTGAACACACCTGCAAGTACTGCAGCTACTGCAGCACCCGCTGTTGAAACAAGTAGATATGTGGTTAGAACAGGAAGCGGGCAAGATACTCGCCCTGCACGTGATACTTACGTTGATAAAATAAATACTAAACACATCAGCCAACAACAAGCTGACAATACATTTCAACAGATCAATCCAAATCAGAAAGAAGCTCTGTTAACACGATCAGTTGAACGTTTAACCACTGAAATCAATAAGAATCAAAAACAGATCAGTAATACGGTTAATGCCTACTCTATGATTCAAGTGGCGAACGATTCTTTAGATGAAATTCAAGGTGGTTTGAAAGAGTTACAAAAACTCGCTCAAGGCACGCCAAATGAGAGAAAAGAAGGTCAATCACAAGAAGAGTTTCAAACTCAAGTGGAAGACACTCAAGCTCAAGCATTAGATATTGTGGCAGGTATTCAAGATTTATTTGATTCTACCAAGTATGGTGGTGATCCTCTTTTAACTCAGAATACTAACCAGACCTTCGCCTCTCATAACGAAACCCAATATGGCGTTACCGTAGTCACTCATAATGTGGATGGCAAATTTGAAAGAGAGGGTTTATACCAGATTGATCTGAATAGCCCTGAATCTATTCGCGATTCACTCTCGGCTATTAATGGCAGTATGGATGTGGTGAGAGATATTCGCTCTCAATACAATGCACAAGAAACAGACTTTAACACCACAATGAAAAAGCTCTTTAGTACACAAGAGCAGCTCGATGCTATGCACGACAGAATAACCAGTACTGACTTTGCAATTCAAGTCGCTGAACGAGCACAGCAAAATATGATTAATGATGCGAGAGGTTCCGTTCTTGCTCAAGCAAATGCGGATTCTAATAAAGCCCTTAATCTATTGACCACCTAATTTTTGCAATAACAGCGAAATAAAACGAATCAAAAAATACCCAATGCTTATCTGTTTTGGGTATTTTTTTGCGCTCCTCTCCTCTATTCATCCCTAAAAACATGTCTTTTCTGAATTTGTTTTCACTTTTTTAAGGTTTTTTTGATTATTTTTCTCTGTTTTTCACACAACCTTTTTTTGCTAATTCTAGCTTTGCTAAAACACATTTCTAAAAGCACTTGAAAAGTCCCTTCAAGTAGAAATAAAATACTAACAAATACAAATTTAAAGAGAAAAAATACCCATGGACAGCACAGACTTAGAACTACTTACTTTAATTCAAAGGGATGATAGTATTTCTTTAGAAGACATGGCGGCCCATGTAGGACTCTCTAAAACCCCTTGCTGGCGTCGTATTCAAAAGTTAGAACAACAGGGCTATGTGCGTAAAAGAGTTGCTCTGTTAAACAGTGATAAATTCAATTTAGGCGTTTCTGTATTTGTGCAAGTGAAGACAAATCAGCATGACGCTAACTGGTTAGACAACTTCTCAGATGTGGTTGCTCAGTTTCCAGAAGTCGTTGAGTTCTATCGTATGGCAGGTGAATACGACTATCTTTTAAGGGTATTGGTGTCCGACATCAAAGCCTATGACGAATTTTATAAACGATTGATTTCTGCAACCTCTCTAACCGATGTCACTTCTAATTTTGCTATGGAGCAAATTAAGTGGACAACGGAGCTACCTTTACCCAGCGTAAAGGATTAACAAGGGTGTAGGGATCATAGTAGAGGATAAGTACATGACCCTTTCAACCCAACAAAATACAAAATTAACTATGGCGTTAGAGTCTGTGAGACAAGGGCTTATTGGTGACAGTGAGTTTATTGAAACACCATTTGGCTCACGTAAAATCACCTATGCCGATTACACTGCATCAGGCCGTAGCTTATCCTTTATAGAAAGTTTTATTACTCAAAAAGTCATGCCTTTTTATGCCAATACGCATACGGAGGCGACCGTGACTGGCCGTCAGACAAGTGCTTATCGTGAAGATGCAAGACAGCTTATTGCATCAGCATGTCATGCAAACAAAGATGATGTTGTACTTTTCTGCGGTTCTGGCGCGACGGCTGCAGTTGATAAGTTGATTCGCATTCTAACCTTAGCCCATAACTTAAATGACTCAGATACTGTGATCTTTATTGGCCCTTACGAGCATCACTCTAATGAATTACCTTGGCGTGAGTCTGGAGCAAAAGTAGTTCGTATCAAAGAAGCTCAAGATGGCGGAATTTGCTTAAATGACCTTGAGTCACAACTACAAGCATACAAAAACACCACTCTAAAAATTGGAAGCTTTTCAGCGGCTTCTAACGTAACAGGCATTATCCAAGAGCAGGATGCTGTTGCAGCGCTATTGCATCAGCATCAAGCCTTATCATTTTGGGACTTTGCTGCGGGTGCACCTTACATGAAAGTGGCAATGAACTCTGATGTAGAAGGCGCGGATAAAGATGCTCTCTTCTTCTCTCCTCATAAACTTGTTGGCGGTCCTGGCACGCCAGGGGTTTTGATCATCAAGCGCGCCCTACTCACCAATGACAGACCTTCAACCGTTGGTGGCGGTACGGTTTCTTTTGTAAGCCGAGATAATCACACCTTTTTAGCGCCGGGCGAACGTAGTGAAGAAGCAGGCACACCGGCAATCATAGAATCCATTCGGGCTGGTTTGGCATTTAAAGTGAAATCAGATATTGGTGATGATGCCATTGAAGCATTAGAAGAGAAGTGGTCTGACCTTATCAAACAAAAATTTGATAGCAACAATGCCATAGAGGTTTTAGGTAACCCAAATGCGAAACGCCTATCAATTACGTCATTTAGGGTAAAAACAAAATTTGGCTATCTACACCATGGTTTAGTCGTGAGTCTACTAAATGATCTCTTTGGCATTCAAATGCGTGCAGGTTGCTCTTGCGCAGGCCCTTATGGCCATGACCTTTTAAACATAGATGAGCAAACATCCTTAGAGCTCGTCGATTTAATTGCACAAGACAAGCGCTTCAAACCAGGTTGGGTTCGCTTTAACTTAAACTACTTTATTGCGGAAGAAGAAGCCGAATTTATTTTAAAAGCGATCGAATTTGTTGCTGAACACGGCCTTAGACTAATGTCTCTATATGAATATGATCAGAGTACAGACCTTTGGTTGTATGCAGGTCAAAAAGCAGAGGTAATGAATTTAAGCCTTGGTTTGGATAGCTTAATGCAAGCAACTAATTCAAACCCAGATCAGGTTGAATTGTTAAGTATTCAAGCAAAAGACGATCTCTGGCAAGCTTACTTAAACCAAGCAGAAAGCCTAGTAAAATCAGCACCTTTGGTACCTCAGTATGTGTTAAATACAGGAACGACTGCTCTCGCTTCTAAGCACAGAGACTTTGTCGCTAAAGAAGATTTCCTTTACTAACTCCCTTTCTAATCAGATTACAGGGCTGACGAAGTTTCAAAAACTTTCGTTAGCCTTGTTTTACTTTTTCGCTCAATTCCTTCGTATTTTTTCTTTTCAAGCACTGTAAATAAAGCGTCTCGACTAAAGTCTAATACTGACTTTTTCATTAGGGGTTCATCATCAATATGCACTTACCTAATGAGGATAATAATAATGAGTAAGAATAATGCCTATTGGAGCGCCAATGTTAGCTTGATGATCAAGCTGCTTGTGGTCTGGTTTGTCGTTTCTTTTGGATGCGGTATTTTACTAGTCGATGTGCTCAATAATATACAGATCGGTGGTTACAAACTTGGTTTCTGGTTTGCTCAGCAGGGGGCTATTTATACCTTTGTTGTGCTTATTTTCGTCTATGCAAAAAAAATGGCGGCGCTCGATATTGAGCACGGCGTTGATGAATAATCGGAGATCATCATGGAATTACAAACATTAACCTATATTGTTGTCGGAATGACTTTTGCCTTATATCTAGGTATTGCATTCTGGGCTCGTGCGGGCTCAACGAAAGAGTTTTATGTCGCAGGTGGTGGCGTACACCCTGTACTTAACGGTATGGCGACAGGTGCTGACTGGATGTCTGCAGCGTCTTTCATCGGTATGGCTGGCTTAATTGCATTTTATGGCTATGGTGGCTCTGTCTTCTTGATGGGCTGGACCGGTGGCTATGTATTGCTCGCATTGCTTCTTGCTCCTTATCTTCGTAAGTTCGGTAAATTTACCGTACCAGAATTCATCGGCGATCGTTTCTACTCAAAAACTGCCCGCATCGTGGCGGTTATTTGTTTGATCGTTGCCTCAGTAACTTATGTTATTGGGCAAATGAAAGGGATAGGGGTCGCCTTTTCACGCTTCTTAGAAGTGCAGTATGAAGTGGGTCTATTGGTTGGTATGACTATCGTTTTCTTCTACTCAGTAATGGGTGGTATGAAAGGGATTACTTATACTCAGATAGCTCAGTATGTCGTGCTTATTTTTGCTTATACTATTCCTGCAGTTTTCATCTCACTTAACCTTACAGGTAACCCAATTCCACAACTTGGTCTAGGTAGTACCTTGATTGGCTCTGAGACCTTCCTCCTTGATCGACTTGATCAGATTGTGACTGAGTTAGGTTGGGCAGAATACAGTACTCAAACTCGCTTAAGCACCACCAACATGGTCGCTTACACTCTATCTCTGATGATAGGTACTGCGGGCCTTCCTCACGTAATTATCCGTTTCTTCACGGTACCTAAAGTGAAAGATGCGCGTACTTCTGCAGGTTGGGCACTTGTTTTCATCGCTATCTTGTATACAACAGCACCTGCTGTTGCTGCTATGGCGCGTTTAAACCTAATCAATACAATGCAACCACCAGCTGCGGAAGAAAACCTAGCTTATGCTGAGCGTCCTGATTGGTTTAAAAACTGGGAAACAACTGGTCTTCTTAAATTTGAAGATAAAAATGGTGATGGTCGTATTCAATACGAAGCAGACAAGTCTAAAAATGAGCTAGTAAAAGTAGACAGAGATATCATGGTACTTGCTAACCCTGAAATCGCTAAACTACCTAATTGGGTTATTGCACTTGTCGCAGCGGGTGGTCTTGCAGCAGCACTATCTACCGCAGCAGGTTTATTACTCGCAATTGCATCAGCTATTTCTCATGACTTGTTAAAAGGGGTACTCAAACCCGACATTACAGAGAAGCAAGAGCTCAGAGCCAGTCGAATTGCCATGGCAGGTGCCATAGTATTCGCAGGTTACTTAGGCTTTAACCCACCTGATTTTGCCGCAGGGACAGTTGCTCTAGCCTTTGGTCTAGCAGCCTCTTCTATCTTCCCTGCTTTAATGATGGGTATATTCTCTAAGAAAATGAACCGTGAAGGTGCGATTGCCGGCATGATTGCAGGCTTAAGTGTGACGCTTTTCTATGTTTTCCAACATAAGGGCATCATGTTTATTGCTAGCACATCTTTCCTAGGTGATTTACCAAATAACTGGTTCTTAGGTATCGAACCAAATGCATTTGGTGCAGTAGGCGCTTTAGTTAACTTTACTGTTGCTCTAGCGGTTTACAGAATGTATGGCGAAGCACCTAAAGATGTTCAAGATATGGTAGAACATATACGTATCCCAGCTGGCGCAGGCCAAGCATCGGATCACTAAAATTGACTGGGCCTAATTTAGTTTTAAGCTTAATTAGGTCAAGCTAAACAAAAAGATACCGATCCTTGTATCGGTATCTTTTCTCATATATAAACTCATAAACACTTGTTGCTTATACTCTAATATGAGCAAAATATAGACACGGAATGCGATGCGATAAAGTGGATAACAGGCTTTACCCTTCACTTAAGGTTTGAGCAGAAACTCACCTGTATCTCTTTAATAATCATAAGCAGGATTTTATATGTTCAAAAATAAACACGTAGTTATCGCACTAATAGTGGCGCCTATTCTAGCTTTATTAGCTTATTTTGGTGTTGATAACCTAGTCAGTGAAAAGCCTCATAAAGCCATCGAAGGGGAGTCTTACCCTCTTGTTGCTAAATCTAACTGTCGTTACACCAGTGGCAAATGTACTTTTCAGAACGGTAATTTTGAACTCAATATCTATATTGAAAACGGTAAAACCTTGATAGTAAGTTCACCCTATTCACTTTCTGAAGTAGAAGCGTCCTTACTCGATAACCAAGGCAATACTAGTAAACTTTATTTTGTCCAAGATACAGACCAAGGTACTCAGTGGTCACAGAAAATCATCTCTGAAATCACACCAGAATCAGTTATACGTTTGGTCACCATCGCCTCAAAAAGTATCTATTATGGCGAAACAGAAATGGCATTTATCGATTATCAGACCAGCTTTAATGAAGACTTTAAACGCGAGAACTAAACCATTTATGGTCAAATACACAGCTGATTGCTGTAAAGCGACAAACCTAAACCTCAATTTCAGTCTATAGGAGCTTAATATTTTAACTCCTATTTGGATTCTACTGGCGATAGCCTACATCTTAGGTTTATTTTGGATTGCTCGTTGGGGCGATAAAGAAAACCCTAAGATAAAACAGCTAACTCGGCACCCTGTGGTTTACAGCCTGTCTTTGGCTATCTATTGCACCGCTTGGACCTTTTATGGCGCTGTGGGTGAAGCCGCTCGCTTTGGTTGGAGCTATCTTCCTATTCTATTAGGCCCAGTATTACTCTATTTATTTGCATTTCCTTTTTTAAAAAAACTCACCTTTGTTAGTCACAAACAAAACATCACCTCGATCGCGGATTTCATTTCTTCCCGCTATGGTAAACGCCCTTTAACAGCACCTCTGGTCATCATGATCGCCATGCTGGCAATCATTCCTTATATTTCGCTGCAACTTAAAGCAATAGGTTCAAACTTCAGCTTATTCGTAAATCAAGAAGGTGTTTCTTCCTCTGCTATTGTGCTGATTGCAACAATTTCAGTGGGCATTTTTGCGGTGATATTTGGTACCCGTAAAATTGAGGTGACTGAATATAGATCAGGTATGATGCTAGCCATTGCGGTTGAGTCTTTGTTCAAACTTTTCGCGATTATTGGCGTTGGTTTTATTGCCATAATCCTACTCAATGACCAAGACAGTGTTTCAATTTCACAAACACTTGAGCACACTTTTAATTCTCAAGTTTGGCAAACAGATGACTTCCTTTCTTTCAGCTTTCTCATGCAGACCTTGATGGGCGCTGCCGCTGTAATTTGTTTACCAAGGCAATTTCACGTTACCGTTGTTGACCATCAAGAGAAAAAACAACTGAATATGGCCCGTTGGATTTTTCCTATTTACTTGACCATATTTGCCATACTCATTCCTCCCATCGCCATGACAGGCCAAAACTTATTTGGCGTAGATACAAATGCAGATACTTATGTCATTCAGTTTGCCATAGCCTCTGATAATACCTTTTTAGAAGTACTGATTTTCCTCGGTGGTTTATCGGCTACCACTGCCATGATCATCATTGCCACCTTCTCGTTAAGTATTATGATTTCGAACGATGTCATTCTGCCAATTATGTTGGCCAGAGCCTCCTCTCGAAATCAGGCACAACCGCTTTATCACAAGAAAATGCTACATATTAGGCGTTTTGTTATTGCCGCCATTCTTATCTTGTCTTACCTCTACTACCAAGAGATGGCCACTAGCGAGTCTTTAGCGGGCACAGGCTTATTAGCCTTCTCTCTCGTATTACAGCTGGTACCCGCTGTAATTGGCGGCTTGTACTGGCGTCGTGGGCATGCAGTTGGTGTGTATACAGGCTTTGGGCTAGGTTTTGTTTTTTGGCTACTCTGGCTTATTTTCCCCTTGCTTGGCGTGCAAGAGTGGTCAAGCCACAACTTTGAAACCCGTGCTGAAGTTATTTCCTTAGGGGCATGTATTAGTCTCATCGCCAATATTGTTGGCTATATTGCAGGCTCCCTTCTTGCTAGCGAAAGGCTCATAGATAGAATCCAAGCAACGGCCTTTGTCAGCCCGACCTCTGAACTTGAAGGTCGTTTTATTAAGCCTAAATCACTGGCACAAAACGGCGACCTCATTGTTTTACTGGAAACCTTTTTAGGTAAACAGAGAAGCCAACAAATATTATTTGAATATCAAGAGCAGCATAATTTTACCTTGTTAGAAAAGGATTCTCCTGACCGTCAATTTATCGACTTTTGTGAGCGTATCCTAGGCGGTGTATTTGGTGGATCATCAGCAAGAACCATTATCAATTCTGTCATGGTAGGTAAAAGAATGAAGGTCGAAGAGATGGTGACCTATCTCGATGAAGCGACTCAAGCCATTCAGTTTAACCAAAATTTGCTCTTTGTCTCTATGGACAATCTTGCCCAAGGTATCAGTGTCATAGATAAAGAATTACAACTGGTTGCTTGGAACAAAACCTATGCCGAGCTATACCATTACCCTGATAACCTACTCAAAGTTGGCGTACCAATCGAAAGTTTGATTCGTTTTAATGCGCAAAACGGAGAATGTGGTTTTGGTGATGTTGAAACCTTAGTACAAAAACGATTAACCCATTTACGCAATGCCAGCCAACACAGATTCTTACGAAGAAGAGCAAACGGCAGAGTCATTGAAATGTTAGGTAACCCTTTACCAGAAGGCGGTTTTGTTACCAGTTTCACCGATGTTACCGAACATATTGAAAGCCAACATGCCCTTAAAGAAGCCAATATAGACTTACAGAACCGAGTGCAAGCTCGATCTGATGAAGTAAAGAGCGTCAACCAAGAGCTTATTCAAGAGATCAATCGCAGGGCGAAAGCAGAGTTAGAACTGATTAAGGCAAAAGCAGAAGCAGAAAAAGCTAACCATACTAAAACTGAGTTTTTAGCCTTAGCCAGCCATGATATTTTACAGCCCTTGAATGCTGCTAGGCTTTATTTAGGCGCTTTAGATGCTGAGTCACTAGAGAACTCAACTCAGTCAATTGTTGATAAGCTCAATGAGTCAGTACAATCTACTGAGACCTTGATATCCACGCTATTAGAGATAGCGCGCTTTGATCAAGGAGCAATTAAGCCTGTGCTGATTGATATCAATTTGAATGATTTACTACAGCCTATCGTCAATGAGTTTTCAGTGATTGCTGAAGATAAAAGTGTCTTACTTAAAAGCCATATAGGCAAACATAAGGTGCATAGTGATCCCTTGTATCTAAGACGTATTATTCAAAACTTTGTTTCTAATGCGGTCAAATATACTCAAGAAGGTAAGGTGCTGATTGCCTGTCGTAAACGCAATGATCACTTATTAATTCAAGTATGGGATACAGGTGTGGGTATACCCACCCAAGAACAAGGCCATATTTTTGAAGACTTTTATCGTTGGCAAAATACGAATGAAGAAGGCATTGGTCTTGGACTTGGATTAGTAAAACGCATGCAAAACGTCTTAGGCCTTACAAGCGAAGTTAGATCTAAAGTTAACTCTGGTAGCTGCTTCAGTATTAAAGTCCCGCTAGCAAAAGAGCAAGAAGAGTTAGAACAACAGGCAAGCGCGACTATCAAGACAACATTTGAAGCTAAGCATCAAATCACAGCTTGGTGTATTGATGATGACCCAAACAATTTAGATGCGATGCAATCACTACTCGAACGCTGGCAGCACCCTGTCTTCTGTTTTACAAAGGTTCAATCAGCCTTAGCTCAAGAACAAGCCCCCGACCTTTTATTAGTGGATTATCAGCTTGGTCAAGATTTAGATGGATTAGCTCTTATTAAGGCAATTCGAGATAAATTTGAAAGCAATATTCCAGCCGTTTTAATCACAGCAATGCGCGACCCTAAATTGGTCCAAGATTGCCAGCAACAAAAAGTAAACTATTTACCAAAGCCGGTTAAACCAGCCAAGCTGAGAAGTATTATTCAGGCAATAAAATAGCCTTATCTTAGTTAGACTCCAAGATAAGGCTAGATTATAGATGCTAGTTATTCGGCATTAATATTGACGATATAAGCTAGTTTTGCCTGACTTATCAAAAGCTATTACTTGGAAGTCTTTAAAGGGAGCACCTTCTTTTGCCATGCCAGGGGAATGCATGGGCATGCCAGGAGCAGAAAGGCCGGCAATATTTGTTGGCTTCTCTTTTAGTAATCTTTCTATTTCTGCCTGAGGTACATGCCCCTCGATAAGGTAGCCTTCAATAATTGCCGTATGACAAGATCCTAGTTGATAAGGTAGACCATGACTTTGACGAACGTTTGACCAATCCTTATCAGCATGAACAGTCACTTCATGACCGTTTTTCTCCATTATTTTCGCCCATGCAGCACAACAGCCACAGTTCGCAGATTTATAAAGGTCTATGGTTACTGCAAAAGCTTGAGAACTAACAAGTGCTGCAGCCAAGATAAGGGTGTTCGATTTAATTTTCATAGGTACTCCACATAGAATCCATGGTTAAAACCAATTCTGGATATTATTCTAGAAATTGATTTTAAGGCTTGGAGATAGGTCTAAGGTCAAACAGTTTTTTTAAAAACAATAACAATGCTCAATTCAGTTGATTGATTTCGTCTTGCAGCTGCTCAAGTTCATCTAGAATACGAATGAATTTTTGTCCAAACTCTGTCACTTGATACTCCACTCTTGGTGGCACTTCATTAAAACTTATGCGTTCTAATATACCAAAGTCCGTATTTTTTCTAAGGCACTCATTCAGTACTTTGGTGCTGAGTCCCTCAACACTTTTTACCATTTTACCTGGACGATTAACCCCTTCTTTTAACAGTTGATACACGGTCAAAGACCATTTACAGCCATATATAGTCTCAACCATGCGTGCACTATTTTCCGGGGCTTTTTTTCGACTAATTTTATTTTCTAATGTTTTCATCAAGATATACCAAAAAGTACCTATAGAACCAATTTGTGCTTGGTTTTCAAGCCGCTAGCTCTCCATTTAAGCTAACTAAATAATCTTTAACAAGACCTACTTAGGAGAGTTATTATGACACAAGCAAATACACCTTTAGCCTTTATTTTAGGCGGTTCCAGCGGTATGGGATTAGCCACGGCAAAGCAACTTGCAACCCAAGGTTGTGATTTAATTATTGCCTCCAGTTCCCAGGATAAATTAGCCGCTGCAAAGGCAGAACTGAATCAAATTAACCATGCAATTCAAGTAAAGACGTTGCAAGTTAACCTTTATCAGGAAGAGGACGTTAGCACTTTAATTAATGCAATTACAGAGCAAGCACGCCCTATCGATTATTTTGTTAATGCCGCTGGCTACTTCAAGCCGACCGCATTTGTAGAGCATCAAGCATCTGATTTTGATAAGTATATGATCTTAAATAAAGCCAGCTTCTTTATTAGCCAAGCCATTGCTAAAAACATGATAGCCAATCAATCAGGTTCAATAGTCCATATTGGCTCGATGTGGGCAAAACAGGCAATTAAAGCGACCCCTTCTAGCGCCTATTCTATGGCTAAAGCTGGGTTACATGCATTAACTCAACATATGGCGATGGAATTATCAGAGTTTAACATTAGGGTGAATGCCGTTGCGCCAGCCGTAGTGAAAACGCCAATTTATCACTCCTTTATTGATAAAAATGAACTTGATGATGCATTGGCTGGTTTTGATGGTTTCCATCCTATTGGTCGTATTGGTACACCAGAGGATATTGCCAACAGTATCTGCTTTTTATTGAGCGAAAAAGCAAGCTGGGTAACAGGTGCTATTTGGGATGTTGACGGTGGTGTTTTATCAGGCCGAAACTAGTACAAAACTCACTAGAAAGGCCTATCTGAACTGATTAGAGAAAGGTAGAGAGTTATCCCTACCTTTTTTTATTTCTATCCAGTTAAGTTTATCTTTTTGAAAACTTAACTTATCCGTTAGAGAGTTTAATCGCATCTAAATGACTTTGAATCATCTTTTGTTCAAAGGCTTCAACACCAACAGGCCTCGAAAACAAAAAGCCTTGGCCATAGTCACAGCCAATATCTTTTAAACAGCGCCTTTGCTCTTCTGTTTCAATTCCTTCTGCGACGACTTTAATACCTAGCTTATGGGCCATGACTATCATAGCTTCACACAGGACTTTATCGTTAATACTGGTCGTCACATTTTTTACAAAAGAGCGATCTATTTTCAGATAATCGATATCAAACTTTTTAATATAGGATAAGGAGGAATATCCCATGCCAAAATCATCCAAGGCTACATCAATGCCTAAAGATTGAAAGTTAACCAATTTTCTTGAAATGGACGAATGAGAGTCCATCAAAATACGCTCTGTTATTTCAACAGTAAGCGCTTCTCCTGGCACTTTATACTCATTTAAATAAGTCATCCAGTTACCCAAGAAAGAGTTACTTTCTAAATATTGAATAGGCGATGTATTAATATTCAGCTGAAAATTTGGATCAAGTTTGATGCGCCAAGTCGCTACTTGCTGAGCGACCTCTTTAAACACCCAATCCCCTATTTCACAAATTAAACCTGTGTCTTCAGCCATAGGAATAAAAGCATTGGGAGATACCAAGCCTTTTTGAGGGTGCTGCCATCTAATTAGTGCTTCTGCTTTGCAAATCTTTCCTGTTTTTAATTCAACGATAGGCTGATATTCAAGACTAAACTCTTTCTCTTCAATAGCTCTGTGTAACTCCTTCACCAATAACGCTCTTGCGACAGCCTCTTCTTGCATGCTTGCTGAGAAGTATTGAAAACAGTTCTTCCCTTTTGCTTTCGCTGCATACATGGCTTGATCAGCCGCTTTAAACAAGTCATCAGAGTTACTCACATCATTAGGATAAAAGGCGATACCTATACTGGCTGAGATATAAACTTGCTCATTATCTAACTTAAATGGCTGACTAAGACTGTACAAAACTTGATTCGCAAGAGTTTCTACTGCAGCTTTATTGACCTTACCTGTATTGTCCAGATCAGTTAAAATTAAAGTAAATTCATCACCGCCTAATCTTGCTACCGTATCAGTTTGCTTAACGGCTAAGTTCAACCTATTGGCTACATCAATCAATAATTGATCACCTTTTGCATGCCCAAAGGTATCATTCACTTCTTTAAATCTATCTAAATCTAAATACAGAAGCGTGATATAACTACTATTGAGATCGGCTTTATGAATCGCTTGCTGAATTCTATCTGACACTAAGCGCCGATTAGGTAAGCCGGTTAAATGATCGTAATTAGCTTGTTGCCAAATCAGTTTCTCAGCAGCCTTACGCTGCCTAATATCTCGCACAACAGCCAAGACATAGGACTGAGAATCAAACTGTATATAACTAAGGTTCACTTCAACGGGAAAACTTGTTCCATCTTTATGTATGCTTTTACGCTCAAACAACATACTTTTAGACTCTTTTAACTCATTCGTTAACTTTTTCCACGCCCCTTTACGAGCCATCTTAGGGTTAATATCTGATACTTTAAGTTTGCCAACCACTTCATCTCTTTGGTAACCAAGCGTCAGATAACCTGGCTGATTACACTCAATAATGTAAGAGCTTTTTGAATCGATCACATAAATCGCATCACTAGAGCTATCGAGCAGGGTTTTAAACATTAATAAAGAGGCATCTGTCTTTTTTTGCTCAGTCAGATCGACTACCTGAGCTATCATTCTTTTAATTGCCCCTTCTTCATCAGGTTCAGCGGTTAGCGTTAATAAGCCTTCTATGGTTTTTCCTGACTTATGCAGATACTTTTTCTCAATAACAACGCTACTATAAGGATCGTTTCTTAGGTGCTCACGAATGGTTTTATTTGCTTCAAAATTATCAGGGTGGGAAATGATAATATCAGTCTGGTAGATTTCACTCTTGCTGTAACCCAATAGGTTTAGCATGGCTTTATTGACGTACTCAAAACTACCATCCGGACGAGACAGTACCATGGGTACAGGTGTGGCATCGAAAATCCTTTTCATTTTATCATCCATGTCTGAGTTTACTTGATCGACATTAGACATAAATTACTATTTCAAACTCTTATTATCGTTATCACTAAAGGCGTTTAATAATGGCTTTAGCAATAAACTATAGCCTATATAAAACCAAATTTAGTTTACCCAGCAGTCATTAAAATAAGCAACAAGCTTGTGTAAATAGGACCACTGTCAGCTATAAACTAAGTAAATGAGACCCTTTTTACCTTACTTAACTAAGAGCAGCTCCTATGGTTACAAGCTAAACTAGCTAAAAAACATCTGAGTTTCATAAATACATTTAAGGCTTTAAATTAATGCCAGCATATAAGTAACTTGAATAACATGAAAACAATAAATGGAATTATGAGGCTGGTTAATTATTTACACCGTTTTTACTAACTTAACCTGATAAAAATAAGTAACAATAGCGTTCACCGTTTTGAGGTAACCCAGTTAAGATAAGACTAAACATAAAGTCAGTTAGACGATTACCTCCTAGATAAGTAAGGTAAACACTATTAGAAATTTGAACTAGCTTAAATTTTTCTTTAGGCTAGCTAACTCAAAGTTTAAATAGGTGAATTTTCTCTTAAACAGATGAATAATTTGACGCAAGACGTACCAGAAAGTGACTCAACAATCGCCTGTCATGGGTGTGATTTACTTATTTCTTTGCCTGAGCTTGATTATGGGCAAACGGCTTCTTGCCCAAGATGTAACCACTTGATCACTCGTCGACTGCTTGGCGCACACAATAAGATTTTAGCTCTCTCAATTTCTAGCTTTATTTTTCTTATTTTTGCCTTACCTTTTCCCTTTCTATACTTTAGTAATCAGGGGAAAGATTATGTCATTAGTTTCGCCGATAGCATTTTTAATATGGTGTTAATGGACTATTTTAGTATTGCTGTATTACTATTTTTTACGACTCTGCTTATTCCAGCTATTTGTCTTCTTTCACTCATTTATGTGCTGGTTTCTTTACAGCAAAAACGCCTACTTCCTTATACCCAGCCACTTTTACAAAGTGTTTTTTTTCTTATTGATTGGAATATGGCTGAAATTTTTTTGGTCGCGACCTTAATTAGTTTTATCAAAATATCATCATTAGCAACGGTAACTTTAGGCTTATCTTTTTGGAGCTATGTTTTTTTTATCATTTGCTTAGTAGCGGGATTATCTTTGCTTGATAGATATCAGATTTGGCGTAAGGTAAAAGTCCATGAAAGATAATCATAGAGATAATGCTGAGCACAACCATCAATATGGATGCCCAGTCTGTTTAACACTAAATGATATGAGCAACCCTAAATGTCGCACTTGTCATCGCCATTTACATCTTATAAACAGTAATAGCATACAACATACAATTGCCTTGCTGATTACGAGTGTTCTCTTATATATCCCTGCAAACTTTCTCCCCATCATGTATACCAATTGGTTAGGACAAGAAACCGCCAGCACTATACTTGGTGGTGTTGTTTCTCTTTGGGAACCAGGTACATACCCTATCGCGGTAATTATTTTTGTTGCCAGTATATTAGTGCCGATTGGAAAGATTTTAGCGTTATCTTGGTTGTGCCTAAGTGTCACCGTCAAGAAAACAGACTCAAGGCGCATTAATCTTAAGCTATATAAAATAACCGAGCTAATAGGTCGTTGGTCTATGGTTGATGTTTTTGCCGTTGCTATTTTAGCCTCCCTTATTCAGATGGGAAAAGTAATGAGTGTTTACCCAGGCATGGCTGCCGTTGCCTTTGCAGGTATGGTAATCACCACAATGTTAGCAGCCATGTCTTTTGACCCCAGATTAATGTGGGCAAACCAAGTTCATCAATTTGAGAACGAGAAATAAAATGCCACCAGAAGTGTATGTTTCACCTGCCAAAGTAGATCAGGCAAGACCGATTTCAAAAGTTTGGTTAGTCCCTTTTGTCGCCCTCACAATAGGTTTATGGATGCTCTATTTTAACTGGAGTAATCAGGGTCCATTAATCACAATTTCGTTTGATAATGCTGAAGGCCTTGAGATTGATATTACTAAAATCAAACTAAGAGATATCACCATAGGCAAGGTTGTAGATCTAAAGCTATCAGATCAGTTTGACAGTATTGAACTAACAGCTCGCCTTGATAAAAATACAGACCCTTTACTCAAAGAAGATAGCAACTTCTGGGTAGTAAAACCAAGAGTAGGAAAAGAAGGCATATCAGGTTTAAACACCATTTTGTCTGGTGGACATATTGAAATTTCTCCGGGTCAAAGCAAGGTGTCTCGTTACGATTTTGTTGGCCTTGAAACGCCCCCTATTACACCAGCAGGCACTCCAGGCCTTAGAATCACTTTAAACAGTGACGACGAATTTGCCTTCACCACAGGTGACCCCATCATATATAAGGGTTTAACCATTGGCCGTTTTGAGAAAGTTAAGTTTAACTTTGAAGAAAGAGTTGTTTACTACGATGCTTTTATCAATGAGCCATATCATCAGTTAATTACAAAAAATACACGCTTTTGGAATACCAGTGGCTTGCGATTAGATCTAAATAGCGATGGTATTAGTGTACAAACAGGTAATGTCGAAACCTTGCTCACCAATGGTATTACCTTTGGTGTACCTCAAGGAATGGAGCCCGGCCCTCAGGCAACACAAGAAGATGTGTTCAGAATTTTTACCAATGTTGAGCAAGCAAGCGCGACTAAATATTTGCATACAGTTGAATATATTATGCTCGTTAGTAGCTCAATTAGAGGGCTAGAAATTGGCGCTCCAGTTGAGTATCGAGGCGTACATGTTGGTAAAGTGCTAGATACAAACTTTAATAAGAATAAGCATGAAGCTTTGTTAGAAGACGACCTTAAAATCCCTGTTTTACTGAGTTTAGAGCCAGGCCTTGTTGGCCTACCTGACACAGAGTTAAGCGCTGAAGGAATCAAACTACAGACGCGTAAGTGGATAAAGAAAGGGCTTAAAGCAAGTTTAGCAACAGGTAACTTACTCACTGGCAGCCTTTTTGTCGAATTGCAGCATTTTCCTGAGCACCCTATGACAAGTGTTTCCTCTAAAGATGGTTATGAAATCATTCCAACTATAGAAGACAACTTAGGTCAGATAGCGAATAAAGCGGGTGACTTCATCGATACACTTAATAAATTACCACTTGAGTCTTTGACAAAAGATACACAACAAGTCTTAAAAGACCTAAGTAAAACATTAAATGACCTCAACCAAACTAGCTATAAAGTAAATGCATTAGTTGATCAAACTCACAAAGCTCAACTTCCTCAGCAACTACAAGATACGCTTGAAAAGGTTTCAACCATGACACAAGGGCTTTCGGAAGGGTCACCAGGCTACGACGAGTTACTTAATACACTACAAGCGGTTCAATCTAGCTTACATGAACTTAAGCCTTTACTTAATAAGGTGAAAAATAGACCTAATAGCTTAATTTTTTCGGATAATCAGCCTTCTGATATTGAACCCTTTAAAGCTCCAAACACAGGCCAATAACAATGAATTTAATGCGTATCATTCCTATATTTATCAGCGTTTTATTATTAGGCTGTAATAGCCAGCCAACACCAACTAGCCATTATTACATTCTTAATCAGCAACTTGATACGCAAGGTTTGGCAAACCTTAGTCCAATAAGAGAGGTCCAGCTAAGCCTGCCTGAATACTTAAAGCAACCTAATCTAGTATTGCAGTTGAGCGAGCACGAATTAAGCTATGCTTATTATCATACTTGGGCTGAGAACTTAGATGATGCTATTCAAAAAGGTCTGGATCAGGATTTAAGAAAGCTAGTAAAGGAACAAATTGCATCAGGTAACCAGCAAGATATTAAGGCTAATACGCAAGTCAGCCTCATACTTGATATCGACCACTTTTATGCCACGATAGACTCCAAAGTGGTACTGACGGGTAGTTATAGTTTTATTAACACACAAGAAACACAAGCGCTTTCCCCTAAATATAACTTCACTTTCAAAGCCGAGATAGAAGCTGACGGCTATCCTCACTCAGTCGCGAAAATGCGTCAACTTATCTTAGCGCTTGCCAAAGATATGTTGATTAATTACCAAAAAGTAGATGTGACTCTTTAAGCTAAGAAATAATTTAAAGGTTGGTCCCGCTAGAGCCCAACCTTACATTTAAACAATTAGTGAGAAAAGCCTGCATATTTAACCCCAGATAAATGGGCCATTTCCCTATGCCAAGTGGCCAAGTCATGTTTATGAAATTGATTTAGACGATTATGACCACAAGCTCTTGCCATGACAGCCATTAGCTCGGTTGAAGCATTAAAGAAGTTTGCTAGCTGTTTTGCTGATTTCTCTACATTGAGCCTTTGACGTAAGTCTTCATTTTGAGTGGCTATTCCTGCTGGACAATTATTCGTGTTGCAGATTCTAGCTGCTACACAGCCTATGGATTGCATAGCACTGTTTGAAACAGCCACACCATCTGCACCAAGCGCCATAGCTTTAACAAAATCGATGGGAGTTCGAATACCACCTGTAATAATAAGCGTAACTTGACCTGACTTTCCTTGCTCGTCAAGAAAGCGCCTAGCTCGAGCTAAAGCAGGTATCGTTGGTACACTAATATGGTCTCGAAACATTTCTGGCGCGGCCCCTGTACCACCTCCTCGCCCATCTAATATGATGTAATCAGCCCCAGCATCTAAGGCAAATTGCATATCGGCCTCAATATGGTTCGCACTTAACTTAAAACCAACGGGAATACCTTGACTTACTTCCCTTACTCTATCAGCGAATCGCCTAAAATCATCTAAACTATGTAAATCTTTAAAGGTAGGTGGAGATACTGCGGGCTGACCTTCTGCAATACCTCGTACCAGACTAATCTTACCTTTATTTTTATTACCTGGAAGGTGACCTCCTGTGCCAGTTTTTGCCCCTTGTCCACCTTTAAAGTGAAACGCCTGTACTCTTTTTAATAAAGCTTCTTGATAGCCAAAACCAGCACTGGCTAATTCATAGAAGTATCGACTATTTGCAGCCTGCTCTTCTGGTAACATGCCACCTTCTCCAGAGCAGATACCTGTGCCAGCTAGCTCAGCCCCCATGGCTAAAGCAGTCTTAGCCTCTTCAGATAAAGCGCCAAAGCTCATGTCTGAAACAAATAAAGGAATATCCAGTATGAGTGGCTTATCTGCATTGGGCCCGACTATAAGTTCAGTTGAAACGGGAACATCTTCAAGCAAAGGTTTAGTGGCCATTTGTGCTGTCATAATTTGCAAATCATCCCAATGAGGTAAAAGATGTCTTGGAACCCCCATAGATGTCATCGGTCCATGGTGCCCTAACTTAGAAAGCCCTTCTCTCGCAAGTTGATGAATAAATGCTAATGTTGGCTCTTCTTCAGTAGCTACAGCTACTGGAGCCGCATTTTTTTCAGTTTGTATCCCAGGCCCTGCTTTACCAACTTGTTCACTTGCAAAAGCTTTGTGAGTGCCATCACAAAATGGAAGGTTAGCACTATGCTTACAAGCGCATAAGTAGGCATCATCACTGGACTCAGCTTTGAACATCTGTGGTTTAAAGCCTGTTCCTTTATGAGACCCATCGCAAAAAGGTTGCTTGGATGAACGACCACAGGTACAGAAATAGTATTCTTGCCTAGCATCTAAGCTCACTTTCAAAGGTTTATTGTTAGCAATGATTGGTTGATTACTCATAAGCACCCCTTAAATTAAAATATGCTCTACCATGCTTAATACTCATGACATAAAAGCGTTTAATAAGTATGGTTCAAATAAGTTAATCTGCTACTGAAGGCGTGTTCTTCTTAAACGGTGAACGGAAGTAAAAAAGCTTAAAGCTTGAGAGACGTAATTGGAGCTTTAGAGCTACTACTTAACAGGTTAAAAACGTACAAGGACTTTATTTATTACAGCATAGTATTTATCGAAACATTGCAAGGTTGAGCTCTTCTGCCTCACCTAGCCAATAAGCATATTCAGTATGATCTTTTAAGTCATCGCCAGTAAGGCCATGAACAAAAATACTCAATCCTTGCCTATTAGCCTCCAGCCAAGGAATTAAAGTATCGAATACATTTGCGGTGAAAGCTATTTGACAACTCCACTTAGGATGTGGCCCAACTAACTTCTCATGAAACCTACCAACTTTTACTTTATGAATATCACCTGCTTGTTGGCATATTTGCTTTGCTAAAGCTAATGTCGATTCATCAAAATAAACATGTGCATGGTAAGCTTTATGGTTATTCACAGGCCTTTTCACGGTATTCATTTCACCTTACTATTTTTTAAACTTTTGATTGAATTTTAATAGAGCTAAGAATGCCATGAGACTTAGCTCTATTTCGAATTAAAGCGCGACTAGAACTCGACCTGTAACTTGGCCTTTTATGATTTTATCTGCATAACTAGGCACATCTTTTAAACTGATTTTTTGGCAAGCTGCTTGATAAAAAGACTCAGGTAGAATATCCATTACTTGCTCCCAGGCAGCCAACCTTTTCTCTGTTGGGCAATGAACAGAATCAATACCTAACAAATTAACGCCACGTAGAATAAAAGGCATAACCGTTGTAGGTAAAGCAAAACCACCTGCTAGACCACATATAGCGGCAGCACCAGCATAATCAATTTGCGCTAGCGCTTTGGCTAAAATTTTATTACCTACTGTATCTACGACGCCTGCCCAGCGTTGTTTTTCTAGTGGTTTTGCCTCTTGTTCAAACTCACGTCTGTCAATAACCTCTTTCGCGCCTAATTCTTTTAACAATGGCCCATTTTCTTCAACTCGGCCTGAACACGCGACTACTTGATAGCCTAGCTCTGACAATAATTTAACAGCTACAGAGCCCACACCGCCACTAGCGCCTGTCACTAATACTTCCCCAGATTCAGGCTTTACATCGGCATGTTGCAAAGCTTGTACACATAACATGGCAGTTAAACCGGCTGTGCCAACCATCATTGCTTTTTCTGCATCACACCCTTTTGGCATTGGAACTAACCAATCAGCTTTAACTCGTGCCATTTTAGCCATACCACCCCAATGGTTTTCGCCAACACCCCAACCAGTAAGAATGACTGAATCACCTTCTTGATATCTAGCATCATTTGAAGAGACAACCGTACCTGCAAAGTCAATTCCAGGTACCATAGGAAAATCTCGTATAATTCGACCTGCTCCTGTAATCGCTAAACCATCTTTATAGTTAAGAGATGAACAAGCCACTTCAATAAGTACATCTCCTGAAGGCAGGTCACCAATTTCTAATTGTTCAATTTTCGCTTTTGTTATTTTATCTTCTTGTGTCAATACTAATGCATCAAACATATTATTATCCTAATCAAATGAAGCTAGATTCAGCTGAATACAAATAAAAAACTCGATTCCATAAACATCATATAGAGCCTTTAAATTTAAAAGATATGCACCTTTAGTCTTATGCTAATGACTAAGACTTAGACGTTTTATATCGTTAAAAAGCTGATCTGCAAGTTCCTGTAAAACGGCTTGAGTTGTATTAGTTTGGGCGAAAGTTCTAAGTCCATAAATCCCCATAGAAAGATAACGTGACATGTGGGAGATATCACATTCAGACGATAGTTCCTTAGCTTCAATTGCCATTTCAAATTGATTTTGAAATGCTTTTTGCCAATCATAAAGGCTATCACTGATGACACTTTTAATTTCCACATCTTGATCGGCAATTTCCGTCAAAGCTCTAGTTAGCAGACAAGCTTTATTGCCCTCTTTATCAGCGCAATCTAACACTATTGCATCAAGATATTGTTTTAAAGAATCCAATACCGCAACTTCTTGAGAAAAATGCCCTTCAAACGTTAACTCACTATCTTGTTTGTATTGAGCTAAAGCAGCTAATAGCAAGCCGCGTTTATTTTCAAAAGCACAGTAGATTGAACCTGGGTGTAGCCCGGTAGATTTCGTTAAATCCTGCATGCTTGTCTTGCTGTAGCCTTTTTGAACAAAAGTGTTCATTGCAGACCTTAGCACTTGTTCACGATCAAACTTTGCCGGTGGCATTGAATTAGTCTCACTTATTGATTAATTAGAAAATAATACTTCATCTTGAATGTTTATTCAAAATAAGCCTTGAATGATCATTCAAACACCTATATCTTGAATAAACATTCAAAATATACACCTACCCATTTGATTAGTAGGTAAATGATAGGAATAAAAGATGACTGATAATCTATTTCAAGAATATGCGCTAAACGACAGTATCAAATTAAAAAACCGTATTCTCATGGCGCCTCTTACCCGCTGCATGGCCGATGATGATTTAGTACCTACTCAACAAATTGCTGATTATTATGCTAGACGCGCTGATGCAGGACTAATTATCAGTGAAGCGACTATCATTCGCCCTGATGGACAAGGCTACCCTAATACACCAGGACTTTACTCAAGCGCACAAATAGAAGGATGGCAAAAAGTTACTCAAGCAGTACATGCAAAAGGTGGCAAAATTTTTGCTCAACTTTGGCACACGGGTAGAGTTGCTCACTCACACTTTTTTGGTACAGACGTACTAGCACCTTCGGCAATAAAGATAGAGGGTACTGTACCTAGAATGAGAGAGCTGGTTTATCAAACACCGAAAGCGGCAACTCAGGATGACATCAAGCAACTTGTGAAAGATTATGCACAGGCTGCTGCTAATGCTATAGATGCAGGCTTTGATGGTGTTGAAATACATGGTGCGAATGGCTACCTCATCGATCAATTCTTACATTATGCGAGTAATCAAAGAGATGACGACTACGGTAAAACACCAGAAAATATGTCTCGCTTTGCATTAGACGTTGTGGATGCGATTACAAATAGGATTGGAAATAGTAAAACGGCTCTAAGACTGAGTCCTGGTGCTTACTTTAATCTAGAGGGTAACCCAAAAGACAAAGATGTGTTTGATTACTTACTACCTGAGCTTGAAAAACGTGACTTGGCCTTCTTACACATAGGTATTTTTGATGATGCGATGGAGTTTGACTACCTTGGAGGAAGAGCTTCGAGCTATGTCAGAAAGCATTATCATAAAACTCTCGTGGGCGTTGGCAGCTTTAGCGCTGAAACAGGTAGCCAAGCTATAGAAGAAAATAGATTTGATCTTTTGGCCATAGGCAGACCTTTTATAGCTAACCCCGACTACATAGAGAAAGTAAGGTGTAACAAGACTTTAACTGCATATTCAGATGAAATACTAGGTGAATTAATCTAAATAAACATATTCTTACTGAAATAATTACACTATCTAAAATACTTATTTCAGTAAGGCCTGTTATAACAAAAAAGTCTAATGCGTAATAAAGTCAGTATCGATTAACATTTTATTACATAGGTTTTAGGCTTTTTTCCTACAAATGATTGGTTTAAATCTATTAACTAGCCATTCTTTACCCTTTTTCACATTAATTTAATTCAAGCTGCTTACAAAACGATCTAAGATCCACTAGAATAAAATTGTATTTTTATTCAATAGTTTGGTTGCTCTAATAAAAGTAACTTTGAACTTAAATGTTTATAAAAGGAAATATTATGAAAAATCTTGCTTTCGCATTTATAGCGACATTGGCAGCAAGCCAAACTTTTGCGGCTGAAATAGCTACAGAAAGAGCAGCTGCTGCAGCAATCGAAAACTCAAGTGCTGCGGCAAGCTCTGGTGGTGGCGCAGCTGGTGGTGGCGCAGCTGGTGGTGGCGCAGCTGGTAGTGGCGCAGCAGCAAGTGGTGGCGCAGCAGCAAGTGGTGGCGCAGCAGCAAGTGGTGCAGCAGCAAGTGGTGCAGCAGTAAGTGGTGCAGCAGCAAGTGGTGCTGTAGCAGCAGGTGGTGTAGCAGCAGGTACTACTGCCGCATTAGGTACAGTTGGTACTTTAGCCGCATCAGTAGCAGCTATTTCTGTTGCAGCTACTGTTACAGATTCAAACAGCACAGCAACAAGTGCATCAACAACGAACTAATGTGCTCGTTAATAGAAACCCAGCATTTATGCTGGGTTTTTTTTGCTCCTAATTTATATACATGTAAAAGTGAAAAATAATGCGATTAACGAGAATGCATGGAACTAAGCTAACTTTTTTTATTAGCCTATTTTTATTGTCTGCCTGCACTCAAAAGTTTAAGGACTCCTTTAGTACAGTTAACGCATCAATCAAGGGCTTAAAAGATATTGAGCTCAGTGAAGATGAGCTTAAAGACTTCCCTTATGATAGCGCTTATGTACGTTTAAATGATGGTCGGAAAATACTAATGGTACTTGCTTTAATAGAGGGTAATAATTTAAATAATTACCAGCGTTTTAAATGGGTTTCAGCTGATAGTTATATACTAATAACTGAAAATAGTAGGATAGTTAAAAGTTTAGGGTTTAAAAGTAATCTTATAGGAATTAACCAAAAGGACAATTTGAATTCAAACCTTCCTCGACCTTCAGTTCAGACTAACAAATGGTCTGCATATTATGACTGGATGCCGCTCTATAAATACCATTTTAGCGCTAGTATAAATTCAAAGTTAGTTAAAAAAGAAACAGTTAGTCTTGCGTCTTGGTCTCTACAGGCCCAACATGTGAAAGAAGTCATAAACTTTAACGAACTTAAGACAGAATTAACAAATCATTACTGGTTGAATGATAATGGTCAAGTGGTTAAGTCAATACAATATCTTGGACCAAATATGGATAAGATAGAAATGAGCTTTGTCAAAAGTTTCTTGCCAAAGTAAAAAAAACAAAAGTAAGTAATTAATTATGATAGCAAAATTTAATCTTTTCCGTTACATCTTAATTTTATTAGTACCTATTTTATTTAGTATTAGTAAAGCTAACAGTGAAACTACTCTAAAAGTCACTATACCTCAGCAAGGTATTAGTTTAAGTTATCATAATGCACCTAAATTATCTCAGTTATTAATTGACGCAAATAAGAACATTGAATATTCAGCATACCCACTAGGCTCAGCTCTAATTAAAAAAAACAACAATACAAACACTATTATACAAAACACAAAAACTAAACTTTTAGAGCACTTAGAAGTTATTAGCAATGCAAATACATCTAACCTACGAACAATTATAGAAAACCTCAATTTTTTTCAACAAGAAAATATCACCCTTGATCTTGAGAGAATACAACAAAATAACAGACTAAACCCCATTATTTCAGGTGACTACCAACTTTATTTACCAAAGAGACCTGATTTCGTTATTTTAATTGACCCTCAAAACTTTGAGAAAATCGTAAGGCTAAAATTAAACGCCGGATATCACTTAGAAAACTACTTACGTGATCATTATAAAAACAAAAACTTCACTACAGAAAACATTAGAATTATTCAGGCAGATAAACAAGTCATTACCCCGAAGATAAATTACTGGAGTAGCAATAAGTACTATTTATCACCAGGAGCAATCATTTATGTGGGATTAAATAGAAATATCTACAAAGCCGAGACTATTAATCAAAACGTTACAAACTTGCTACAACATCACGTGGTTTACTAATGCCTAAATATTACCTTATACCCTTAGCAAGCACTCTATTTTCACAACACCTTATTGCTTCTGAAAACCATACAAGTTATCCATTTGAGCCTCATACACTTAAAGTATCTCAAATGGACTTTGGCGGTGTTGGATTAATGCAAATGCCAACTGGTCGTATGGCAAAAGAAGGTGAATTTTCTTTTAATTACACACAAAACTCTGAATATGAATTCTATTCTTTTTCTTTGCAGCTGATGCCCTGGTTTGAAAGTACGATTCGTTATACAGAAGTACAAGATTTGCTCTTCAGTAATAGTGAAGTGTTTAGTGGTGACACCAAGTTTGCTGATAAAGGTGTTGATGCCAAAATTAGATTATTTAAAGAGACTAATTGGCTACCTGAAACATCAATCGGATTAAGAGATATAGGTGGCACTGGCTTATTTGATGGAGAGTTCATTGCTGCTACAAAGCGTCTAGCAACTGATAACTATGGACAATTCGATTTTACATTAGGATTGGGGTGGGGCTACCTTGGACAAAGTGGCAATATCTCCAACCCTCTATGTAGTTATAGCGATTCTTATTGTAACCGTGACTCCAGCTTTTCTGATAATGGCGGCACTATTGACTCACAAAGATGGTTCAAAGGTAATTCAGCACTTTTTGGTGGTATTGAATACCAAACTCTTTATGCGCCATTAAGACTCAAGCTTGAATACGACGGTAATGACTATAGTCAAGATGCTCCGCTCACAAGTGGTAATGTATCAATGATTCAAGATAGCCCTTGGAACTTTGGAGTTGTATATGGCCTCAGTGATTATGCGGATGCCCGTTTTAGCTACGAAAGAGGGAATACCGTAACTTTAGGTATTAGCCTTTCTACAAATTTCAATAAAAACAAACAGTTATACAAAAACAGATCATTTTCACAAGACCTACAAGCACCTAACTTAAATCATACACAAAATAATATTGATACAAATGAGATAGATTGGGAGTCCATAGATAGTCAACTAGCAGATATCGCAGGTTACAACGAAAATGAGTTTTACTTAGAAGACTCCACTCTCACTTTAGTCGCTGAGCAAAAAAAGTATAGAAATAGATTTATAGCTCAAGATAAAGCTTCTTCAATCCTATCAAATGAGCTTCCCGAAGATATTAACGACTTTTTAATCATAGAAAAAGTTAAAAATATACCAGTTAAAAGCAGCATAGTTTCACGTGATAAGCATGCAGACTATGCAGAAGTAAATTATATTAATCCTAGAATTCAAGATGCCATTACTGATCTTGATAACAACAATTTACCAAGCTCTAACCCTAGCTATACAAACGATCAAAACTTTAATTATGGTTTTGGTCCAGGGCTTACTCAAACACTTGGAAGCGCCGAGGATTTTTACCTATATAGCATAGGTATTGAACTTGACGTTTCATACTGGTTGTCATCAAATTGGCAACTTGAGTCAAGTTTCTACCTCAATCTATTAGATAATTACGACAAATTTAACTATACAGTTCCAAGCGATGGAACATCTAACCCTAGAGTAAGAACCCTAGCGCGAGAATACATACATGACAATCAAGCCTATATAAACAGCTTACAACTGAGTAATTTCCAAAAATATAACCAAGATTGGTACCAACAGTTTTACTTTGGCTATTTAGAACAAATGTTTGCAGGTGTCGGCAGTGAAGTTTTATACCGTCAAAAAGGTGCTAACTGGGCACTTGGCCTAGATTGGAACCTTGTATCCCAGAGAGAGCCCGATTCTTGGCTAGGTACATTCAATAGCCCTTGGGAGTATAGCAGTACAGAAGAAGTGCTCTCACAAGGTACAACTGGTCATGCATCTGTTTACTACAGACCAGAATGGGGTTTCCTACAAGATACCTTGTTCCAACTAGATTATGGTAAATTCTTAGCAGGTGATATTGGTTTTCAACTGGACTTTTCCAAGCAGTTCAACAGTGGCATTATCGTTGGGGCTTATGCAAGCAAGACAGACATGTCTGCTGAAGAATTTGGTGAGGGCAGCTTTACCAAAGGTTTCTACTTTACAGTTCCTTTTGATATTTTAACAATTAAGCCTAACTCAAGTAGAGCTAATTTTGAGTGGCAACCTCTAACAAGAGATGGTGGTCAAAAACTTAATAAAAAGAACAACCTCTTCCAAATGACTGATCAACTTAACCCTTGGTACCAAAAACCTGTTAAAGAATAGCTTTCACCAATTGTAGTAAGAGTAAAGGCAAGAGTGTTTTTAATTACCCTTGCCTTTACTCTATACATTGACCCTGACCTATCTTGATTTATCACACCCAATAAATTTATTTAGCCTCTACTTTTGCTTAACTTCAACTTTACACTTTAATAACTCAAGTAATGCATCCGTACTTGGCCAAACATAAACAAACTCCTCTACCTTACTGCCACAAGGAGAATTCCATACATTGGCTTTGGTTCGTTTACCTTCTAATTTTTCATAAAAGTTAATAGCGTTTTTATTTTTTGCTAACACCTCTAAATACAAACTAACCCCCTCTAGATCACCCAAACTTGATAAAGCCCTATCAATAAGTCGTCTTCCTAAACCTTTGCCTTTATGGCTGGAATCAATATGTAGATTATCTAACAAAATTGTTTTTGCACTCGGCGCTTTCATTAAACAAATAAAACCAAGCAGGTTATTCGCCTCCTCAGCAAGTAAAACCGTTTGATTCTCATTTTTGTTAGTCAATCTTTTACGCCAAACATCTAGCCTATTTTGTAATACGTTTCCCTCTAAGTATTCATCAGACAAAATGCCGGTATAAGTTTCTTGCCAACTTTTAGCATGTAGATTTGCAATTGCATCAAGGTCTCCCAAGCTTGCTTGTCGATACTCCACACTGCAGCTCCTTTTTGAAAGTTAAACTTTTAGCTCGAATAAATAAATTATAAGCACTTTTTCTAAGCAAAAAAAAGCCCCTCAAAGAGGGGCTAAAAGACAGAGATGGACTTTCAATAACATTGAAATTGGGCGCGGGGGTGCACCCTTTTTCAACTACAAACGTTCGAAAACGGTTGCAATACCTTGCCCCATGCCAATACACATAGTAGCAAGACCTAGTGTTGCATCTTTCTCCTTCATCACATTAAGCAATGTTGTCGAAATACGCGTACCTGAACAACCCAGTGGGTGACCGAGAGCGATAGCACCGCCATTCAGATTCACTTTGGTTTCTAAATCATTAAGTAGTTTAAGGTCTTTCATTACAGGTAGTGCCTGCGCAGCGAAAGCTTCGTTCAACTCAACAATTTCAATATCAGAGATAGTTAAACCTGCACGTTTCAGTGCTTTTTTAGATGCAGGAACAGGTCCATAACCCATAATCGCTGGATCACAGCCAGCCACAGCCATACTCTTAACTCGAGCAATAGGTGTCACCCCAAGCTCTTCTGCTTTTTTAGCTGACATCATCAACATAGCAGAAGCACCATCAGACAGTGCAGAAGAAGTACCTGCAGTTACTGTACCGCCTTTTGGCATGAAGACAGGACGTAATCCACCTAAAGATTCCATATTGGTTTCTGGGCGAATAACCTCATCTACTTCAACTAAAATTTTATTACCTTCTGCATCATGTCCTTCAATAGGCACTATTTCATTATCAAAACGGCCAGCCAAAGTGGCTTCGTGAGCAAGACGGTGTGAACGTACACCCATGGCATCTTGATCTTCACGGCTAATTCCATGCATCTTACCTAGCATTTCAGCTGTTACACCCATCATCATGGACGCTTTTGCCATATGCTTAGACATTGCAGGGTTAACATCGACACCATGCATCATATCTACGTGGCCCATGTGCTCTACACCACCTACTACGAACACGTCTCCTTGACCTGTCATAATAGCTTGAGCAGCAGTATGAATTGCAGACATTGATGAACCACATAAACGGTTCACAGTTTGAGCGGCTGACGTTACAGGTAAGCCACCCATAAGAGCGACTGCACGAGCCATATTAAAACCTTGCTCTAGCGTTTGGTTAACACAACCCCAGATCAAATCTTCTACTTCATTTACGTCAACACCAGGGTTACGTTTGAACAAAGCCTTTACTAGACCAGCAGATAGATTTTCTGCACGTACATTTCTAAATACACCGTTTTTCGTCTTACCCATAGGTGAGCGTACGGCATCAATGATGACTACATCGTTTGGATTCAATTTCATGGATTATCTCCTAATCTCGACCTATGAATTACTTAGCAGCATTGCCGTAGTAAGTTTCGTTATTGGCTGCCATAGCACGCATTTGCTCTGTTGGGTGGTAAAGTTTACCCAAGTGACTGAACTTATCAGCTAGCTCACAGAATGCTGCAAGACCCATTTGGTCAAGATAGTGTATTGCGCCACCTAGGTATGGAGGGAAACCGATACCATAGATAAGACCCATATCAGCTTCAGCTGGTGAAGCAACAATATTCTCTTCAAGGCAGCGAACAGTTTCAATACATAGCGGAATCATCATACGAGCAATGATGTCTTCTTCTGTTAACTCAGTTTGAGACTCAACAGTCGGCGCCAGAAGCTCAACGATTTCTTCATTGTAAATTTTCTTCGGTTTACCCTTACGATCATTTTCGTAAGTGTAGAAGCCTTTTTGATTTTTCTGACCAAAACGCTCAAGTTCAAACAAGCGATCAATGACACTCACACCTTCATGCTGCATACGATCAGGGAAACCTTGTGCCATCACCTCATCTGCATGGTATGCCGTATCAATACCGACTACATCCATCAAATAAGCAGGACCCATTGGCCAACCAAATTTTTCCATCACTTTATCTACTTGACGGAAATCTGCGCCCTCTTTCATCATGGCAGCAAAACCACCAAAATAAGGGAATAGAACACGGTTAACTAAAAAGCCTGGGCAGTCATTCACAACAATTGGTGTTTTACCCATTGCTTGTGCATAAGCTACAGTTTTCGCAACAGCAACTTCACTAGATTTTTCACCACGGATAACTTCAACTAAAGGCATTTTATGCACAGGATTAAAGAAATGCATACCAACAAAGTTTTCAGGGCGTTTAAGTGCAGTCGCAAGCTCAGTAATCGAAATTGTCGAAGTGTTAGAGGTCAAAATAGCATCATCAGCAATATGGCCTTCAGTCTCCGCCAATACTGACTTTTTAACATTCACATTTTCAACAACCGCTTCAACAACTAGGTCGACATTTTCAAATTCACCATAAGTCAAAGCAGGTACAATTTTGCTTAGAGACTTCATCGCTTTATCAGCAGTTAAACGACCACGTGAAACCTGTCCATTTAACAGCTTAGTAGCTTCATTCAGGCCAAGATCAATCGCTTCTGTGCGAATGTCTTTCATAATAATAGGAGTGCCTTTAGAAGCAGACTGGTAAGCAACACCACCACCCATTATACCGGCACCTAATACAGCGGCTTGTTTGACAGGTGTCGCATCTTTAATTAGAGCGCCAGATGTTTTCTTGATTTGCTGATCACTTAAGAAAAGGTTAACAAGAGATTTAGCAACTGGCGTTTTCGCCATTTTGATAAAACCAGTAATTTCAGTTTCACAAGCTTTTTCAAAAGCTTGACCGATATTTTTTTCTACTGATTTAATCGCAGCCATAGGCGCTGGGTAATGTTTGCCAGCTTTAGCACCAACAACACCTCGAACTGATTCAAAAATCATCATTTTCTCAATAGCAGAGAAAACCATAGGTGCCGTTTCTTCTTCGCGACGAGCCATATAGTCAAGCTTACCAGAAGCAGCTTGCTCAACTAAGTGAAGCGCAGACTCTAACACTTTTTCAGTCTTAACAACTGCATCTACGGCGCCATCTTTTAAAGCAACATTGGCACGTTTTTGACCTGCTCCACAAATCCATTCACAAGCATTATCAACACCGATAATACGAGGTAAACGAACTGTACCGCCCCAACCTGGATAAATACCTAATTGTGTTTCAGGTAAACCAACTTTAGTTGAATCTGCCATGACACGGTAATCACAGGCCAAGCAAAGCTCAAAGCCACCACCTAGAGCAACACCATTAATTGCCGCAACAGTTGGACATGGAAGAGCAGCAATATCATTGAAGATTTTATGGGCTGCACGCAGTTTTTCAGCCAATAGCTCGTCTTCTAATTCAAACCAAGTCGAAAACTCAGTAATGTCCGCACCAACAACGAAAACATCTTTCGCACTAGCAAAAACAACACCTTTCAAACCAGGTTGTACTTTCAATGCAGAAACGGCTTCGCCTAATTCTTGCAAAGTTAAGCTATTAAATTTATTTACTGATTCACCTTGTAAATCAAGAGTGACGATGGCAATCCCAGGTGACTTTTCAGCTACCTTTATTGCTTGTCCTTCAAAAATCATGCTGATCTCCAATTTTTCTTATTTTGACCTTTCCTTGGATTCATTTAAAAATGAGCCTAAGGCAAGGCAGCATTCACTGCCTATTTAAAAGTTAATAATATCGAGCAAATGCTCAATCGCTTACAACGCGCTTTCTAACTCTGGTACAGCTTCAAAAAGATCTGCCACTAAACCATAATCTGCAATTTGGAAAATTGGCGCTTCTTCATCTTTATTGATAGCAACAATTACTTTGGAATCTTTCATGCCTGCCAAATGCTGAATTGCACCAGAAATACCAACTGCGACATATAAATCGGGAGCCACTGTTTTACCTGTTTGACCCACTTGTAAATCATTGGGTACAAAACCAGCATCAACTGCTGCGCGAGATGCACCAACAGCAGCGCCCAACTTATCAGCAACACCATCAAGAATTTTAAAGTTATCGCCACTTCCCATACCACGACCACCTGAAACAATAATGTTTGCAGCTGTTAGTTCTGGACGATCTGATTCCGCAAGCTCTTCACCAACAAAACGACTCTTATCTGAAGCAATTACTTGAGAAAGTGTCACTAGCTCTGCACTACCACCTTCAGCTGAAACAGGATCAAACCCAGTTGCACGAATAGTAATAACCTTAACGGTATCGTTTGATTGCACCGTAGCTATCGCATTACCAGCATAAATCGGACGAACGAAGGTATCAGCACTTTCAACTTTGATGACATCAGAAAGTTGAGCAACATCAAGTAAAGCAGCAACACGAGGAAGCATATTTTTACCAGTTGTTGTTGCAGGCGCTAAAATGTGACTATAACCTTCAGATAGTTCAACAACCAATTTACTAACATTTTCAGCCAACTGATATTCATAAACAGAATTATCAGCTAACAAAACACGTGAAACACCTTCCGCCTTTGAGGCCTGCTCAGCAACTGTCTGGCAGTTAGCTCCAACAACCAAAAGATCAACATCTCCGCCAATTTGAGTGGCAGCAGCTAACGTATTTAAAGTAGCTGGTTTTAGGTTCGCGTTATCATGTTCTGCAATAATTAAAATGCTCATGCAATCACCTTCGCTTCATTTTTCAATTTTTCTACAAGCTCAGCTACCGAGCCTACTTTAATGCCACCTTGACGTTCTGCAGGTGGTGTCACAGAAATAACATTGACATTAGATGCTGTTGAAACACCTAGCTCTTCAGGCGTTTTAACATCTAGAGGCTTTTTCTTAGCCTTCATAATATTTGGTAACTTAATAAAACGAGGCTCATTCAAACGTAAGTCTGTGGTTACGACTGCTGGTAAGCTCACAGCAAGTGTTTGAAGTCCTCCGTCAATTTCACGGGTAACTTGTGCTTCACCATTTTCAACCACAACTTCAGAGGCAAATGTTGCTTGAGGCATATCAAGCAATGCAGCCAGCATCTGACCAGTTTGGTTATTATCAGAATCAATTGCTTGCTTACCGAGAATAATTAGATCTGGTGATTCAGTTTTAGCAACTTCCGCTAGAAGCTTAGCAACAGCCAAAGAGTCAACACCGTCTTCAGTTTCAATTTGAACCGCACGATCAGCACCTAAACCTAACGCTGTTCTTAACGTCTCTTGACAACCTTTTGAACCAATTGAAACAGCTACAATTTCGGTTGCTATGCCTTTTTCTTTTAAGCGAACAGCTTCTTCAACAGCTATTTCACAAAATGGGTTAATAGACATTTTTACATTAGCAAGCTCGACTGCTTTGTGGTCAGCTTGTACTCTTACTTTGACGTTGTAATCAACAACGCGCTTAACTGCGACTAATACTTTCATACGCCCCTCGTGTCTATTTTTAAACTAAGTCCAAAACAAGTTTAGAACTTACAAGCACCCTAATACTTTATTAATTTGGATGGTCGTCATTTGTACTTAATACTAAATTCTGACAATTTTTCATCAATAACAAAAAAGCCACAGTTAACTAACAAAAATCTTCAAATACAATTCATCCCTTGAAAACACTCACTCTAAACATGATAGATAAGTGTCGAAAACACCCAGAAGTCGATTATTAATTCATCAAATTAAATATAACTAATATTAAAAAGCTTCATATTAAGCTTTATTAAGAAACGCCATAAAAGCATCTCTTGCCTCTTGAGAGGTCAGCCTTTCCTTAAACACACGGCTTTCTCTTGCCAAGCTCAGTTGCACACTATCTTCTTTTGGTTGCTTCAAAAGTCTCTTACTTAACTGCACTGCTTGTGTCGGCAAAACAGACAGCTTATTGGCATAAACTAACGCATCTTCATAGGCTGATCCAAGATCACATGATTTATTTATTAAACCTAACTCAAGGGCTAAATTTGCATCAAAAGCCTCACCTAACACCAAAAGCTCAAACGCCCTCTGATGTCCTACTAAACTAGGAACAAGTAAGCTAGATGCAGCCTCAGGCACTAGACCCAATTTAACGAAGGGTAGAATAAACGTGCTTGACTGACTTGCGACAACCAAATCGCAATGTAGAAGCATGGTGACACCAATACCAACTGCCATTCCTTCAACAGCTGCGACCAAGGGCTTTGGATAAGTTGCAATAGTATGAAGAAAGTCAAATGTTGTATTTAACTTATCTGGCGTTTGAGCGAGCGTTACAAACTCTGCTAAGTCATTACCAGCACTAAAGTCTGCACCAGCACCTGTTATCAAAGTCACTCTAACATCATCATTTTGTTTAGCACTATTGAGTGCTTGCGTTAAAGCCAAATACATATCTAGCGTAATCGCATTCTTTTTATCTGATCGATTAATCGTTAATGTCTGAATACCATTTTCAATTTTTTCAAGAATTAGTGCTTCCACGTTAAGCTCCATTTTGTTTTTTTATTTTCTGGGCAAAAAAAATACTCATGACACGTTTAAATGGCATGAGTATTCATTCGTAACAATCAATCTATATAAGAACTAACCGACTTCACCCTGTCTAATTTTAGTCATCATAGGCCCTTTTTCAGCCCACCCATGACAGTTATCAGAAAAAGAGTTAATCGCTAATTTAGCTCTTTCAGGGTACTTATCACTTAATGGATACCACATCATTTGAAAAGCAGTGGTTGCAACCACAGGCATGAGTTCTAGAACATGAGTGCAACCAGCAACACCTTTAAACTCCCTCTTCACATGAGATAGCCAACCAGACGTAATTGATGTGCCAACAAGGCGATTAAAGTTTGGCGCAATCTCATGGCAATTAGGAAAAGGGTGAGCATCAATGCGAACATCTATTTCCTTAATGACAAATGTGTCATCAAGAGCGATACGTACACTAATATCGTGAAATGGTGTATCTTGAGCTACAAGCTCTCCATCAAAGTCACGCCACACATCATATGCCTTGATATCTTGCATCTGAGCTTCAACTTCCCAAAGCTCATCACTTCTAAGGTAGCCATCACTAATGACTCGCCTGCGATGCTTTAACTCTCTCACCACAGGCTCATCAGCTTCTGCTTGATTAATAATGAAGGAGCTTGATGACAAACTCACAGCCTAAGCAACCTCTTCATCTCTTAAGGCACGACGTAGAACTTTACCCACATTAGTTTTTGGTAAATCGTCTCTCGCTTCGATGATTTTAGGCACTTTGTAAGCCGTTAAGCTTTCGCGACAATAGTTGCGAAGCTTTTTACTATCAAACTGCACATCATCACCTTTAAGAACAACAAAGGCTTTAACCGCTTCACCTGTTTTTTCATCAGGGATCCCAATAACAGCGGCTTCAAGAACGTCTGGATGAGAGCATAAGCAATCTTCAATTTCTGTAGGGTAAACATTAAAGCCTGAGACAATCACCATATCTTTAGCTCTGTCTACAATTTTCAGATAACCATCAGCTTGGATTAAAGCAATATCACCAGTGTTTAAAAAGTTACCATTTACCATAATCTCTTGTGTTGCTGCTTCTCTTTTCCAGTACCCCTTCATAACTTGAGGTCCAGAAACACAAAGAGCGCCGGACTCACCTTGAGGTACTTCATTGCCATCATCATCTAAAATTTTAACTATGGTTTCTGCAACTGGGATACCTATGGTTCCAATTTGCTGCTCTCCTGGAGGGTTGAAAGACACAACAGGTGAAGTTTCAGTTAATCCATAGCCTTCAACCACTTTACACTTAGTCACAGCTTCCCATTCGTCTGCTGCAGCATGAGTTAAAGGCATTCCACCTGATGCTGTTATTTTTAAAGCAGAGAAGTCCAATGCTTGGAAATCTTTATTATTACAAAGCGCCACAAATAAAGTGTTTAAACCAACAAAGCCTGTAATCTTCCACTTACTTAATTCTTTTACAAAACCTGGGATATCCCTAGGGTTTGGAATAAGAACCGTTTGAGCACCCTTTTCAAGTAAGGTTAGGCCATGAATGATAAAGGCATAAATGTGATACATAGGAAGAGGTGCAACATAGGTTTCTTCACCTTTAATACAATGTGCATCAAGGCGATCACCTAATTGGTGCATATTAGATATCAGGTTAGCATGAGTTAGCATTGCGCCTTTAGCTACACCCGTTGTACCACCAGTATATTGTAAAACTGCAATATCACCAGGACTCTTATCTATAATCTTAACCTGATAATTTTGTCCCTTAGCAATAGCATCGTTTAGCTTTTTCGCCATCGGCAGGCTATATTCTGGGACCATTTTTTTAAGGTATTTAACAATGCTATTAATTAATAAGCGTTTAGGTTGCGGATGAAAATCCGCTATTTCAGTCACAAAAACATGCTTAATACCTGTTTTTGCCAAAATCGATTCACTTGTGCTTGCCATGTTAGCAAATACAACCAATGCCTTAGCACCCGAGTCATTGAACTGGTGCTCTAGCTCTTTAGCGGTATACAAGGGATTAGTATTTACAACTATTAGACCCGCCTTTAAAGCGCCAAAAGTAACAACAGGATATTGCAAAACATTAGGCAATTGGATAGCAATTCTGTCGCCAGGCACAAGATCTGTTTCATTTTGCAGATATGCCGCAAAATGGTTGGATTTTTCATCTAGCTCTCTAAAACTCATGGTTCGACCCATGCAGCTAAATGCAGGGAGTTCAGCAAAGTCATTACAGCTTTTTTTCAATACTTCTGTAACAGACTGAAAATTATGTGGATTTAATGATTCTGGTATCCAACTACCAGGCTCTTTATGAAGTGAAGACTCAGTTTCTGTCAGCATATTAATGCTCCGCTTTGTTTTTTTTATATTGGGGAAAGTTCTTATGTCAAAAACCCAACGTTAGCTTATTAACGTTGGGTTTTACAACTCATATGGTATGAGTTGGCAATCAAATTACTGAGGAAAAATTTGATTCAATTTTGTCGCAAGCATGATGTCACCATCAGCTCTGATTTTACCTTGCATGAAAGCAGCCATACCATCTAGCTCACCACTCATAATATCTTTAAGTGTTTCAAGATCCATAGACAAGGTAACGGTAGCGTCGTCATGCTCACCTGCTGCAAGCTCACAAGCACCGTCATTTATTGCAATATGATAGTCATCAGCATCATCTAGTTCGAATTGAAAAACAGCTTCCATATCATCTGCTTCCTCTGCATCAAAACGTTCAATCATTGAATCAAAAACTACTTTAGAATTGCTCATATATACCTCTTACATATTTATCTGTTTATAACCTTACTCTCAAAACACTTGAAAGTAAGGTTTTTTTCATATTAATTAAGAACTTATAAGAAAACGAAGTTTTCTTCATCAATCGACAATAGGTTATCAGAACCCGAAAGCATCGCTTCAACATGAGAGCGAGTACGAGGCAAGATACGATCATAATAGAAGGTTGCAGTTTGCAATTTAGACTTATAGAAACCTTCTTCATCAGAACCTTCATCTAGCTGAACTTGTGCTGTCACAGCCATTCTTGCCCAGAAATATGCTAGAACAACATAACCAGAGAACATTAGGTAATCAACAGATGCCGCACCCACTTCATCTTTGTTACGCATAGCCTTCATACCTACTTTCAGAGTGATATCACCCCATTCGCTGTTAAGCTTGCTCAAAGTAGAGATATACGGCTTGAAGCGTTTATCACCCTTATGCTCTTTACAGAACTTGTGGATAATCTTAGTAAAGGTTTTTAGCGTCTTACCTTGAGACATCAAAACTTTACGGCCTAGTAAATCTAGTGCTTGGATACCTGTTGTACCTTCATAAAGCATAGAGATACGACAGTCTCGTACGTTTTGCTCCATCCCCCACTCAGAAATAAAGCCATGACCACCATAAACTTGCATACCTAGGTTTGCAGCTTCATAACCTGTTTCTGTCAAGAAAGCTTTTGCGATTGGGGTTAGAAGAGACATTAGCTCATCTGCATGAGCCTTATCTTCAGGCGAACCTTTTTTAGTGATATCCACCAGCATAGAGCAATAATGAATCATAGCTCGACCACCTTCTGCAAAGGCTTTTTGTGTCAATAGCATACGACGAACATCAGGGTGAACAATAATTGGATCAGCCGCTTTCTCTGGTGCTTTAGGGCCAGATAAAGAACGCATTTGCAAACGGTCACGAGCATAAGATACAGAGTTCTGCAAAGCCCATTCACTATGAGCTAACCCCTGAAGTGCTGTACCTAGACGCGC
Organism: Marinomonas sp. S3726; assembly: GCF_000967665.1. NCBI lineage: Bacteria > Pseudomonadati > Pseudomonadota > Gammaproteobacteria > Oceanospirillales > Oceanospirillaceae > Marinomonas > Marinomonas sp. S3726. The sequence goes on along the minus strand of NZ_JXYC01000006.1, from coordinate 14,017 downwards.
CGTATTCATAAAGGTAAACATGCAGTTCAAGCCTTTATTTTCAGGCCCGATTAAGAAACCTTTAGCGCCATCAAAGTTCATGACACAGGTTGCATTACCATGAATCCCCATTTTATGCTCAATAGAGCCACAAGCTACCGCATTACGATCAGCCACTTCACCAGCATCATCAATATTAAATTTTGGTACGATGAAAAGAGAAATACCTTTGGTTCCAGCAGGTGCATCAGGAAGTCGTGCTAAAACGATATGCACGATATTGTCAGCCATATCATGCTCACCCGCTGAGATGAAGATTTTTGTACCTGAAATAGCGTAAGAACCATCGGCTTGAGGCTCAGCTTTAGTTTTTAGCAAACCTAAATCTGTACCACAATGAGGCTCAGTCAAACACATGGTTCCTGTCCACTCACCAGACACCAACTTAGTTAAGTATGTTTGCTTTTGCTCATCGGTTCCATGAGATTCAAGTGTATTCATAGCACCATGACTCAGACCTGGGTACATACCCCAAGACCAGTTCGCAGTACCAATCATTTCTGTCACCATCAAACCGAGAGATTCAGGAAGACCTTGCCCACCCACCTCTTCAGGATGAGGAAGAGATGGCCAACCACCCTCAACATATTGCTGATAAGCATCTTTAAAGCCTTCTGGTGTCGTTACCACACCATCTTTAAAAGTACAGCCTTGCTGATCACCAACTCGGTTTAGCGGAGATAAAACACGCTCAGCAAACTTAGCACCTTCTTCCAGAATTGCAGCGATCATATCAGGGGTAGCTTCTTCAGCTCCCGGCAGGTTGGCGTAATGACTTTTAACATCCAACACTTCTTCTGTTACGAATTTAATATCACGCAATGGCGCTTTATACTCAGGCATGGCCTTGACCTCTTATTGTTTTTTTCATTTGTCCCCATTTACATTTCAACAGGGTAACTATGACTAACAGATTCGGCTATTCTTCAAATTCTCTCAATAACAAAAGCTACCAAGATTAGTAACAAAAATATGCATAGTATAAATATTAAGCTTTTTGAATAAGCGTAATTGTCATATTTTTACAGCTTAAAGAGCCTAGCTAAAACCTAATTTATCACTTCAATATTCTCATAAGCATACGATGAATCTCACCAAATAGAACATCCACCTTAAACAACTTTTTATAAAGCAAAAATAGCGTTCAAAACTTTAATACATAAAACTTAAAGTCTATCGCTGGACTACTGGTATCTAATACTCTACAAGCATCTATTACGGCTTACACTCTTTACTTAAACGATAAATAAGAGGTCAAAATACTTTAAATAAGTTTTAATAATACTTTCTGAATAAGAGTTCATAAATTTGACCCTCTCACTATCCTGATTAATATTAGTTTAGAAACAACTCATATAGAAATATCAATCATCAAATGGAAAGAGAGGGATAAGATGAAAACATATGCTCAATTAGAACAAGAAGTCGCCAAACTTTGCCAAGATATTGAAAACAAACCTCAACAAAGGCTCAAAGTAAGACAAGATTTCTACCTCAACCATGGAAGCTCAACCTTACTCGACCCCTATAATTATGGCGACTCTGAAATTGCCTTTTTGAAATGGGAAATTAATCGAGGTGTATTTAACCCGCTCAACGATCCTATTCAAGATGGTAGTCCTTGGTGGCGTAACGTTAATTTGAGGTTTATCTATTTTTCTGAGTTAGCAGGTAAAGTTTTTGATGAAAAACTCATCCAAGCTGATTTACCAGTCCCTGTTCAGGTTTGGTTAGATTATCTTAATGAACCAACGGCTGAGCATTGGTACAAAGCTCATAACACCACGATTCTTAATGCCTTCGAATATTATTTGAGTGATGCCAGAGAAGAAAATGATATAGAGCAGAAGTTTCTTAACATCATTTTATATCGACTTCTGTTTGCTCAAGCCATGGTTGAAGATGTCACTATTTTTGGAGAGTTAGGTTCACTATTAGCAGACCCTAGAGGTTTTTCGGTTAAATTAATAACCAGTTTACCAGACTTTTATCCAACTAATTACCCACTAACTGAAGATGATTTAGCTATCATTGAAGGCGATGAGCTTTCTCTTAAAGAGGTTTTTTTCGATATAATTAAAGATTGGAAAGAGAAACCTGATTTAAAAGAAATTATTAAAGATGCCTTCCAACTAGAAGATTTTGGGGTAAAAATCTTAGATGACTGGATAATCAAACCACATATAAAAGAAATGTATGCAGCTGCCGCAAAATATGATCAAGCACCATTCCTCACTGGCTACTTAGAAAAAAAAGAGCCCTGCTACCCTTACCCAATAAAACCCCAAGCCTAATGAAATAACGAAATAAGCTGTAGCAAAATAAAAATGAGGCTTAATATGATTTCATATTAAGCCTCTTATCATAGTTAAACTTTAATCAAATAAGGTTTCACCGAAGATACCATAACTCTCACCTTTGACAGCTCTTGCCGTCTGCAAGCCTGAAATGGTAGCGGATTCAACGCACCCCATGTTAAATCCATTTAAAATCCAATCCCCTGTAATCAATAGATTATCAAAACCAGACTCATCGGTTTTTAGTCTTAATTTGGTTGTACCTACTGTTGATTGAACATAACGCTCACTTGGATCAATATTCGCCCTGCAATACTGAGCATCTAACCTTTCCTCACCCTTCATTTTACTAGGCGCAACCAAATACTCCCATTTGTACACACCTTCTTGAGGGTTAGCATTAGGCCATAAAAACCCCACTCGATTTAGCATAAAATCCTTTACCCCTGCCTCAACCTTAGCCTTTTGCGATTTTGGATAAGAAGGATCTGGTGCTTTTGGCGCAGCATCAGGTGCAAACACACCACAAAAATAACTAATATCTTTAGGTGAATCAGGGTCTCCTGCCTGCCACTCCTCTCTTTTAACCAAATAACTTACATCAGCCCAAGAGTCCAAAGGTTGTGAATCAAAACCAAGAATTTCTGGCGCTTCTTCACCTTCTTTATATTCTGGCCAACCTAGAGACTCTATATCTTGGTTTTGCCACACCTGATACGCCTGTGTAGCGACCGTTGAGAGCCCTTCAGCCATATCTTTAAACACGGGATTTAAAGCCATTAAACTTGGTGCAACTGACGGAATTGAAGCCACAGAAATACCAAAAATCACCTGATCATAATCTTCACCCATTTTTAGCGTAATTTTAGGCTGATCATAAAGTTCAGACCAATTACTCCAGAAGGATTCTAAATTAATATCATTTTCGATCAGCTTAGCTGCGATACTTGGCTCTATTTGCTTATATAAAGGGGCCGAAGGCCAGCAAGGTAAATCTTTAACATCCACTAAAGGGCAATATTCATCAACACCTTGTTTAAGAGGGACCTGTTGCGCTATGCGAATTTCACTAATTAAATGCCTACCATCTTTTTCAATTGCACAAACTTCTTCGACTTGATGGAAAAACTTAAATTTAACACCTCTACGTTTGAGCACTTCATAATAGGGAGCAAAAACCACATCACCCATACCAGCATGCATACGCCAGACAAACGATTCTCTTACCGCCACGATTGCCCATAAACCCGCTTTAATCACAGTACCAGCTTCAACATTTGGCTGAGATAAATCTCCATCTTTATAAGCAAAGAAGCCGCCATACATGCCATTCATCAAAGGACCTGAGGTTGTTAATTCACTTGCCCCCCATGAAGTTAGCCAGTCCTTAAAGTTTTGGTCATTAATTTTACTTAATGCACTAGGTACATAAAGCTCACCTTTTAAAACACCAATTCCCATAGTTAAAACAAAATCTAAACTGGTATAAATTCGATTAATTTTTAAATTCAATCTAGCAGGAATAGAAAGAAGCCCAGTTAAGGTCTCCCTAACATCTTCCATAATACAAATTATCTCATTAATAAGCTTATCAAATTTGTTCTTATCCTTTTGGGTCGCACATTCAGACAAACCATTTTTGACCACTTTTAGCTTTTTAACGGCGGCCAAAATAATCTCATCTTCAAAGTAATCTTCAACTTCATCCTTAACATGAGAAATAAAGTCGAAGAAATTAGCATCTTCATCTAATGGCTCTGGCTCTTTTTCAGCCTGCTTTAATAACCAATTAATTAAAACAGACAAGGCCTCCAAGATATCAACTGGGTCAGCCCCTTCACCTACCTTGCCAGGTAATGGTGGCACATTAACCGGCCAAACGGACCAGTCATGCCTAAAGTCTTGTGCTAAAGCGGTTGAGTGATGAGGCGTGAATGCTTCATAGAGGGTCGATAAGGGCTTATCTTTGGGTCTATCCAGCTCTTCATAACAAGCACGCATACATTTAAATGCATTATAATAAAAGCCAAACCACACATGGATACCATGCTCTTCAATTCTACCGTGATCTTCTAGATTACGGCCACTTGCCCCTTTTCCTCCTAAGCGCCACCCCATTTGATAAAGAGTAATATCATACTTTTCTTTCCAATCCGGCTGACTGGTCAAATCAAACAAACTGGTGATAGTCGCCACACCACCGCCAAGTACCGCTAATTTCCTTACATCCGTCATCACAACTTCCTCAATATCTAATAAAAAGAATAACTTCATTTATCTACTAAAATAGTTAGTCTAAGCTCAATAATTAAATCCTTGTTTCCATTATTAATTACCGTATTTAGAAATAGATGAACTTATCTTCAATTTCAATAATTTAATTTTGAATAGAAGTGTGCTAGAAATCTAACTCGACGAAAATAAATGTCGCTTTATCAGTAAATTAGAGGATTATCCTTGATTAAATTAGCCGAATATAAAACTGAAACTCAACTTCACGAAGGGACTAATAGCCTTATATATCGTGCAATCAGAATAAGTGACGCTAAATCTGTCATACTAAAAGTCATCAGGGATAAATCTCCTACCCCAGAATTAATGGCAGGCTATCGAAAAGAATTTGAGATAATTCAATCTCTCAAAGAAAGTCAGCATATCAGACAGGCTTTTAATCTAGAAAGGTCTAACCATACACTCTATATGGTGCTAGAAGATTGCAAAGGCACACCTGTATCCTCCCTGATAAAAGATAAAAAGCTTTCTATTATTGATAGTTTGAAAATTACTTTTGATCTTGCAAGCGCTCTTCAGGATATTCACAGTAAGCACCTCATTCACTGCGATATTAATCCCAATAACATACTTTGGAACCTGCCAGATAAAACAGCAAAGCTCATTGATTTTGGTATTAGCACCAATACCTCTAAATCAGGGCATGCACAAATTGCAGATAGTATTCATGCAGGTTCTCTCGCCTATACCGCGCCAGAACAAACAGGCAGAATGAATAGGCCCTTAGATTATCGTGCAGACTTCTACTCCCTTGGTGTTACGCTTTTTGAAATGCTTACTAACCAGTTACCTTTTATTAGCAAGGATCCAATCCAGCTTATTCATAGTCATTTAAGCCAACTTCCTCCTTCACCAACGAGCCTTAATATTAATGTCCCCAAGGTGATCAGCAATATTGTATTAAAGCTCATGGCGAAAACAGGTGACGAAAGATATCAAAGCACCTTTGGCTTAAAAGCAGACTTAAAGTCATGCATCGATCAACTCGAGAATCAGCAAGAGCTAGCTGATTTTGATATTGCAAAGCAAGATATCAGAAGTAACTTCCAAGTAACTCAAACTGTTAGTGGACGCACACAAGAAGCTGAAAAACTAAATAATGCCTTTAACAAAGCAAGCATTGGCGCTTCAAGCCTGTTATTAGTGACAGGCTATGCAGGGACAGGAAAGTCATCCTTAGTCAACGAAGTACATAAAAATGTAGTTGCTAAACACGGCCATTTTATATCAGGTAAATTTGATCAATATAGTCGTGATATTCCCTACTTTGCATTTAGTCAGGCAGGCAATCAATGGGTTAATCAGATATTAAGCCAAGACGAAAAAGTTGTCAGTCAGTGGCGTGAAGCCTTAACGCTTGCTTTAGGCAATAGCTTAAAATTAATCAGTAACCTTATACCAAGCTTAGCCCTCATTTTTGATGAAGTTCCTGAACCAGATGTCATCCGAGGCAGTGAATCTCAAAGTCGATTTAACTCTGCATTAAAAATATTCTTTCAAACCATATGCCATAAGCACTCTCCCATTGCATTATTTCTTGATGATCTACAATGGGCAGACTCAGCCTCACTTAATCTAATAGAAACTATTTTAAGTGACGAAGATTCGAATCACCTGCTTATTATAGGAGCCTATAGAGAAAACGAAATTAGCAGGGCCCACCCATTAAACTTAACGTTGAATGAGATAGGTAAAACTGACAAAGACATCGTCCGTATTCCTCTGCAGCCTCTTGATTTAAATTCAGTCAATCAATTAATTGCTTCAACCTTATCTTTGCCAGCGCAAGACACTTACACATTAGCAGAGCTATGTTATGAAAAAACACTAGGAAACCCTTTTTTCTTAACCCAGTTTCTCTACTCGATTTACGACCAAAAACTCATTAGTTTCAACCCCTCACAAGGGCGTTGGCATTGGGATATAGATAAAATTAGAAGTTGGGCAGTTACCGATAATGTTGCTGACTTTATGATTAGCAAGATAGAAAAAATCGATTATGCCTGCCAGAAATCACTCAAGCTGGCGGCCTTTATCGGCACCACATTCGATTTCAGAACACTCTGCATGCTGATTAAACAGCCTCTTGCAGTCTGCGCACAACATCTATCAGTCTGTATTGACCATGGTTTTATTCAAGCAATAGATAGCAGTTACAGAACTTTTGGACAAAGTGAACTACTAGAAATCAGTAACCCTAAGTTCCGCTTTTGTCATGACAACATCCAGCAAGCGGCCTACAACATTGGCATTGAAGTAAATGCCGAACGAATTCATCTAGAACTTGGTCAAAACCTATTAGAAAAACAAGGCCCAAATTCAGACGACCAACTCTTTAATATTCTTCATCATTTCAATCTAGCCCAATCCCTCTTTAGTGGTGATAAAGAGGAGCTTCACTCTCTAATAAAGTTGAATTTGAGAGCAGCAATTAAGGCTAAAGATTCCAATGCCTATGTACCTGCACTTAATTACCTTGATCATGGTATTCAATTTTTATCTGCTGATTGTTGGCATAATAATTACCAGATCGCACTTAATTTTTATAAAGAAAAAGCAGAAGCAGCACACCTAGCAGGGCGTTTCGATGCCGCTCACAAAGCCTGTGACTTTATCTTAGAACACAAAATTGAAGACATAGACAGAGCCAGAATCCTAGCACTTAAAACTGAGCTTTATGCAGGTCTAGGCCAATTCGATCAGGCTCTTAGCGCAGGCTCTGAAGGCATTCGTTTATTGGGTGTTTTCTGGCCCGAAGAAGATGAAGCATTACAACAACAAATGGGCGTAGAACTCTCTGAAATAGCGTCCTTTATTGAAGCAAAAAGTATAGAAAGTTTACTTGAACTCCCTCCAATGCAAGACCCAAAAACCCTCGTGCTAATGGATCTTTTTGGCCACATTTGGGGGCCTGCAATTAATGTAAAACTGCATATGAGCACCCTAGCTGTTGTTAAAATGGTAAAGCTATCTATTCAGCAAGGTAACTCAAACATGTCTGCCTTTGGTTATGTCAATTATGGCACCATGTTGGCCGCATTTATGGGGAACTACCAGCAAGGTTATGAGTTTGGAAAACTGGCTGTCGATTTAGTGAAACGCAGCCCGTATTCACCCTTAACCTGTAAGATTTATACCATGTTTGGTGTCACGAATAGCCCTTGGTCATCTCACTTACCAAACAATATTGATTACCTCAAGAAAGCACTTAAAGCAGGGTTAGAAGCGGGTGAAATCGTTTTTGCTAGTTACAGCGCCTTCCATATTCTTAAACATATGCTACTCAGTGGACAACCTCTTAATATTATTGAAGAAGAAGGCAAACAACTTAGTGGTGTCATACAAAAATTAGCCGATCCAAATACAATGGAAGTGCACGAAATGCTTATGCGCTCCAACAACCTCTTACAAGGCAGAAGCAAAACAGATTTAAGTTGGGATGATGAGAACTTTAATGAATCTGAGTTTGTGCAAACTCTTATTGATTCTAATCATATACTCTGTCTTAACTATTATCATTTTAGCAAGATGATGGAAGCCTTTATCTTAGGCCACTACAGCTTAGCATTAGACTTCTCTATCGAAGCAGAGAAAACGCTTGCAGCAACATTTGGCTGGTTCAGCATTTCAGAACACTGCTTTTTACAAACATTGAGCTTAATCCAAGTAAGTCAAACTGATGCTTTAGATATTTCTAAACAACAAGAAATGAAGCTTAAAATTGCTGAAAACAGAGATAAAATGCAAAACTGGGCAAATAACTGTGAGGTTAACTTTGGCTTTAAATTAAAGTTAATTGATGCAGAATTGGCGAGTTTAGAAGGCGACACTCTAGCTGCACTTGATTTATATGATGATGCTATTTTAGGCGCTAGTGAAGGTGACTTTATTTACCATACAGGTATCGCAAATGAGCTTGCAGGTCGCTTTTGGTTTAGAAAAGGCAAGCTGACTATTGCACTGAGCTATTTAAAAGAAGCTTACACTCACTTTCTCAACTGGGGTGCAAAAAATAAAGCGATTCAGTTACAACAAGCCTACCCCGAGCTCAAATTACAAACATCAAGACCACATACAAATACGCTCAACACTCGTAATTTTGAAAGAAGCTCACTCGATCTATTATCAGTCACTAAATCAGCCCAGATCATTTCTAGCGAGATCCAGATTGACCAGCTTCTAACTAAATTAATGTCGACCATTATTTCAGAAGCCGGTGCACAGTCTGGCGAACTTATCCTTAATACGGATGACAATTGGAGTGTTCAGGCCTCAGCGATAAACGATCAGTTCGCTAGCAAAGATAGTCATGACGAAGAACGTATTCCTGTCGGCACACTGATAGACTTTAATTCAGAAGAGTTACAAAGCTCTGCCTTACCTAAGTCTATTCTGACTTATGTAAAACGCACCCGCACTCCTGTGATTTTAGATAACGCCGGTACTTGTCTTGATTATGCAATAGACCCTTACATCCAAGAGCAAAGCCCAGTTTCATTACTTTGCTACCCCATCTTAAAACAAGGTGTTTTGATGGGAATTCTATATCTTGAAAATAATTTAATATCTGGGGCTTTTACTAAAGATCGTTTAGAGGTTTTAAATATTCTGGCAGGTCAGGCCGCTATATCTATCGACAATGCTTTGGTTTATCAAAACCTAGAAGACAGAGTAAATAAAAGAACCAAACAGCTAAACTTAGCTAAATTACAGGCAGAGGAAGCTAATCAAGCTAAATCCATGTTTCTAGCAACCATGAGCCATGAAATCCGGACCCCAATGAATGCTGTGATAGGTTTAAGTCACTTGGCGCTAAAAACCCAATTAAATCTAGAACAGAAAGATTATCTCAATAAAATTCTTGAATCAGCAGAAGTATTATTAGGCTTAATAAATAGTGTGCTCGATTTTTCAAAAATTGAAGCTCACAAATTATCATTAGAATCTATTCCATTTGATTTAAACGAAGTCATTGAAAATAGTACGTCTATTTGCTCAATCAAGGCTAAAGAAAAAGGACTCGCTCTCAACATTTACAACCATGAACAAGGCATTCCATTATTACAAGGTGACCCACTTAGGCTACAACAAATACTCATTAATTTAGCAAATAATGCGGTGAAGTTTACCCACTCTGGGAAAGTAGACATCCACATTCATTTAGAGCCAAATGAACAAGGTTTAGCACAACTCAAGTTTGAAGTGATTGATTCAGGCGTGGGTATGAATAAAAAACAAATCAGCCAATTATTTAACTCCTTTAGCCAAGGCGATGACTCCATAACACGCCAATATGGTGGGACTGGATTAGGCCTTGCTATCTCTAAAGAGCTCATTGAATTAATGAAAGGGGAGATTTGGGTTAATAGTGAACCTGGCAAAGGTTCTACATTTGGTTTTAGAGTCCTGTTAACCTTTGCAGATAAAAACATAAGGCTTATTACCTCAAAAGCGATTAAAGAGACTAAATCGCCTCAACTCTATCAAGGTAGAAAAATCTTACTCGTTGAAGATAACGCCCTAAACCGTCAAGTTGCTCAGGGCTTATTAAAAGAAACGCTAGCTAATATTGATTTAGCTGTAAATGGATTAGAAGCGATAGAGAAGCTCACAAAGCAAGATTACGATCTCGTTTTCATGGATATTCAAATGCCTCTTATGGATGGCTTTACGGCAACCAAGAAAATCAGAGAGCATGCAAGATGGAAAGACCTCCCTATTATTGCAATGACAGCACATGCAACCGCATCTGATAAGGAAAAGTGTTTAAATGCTGGTATGAATGATTATATATCCAAGCCGATAGACCCTTTAAGCCTGGCTAAAATACTCTCCTCATGGATTAAAGAAAAGAACCAGCCAGATCCGATAAAGTTAGATACTCTTGATAAAAAAGAAGAAGCAAACCAAGAGCTAACAACTAAAATCACAAAGCTTGAAAACATAAGTTTGTTATCGACTAAAGAGGCTCTTGCTCGCTTAAAAGGGCAACATAAACTCTATATCCAGCTAGTAAAAAGCTTCTTAAAGGATAACTCTGGTCTAGAGAATGAATTGAATGACTTGTTTAATCAAAGGAAATTTGAGACCTTATTCATTAAGGTACATTCTTTAAAGTCGAATGCTATCTATATAGGCGCATTAGATTTATACGATCAAAGTGCCATATTAGAAAAAGAATTAGAACAATATAAAAATAAAACGAGTGACCTTGATAATGAAGCTGAGTCTTTATTAACAGGCCTACTTGATAATATTACTGGACCACTAAAACTGCTGATACAAGAAATATCTGATGCGATAAGCGATTCTGATCCAATAATTGGTAAGCTACAGATAGATATAAAACTAAAAGACTATTTAACCAGCATATTACCTCTCCTAAATTCTTCTGATTTTAGTGTTGAGCAAGATATGCAAACGCTACTAACACTGGCTAAAGGTAGTCACTTAGAGGTACAAGTTAAGCAGTTAGTTGACTGGGTAGAAGATGTTGAGTTTGAAAAAGCATCAGCTTTAGCAGAACAACTTCTAAACAACCTGTCTAGAAATGATAGAGACATCTAATATGAGTCAGTCTTTTCATAAAAAGCACCTAATACTTCTGGTTGACGATGAAGAGATCAATCGTATCCTCCTCACTAGCATTATTGATGATAGAGGCGATTGTGAGATTTTATGCGCTAAAAATGGCGCTGAGGCGATAGACCTTAGCAAACGTTTTCAGCCTGATCTCATTATTCTCGACATACTTATGCCAGTTATGACAGGCTTTGAGGTGATGGAAATCCTCAAACAAAACCCCTGTACCAATGAGATTCCTGTTATTTTCATTAGTGCCTTAAGTGAGACAAACCATGAGGCACATGCATTCCAACTAGGTGCATGTGACTATATCCATAAGCCATTTCACTCAGATATTGTTCAAGCTCGTATCGGCTTACAGCTTAAATTAATTGAACAACGGCTTTTATTAGATGAGCTTGTACATATAGATCCTCTAACGGCCATTGCCAATCGCCGTAAGTTTACCCAAGACTTCAAAATACAATGGCTAAAATGCTTAGATGAAGAGCAACCTTTAACCGTCGCCATGATAGATATAGACTGTTTCAAACTACATAACGATAGTTTTGGTCATACCTCTGGGGATAAGGTCTTAAAACAAGTAGCCTCAACCCTTGCTAACACAATAAACTCAATCAGTAGCAATAAAGACCACCTAGTAGCTCGCTACGGTGGCGAAGAGTTTATCTTGCTTATGCCAGGAACCAAAGCCTCTGACGTAGAAACGATTATTGAATCTTGTCGCCTAGAAATTGAAAAGCTAGATGTCAGAATTCAAGCAACACAAGAGCAAGCCCAATGTATTAACAACAATACCCTAACAATTAGCCTAGGTGGCGTTACCTGTAAACCAAGTAAAAAACTATCTCCAAACTGGCTCTTGAATGCCGCTGATGCTTTATTATATGACGCTAAAAAGTCAGGTAAAAATCAAGTACATTACCGCAATGAACTATTGGAAGAAGTAAGTTATTTAGACGCTTAATCTTACAAAAGGACAAGGAGGTCCTGTCATGAATACTGATCAAAAAGTCTTGATTATTGATGACGACAAAAACAGTTTGCAAATTCTTGGTAACTTCTTAAGAGATAAAGTCCAAATTTCTTGTGCACAGACAGGTGCTCAAGGCATACGAAAAGCCGAATTATATAAACCAGACCTAATACTATTAGACTTACTCATGCCTTTTATGAGTGGTTTAGACACACTCACTCAACTAAAAGAAATCAGCGCCACAAAGCACATTCCAGTGATTGTTTTATACAGTGATCAATATCGAAAAGAAGCCTCTATTGCCATTGAAAATGGCGCTTATGACTGTATTCGAAAACCATTTGACTATTTAGTAATAGAAACACGAGTAAAAAATGCGCTACTGAAAACAAGTGATAATCAAGTAGCAATAACAATTTCATAACAAATATGGCTCATTTATAAACTTAACTACAAGAATAAACATAGTAAGATGAGCAAGCTTATACCAAGCGTCTATATTAGGGTTAAGACATATATGAGGACGTCGCTTTGACAAATATTCGCCCCCACCTACTAGCCGTTGATGATGAAGAAATTAACTTAAGGATATTAGAACACTATTTATCTGAATCTGATTACCAAGTTACATTTGCACAATCTAGCAAACTGGCTTGGGAATACTTAACCAACGATGATTACCAGTTTGATGTACTTCTGCTTGATTGGGTTATGCCGGATGGAGACGGTCTAGAACTATTAAAAAAAGCCAAAGAGCTGGATAAATATAAGCATGTTCCGGCCATTATGATTTCAGGCTTAAGCGCTCCATCAGCCATTTCGAAAGGCTTGAATGCTGGTGCCTTTTATTACCTCACAAAACCATTAGGACAAGATGTTCTTTTCTCGGTTCTTAAAGCCGCGCTTAACGAATTAAACAGCATACGCTCTTTAGTTGAAAACCAAGACAAATTTGCTGATGCTTTTAGCCTAATTAACCAAGGTCAGTTTAACTTTCGCACCCTACATGATGTGAACTGCCTAGTTGAAAGCTTGAGCAGTATGTTCCCCCATAATATTAATACACCAATTGGCTTAAGAGAGCTGATGATTAATGCCATAGAGCATGGCAACCTGGGGATCAGTTATAAAGAGAAAACCCATTTAATGGAAATTGACCAATGGGAAGAAGAAGTCGAAAGACGACTCACCCTCGATGAGAATTCAGACAAAAACGCCACTTTAGAAATTGATAAAAACTCAGACATGGTTGAAATTATTATTACCGACCAAGGGGAAGGTTTTGATTGGGAGGAGTTTTTAGAAATTGATAACGAGCGGATTACGGACCCTCATGGTAGAGGGATAGCAATTGCCAAGCTCTTCAGTTTTGACGATCTAAACTATGAAGCGCCAGGCAATAAAGTAAAGGTTAGAATAGACCTGAGGCCTCAATAGCCTTAGTTCAGAGCAAGCTTAACACCCAAGACTGAATTTGGTCTTGGTTCAGATCTTCACTATCTGCAGACAGAATCAGTTCAAGTTTAGATTCCGTCTGTTTTTTCTCATTAGCATAAAGGGAAAAATCCCTTTGCGTTGCATTTAATAATAAAGCCCCCGAAGCAAGATTAAATACACCTTTCATCCTTAAAATGTTTTCCATCCCATTAAGCTTTTCAAGCACACTCTCTAACAAGGCCTGATCAAAAGCAGCCGTTTGAGGAAAAACCCAAGCCATATTTAAACCATCATCTGACACCTTAAGATAAAAGTCCTCTTGATTATGCGCATCAAGATTTGAAAGTGTCTTTTTCTCAGAGAGGCTCTTATGGTCATGGTCATGGTCATG